>JBHLPR010000082.1:0-8396 GCA_048939245.1 Promethearchaeota archaeon | reverse complement strand
TTTCGCTCGCCGTTACTCAGGGAATCTCATTTGATTTCTTTTCCTGCCCCTAGTAAGATGTTTCCTGGGATTAGGGAATATGATCCAGCAAAAAGACAGTCTTTCGCCCTCTTTTCGAGACCCGACGACATTTGAGCGTTTTCATAATACGTAATACAATATTGGGAGTAATCTTGAGAATTGAGGATACTTCAAGAATGGTCTTCGGAGATGTAAATTGCTCTGCTACTTTTTGCCGCAAGATATCCCGTGAATTTGAGTATTCATGGATACTTTTCGCAAAAAGATCAAGTTGTGATTGTTTAGATGGATTGAGTAATCGAATTTGTTGAATCGTCAAGACGTCAGCATCTTTCGATATTGAAATTCGGTTTGTATATGTCCACCCTTTACTCGGAGACAAAGTAATCGTTTTGATATCAAGCCATTGCTTGATTATGTCTTGATAAGAAGAGAGATACTGTTTGTCTTGATTTCCAATCACAATATCTCCAGCGTATTCTTCGAAGTGTCCCTCAGTGTCGATAACAGCTCTAGCTATCATCTGTGATTCCTCTAAAGTCCTTGGAGGAATACACGTTTTGCTAACAAGTGTTTTTCGACCAACAGGAACTGAGTAAATGCATGCAAGGAGAACTGCAAGTGCTAAAGATGAAATCTTGAATCCGTCTTTCCGTTTTGTAATTTGCATTCCATCAAACTGTTTGGAGAGTACTGAATACAAAACTGCGGAATAATCTTCGTTAGTACTTGTGAAAATTACTGAACCGATGAAATGTGTTGGATGTCTAATAATCGACAAAGTTCCATCACATTTCAGGAACTCGATCAAATATACTAGCTCATTAGTTCTTATCAGGATGTTTTTTGGAATTCTTGATTTCGAGACAAAGAAACTATCTTCAGTCTCAGCAAAACTCAGATCCTGTCCTAGATGCGCAATGTCATACTTTTGTGTCTCTTGATCAAAATACCGGAATCGATGTTGTTTAGGTATTATTTGATTCATCAGAAGTTTCTATTTCATTTAGGTATTTGAAGGCATTCACTTGTCTTTTTTGCCAGACCGTGATTTTCCCCTAATCCTTTCAGTTCGGGGCGTTCCCACTCCTACGAGAGGAGCGACGCACGTTATTAGCGTACGTCAGGAAGTCCTATTCAGCGATCTGTGGATAAGGCTACATGCACCACCCCACAGCTTATCGCAGCTTGTCACGGCCTTCTTCGGCGCCCAAGCCTAGTCATCCACCAAGTGGCGTTGTTGTGTTGGTACTAATTAGAACCCACACTGATTCTGACTGGCGTTATCCAGGGTATACGACCTATGCATAGCCATCATCGTGAAGACCAAGGAGAGGACGGTCCTCCTAGGCTCGACACCCATATGCACGGCATAAGGGCTGAAATGGTAGTAAAAAGGAGGGACGCACATTGAGCTACTTAAGGCTTTCGCAGTCTTTGGTAGCTCTTCACGGCTCCAGCCTTCGGGTTTTAGCAACCGCATTAAATTAAGTTTTCGGTTTTCTCGTGAAAAACTAGTCAATGACCAGCTTCTGGAACCATTATGTGGACACACATTCTACCTCAGATCTAGTATACTAATTACTTATTCCGGATAACATCCTAGTGTCAGATATAATTCCTGTTAGGATGTGAATTCCTAATATGAAAAAGGAACAACGGAAACGTGCACGTGAGCTTGGGCTGATAATTGGTTCCATCCCTCCTGGACCTCGTAATGCTATATCTGACGTTTCCGGTGTCTTAGTAGGGCATTCGACTCTCATTGAGGGAGAAGGCCAACTTGTTCCCGGGAAAGGACCGATACGAACAGGCGTCACGGCGATCCTACCCCACGAGGGAAACCTGTTTCTTGAACCAGTAATTGGAGCTGTACACATTATCAACGGCTTTGGTAAGGCTGTAGGACTAGCACAATTGATGGAATTGGGACGTATTGAAACGCCCATACTTCTCACAAGCACACTAAATGTTGGAATCGTCGAGGATACTGTAACACAATATGTAATCGAACATAACCCGGAGGCTGGTATCAAAAAAACCACCCCGAATCCCATCGTCGCTGAATGTCATGACGGTTACCTCAATGATGCGCAAGGACGTCATGTCCGACAACCTCACGTCTATGAAGCGATACAAAAAGCATCTACCAAAGTGGAAGAAGGATGCGTAGGGGTTGGCACAGGAATGATGGCCTATGGCTATAAGAGTGGCGTTGGCACGGCTTCTAGAGTTCTTCCCGAAAAACAAGGAGGTTATGTCGTGGGAAGCCTCGTTGTTCCTAATTGCGGGAGAAAGGGAGATCTCATATTAAACGGAGCCCCAATCACAACACTTCTAAAACAAGCATCTAGTGTGTCTTCGGATCACCCTCGTGTCGAAGGAGGTTCGATTGTTGTCATTATTGCCACCAATGCTCCCCTTTCATCCCGACAATTGGGCCGAATGGCGCGGCGAGCAGTAATTGGAATAGGACGAACAGGAAGCGTAGTTAGCCATGGAAGTGGAGATTTTGTTATTGCATTCAGTACCGCCCATCGTGAACCTGAGGAAACATCACTAGTAACTATTGAACGAACTCAATTAAATGAAAGATTGCTAACCGCTTATTTTGAAGCTGTTGTAGAGGTTACAGAAGAAGCAATTGTAAATGCACTCTGTATGGCCACTAGCATGAAAGGTCGAGATAACCATATCGGAGAATCGCTGCCTATTGAGGAACTCCTCTCAGATGAAAGAGTCAAATAGTTTTCAAGAATTTAATTCTTTTAATTGAGCTCAGAATTTAGGTGTTCTTCTTCGAGTGCCTATCTTGAAATGATTGTAGAAAGTATCCAGTATATCATATGCGATATTGTCTGCGTGATCGCCGATTCTTTCTAGGTTTCGAAGTATTTCGGTGAACATCACATCAGCTTCCGGTGCGCATAGACCATCAGTTGTTCTTTTTATGTGTGCACGTTTAGCTCTCCTTTCTAAGACATCAACTTCGTCTTCTAACTCCACCGCTTGTTTAGCGATGATTTCGCTCCTTTTCTTCATCGCCCTAATCGCGGCAACATAGGTTTCTTCAACTTTTTCGAACAGTTGGGCTAAATCCTTTAGTGCTTTCTCGGAGAAAGGTATCTGTTCATTCACTCGACGAACACCAAACTCAGCTAGATTGTTGGTCATATCGCCTACACGTTCAATATCAACAATAATATTCAGTAATTTTATTCGCCACAACTTCTGCCTTTCGGCTAAATCCTCTTCTCTAATCTTATCAATGAACAGTTCTGTTTCATCGCAATAATCATCCACTTCATCTTCTAATTCGAGCGCCTTTTCAGCAGCTTTTAGATCCTCGTCAACAATAGCCAATTTACTAAGACCTAGCATTTTGAGCGTTATCTCGGCAATGCTAGTTACTTCTCTTTCTGCCTCTTGTAAAGCCAGTTGTGTGAAGTTAAGCATTTTTTCATCAAAGAAATGCCTTGGTTTGAGTTCACCTTCTTTCTTTGAAATTACCCGTTCACAGAACCAAACGAGTGCACCAACGAACGGAATGAACAGTAGGCTCACCAATACATTGAAAATTGTATGGGCATTGGCTATCTGACGAGGCAAATCAAGACTGGTTAATCGCACTAATCCCGCAAACGGTAGAAGAAACGGTAGAAAAATGAAAACTCCAACTACATTTATTGTAGCCTGAGCCATGGCAGTCCGTTTCGCTGGTCGTGTGGCTCCAATTGATGCAAATAACTCTAAGAAGGTGGTCCCAATGTTGGCACCCAAAATAAGGGCAATCGCTGCCTCCAAATTGATACCCCCCGCCCTCCCAAATACGATTACTAAACTAGTTGTTGCGGAGCTGCTTTGTGTGACTCCCGCAATCAAGGCGCCTATCAGAATTCCAATAAAAGGATTTTGACCATAGGTGTTGATTAGGTAAATAAAAATCGGTAAATTCACAAGAGGTTCTATTCCCAACCCCATGACGTCCATTGCGAAAAATAGCAACCCCAAGCTGAACCCAATTTTTGCTACAAATTTTACCTTTTCATTTTTGGACAGAAAGCCAACAAAGAAAGCTATAGCAATAAGTGGAAAATAAGCAAACCCGATATTAAACGAGACAATCTGTGCAGTGATTGTAGTTCCGATTTCTGAGCCAAGCATGACATTCACTGATTGTCGAAAAGTCATGATTCCCGCATTGACCATTCCGATTAACGTTAGAACCGTGATGCTGGAACTCTGCGTCATGATTGTGGTAGCCGTTCCTACCCCCATACCTTTTATGGGATTATCAGTGGTCTTTTCCAGAATCTTGACAACCCGTGGACCCGATATTCTCGCCAAACTATCGCTAAGCAATTTAACACTATACATGAAGAGCGCAAGACCACCGATGATTGTGAATAGGATGGTTACCGTGTCTAAGACCTGCATGGAATGGCTCTCCAAAAAATCATGAGTTGCGCTTGGGGTCCCTCGGTTCGAGGACGCATATATAACTTATCTAAGTAATCTATATATACTGATTAGATTCTATACAAGAAGTAATTTTCCTAACGGGTGACCACAATGTCAACAGAAACACGAAAGGTTCAACTTACTGGTGGAGCTACCTACATTATTTCCTTACCGAAGCAGTGGGCAGAGAAAGCTGGACTCAAACCGGGAAGCGAAGTGCAACTCGTTCCCCAGGACCGCCATTCCTTGCTCCTTTATACTGCCGCATCCCCGGAAGCAGCAGAGCTTTCTGAAAGTCGTGTCGAGATTCCGAAAGATATTTCCACGGAAGATATTGTCCGGAATTTTATTACCCAATATTTAGCCGGATTTGATATCATTCACCTGGATCTCCAGTATGTAACCGCTGAACAACGTGTTATCGTAAAGGATGCTATTCGCCGGTTATTGATTGGAGCAGAAATTGTTTCAGAAACTACAGAGCGAATTGTTGCCCAATGCTTTTTAGGTCAAGCAAACTTACCGCTGTTAAATGCATTGGAAAGGATGGAAGCCTTAGTACGATCCATGCAAAATGATTCGGTTATTGCCTTATTGGAGGGTGATAAACGCTTAGCCGAAGAGGTAGTGCAACGCGATCCTGAAGTAGACCGCTTTTACTTTTACATTGTTCGGCAATTAACCGCCGCTGTTGGTCGCACTGATCACATTCGTAAAATTGGATTGACGAGTCCGCAAGCTTGTTTAGGATATCGTATGGTTGTAAAGAGTATTGAACGGGCAGGAGATCATGCCACGCGAATAGCGTCAATTGCAGCTTCGACGACGCTTCCGGAAAGGTCACCCCTATCAAATACGATTACAAAGATGCACCAGTTATCCGATACTGTATTTCAAGACTCATTGAAAACTCTTCGAACTGTGGATGTCCCGTTAGCACACAAGACCATTCGTCGTGTCGATGAGATTGTGAATCTTGAAGACAAGGGTATTCGGTATCTACTAGGCGGGAAATATCCTGTTGAGACTGTGTTAAATCTTCGATTGGCTCTTGAGAGCCTACGACGAATTGCGGAGTATGGATCTGACATCGCTGAAACGGCAATCAATTTATCGGTCGAACGCTAGCCTATAACTAACGGATTAAAAATTGAATTGAGCGCCACAGTAGGCACAAAATCGAGCGTCAGCATCGTTTTCTGTTTTGCACTGTGGACAAATCAAAGCGGACCCTTCGCTAGGCTCTTCAAAAAGGTCTTGGAGAGGTAAGGATTCGGCCATATGAATTTCATTTACGGCTTTAGCAGAAGTGTAAATAGGGCTCCAAAGGATTCGCTTGTTATCCTTAACTCCATGTGTGGGACATTCAAGTAAGACCACAGTGAAATGTCCCTTTACCCCTGATCGCTTGGGTTTTGCCGGTTCACCGCAGACATTACATCGAAAAAGGCGATTCCCGACAGCGCCGATCCATTCACTGAGTCGACTATAAGGTAAGAATATGCGTCGAACACGCCGATGAACGGGGCATCGTACGTAGGCGGCTAATGGTTGGAGTTCTTTACTTTTTGAAACTTGAACCTCATCAACTTTTAGAAGAATATAGGGTCTCCCACAAGGGCAGGTTAGAGCGCCTTCCCATGCGATGTCAGTTTCAGATTCCGAACCGGTTATGATTCGTTCCTCCTTGCTTGTTTTCGAGTTTGGATACTTAAGGTTTCGCGACAGGTCAAGAAGGCTTTTGGAAAATGAGTATGTATTCGTGGACCTTGTTGACGCGAAAAGTGGTAGGAAACCCGAGGGGTCGAAGATTATGGTAGTCTTTTCGTCTGTCCCAGATGATGATGTCTTCAAGTTGGTACCCGTTTTGAATCCATTGTTGGATGCAATCAATATGAAAGGGAAAGAATCTGTTTTTCTTACGAAGATCCATTACAATTAGGATACACCAGTGATTAGGTTTGAGAACTGAGAAGAGTTGCTTGGAAACAATACCCAATGCTGCTAAAAAATCAGAATAATTTGAGATGTTACCAAGATCTTGGGTTGATGTTGTGTAAGGTCGTGGAGTTTTTCCATCAGCGGTCCGTCGTTGTCGATGAATATTCCAATAAGGTGGGGATGTCACGATAAGATCGATTGATTCAGGAGAGATATGGTCTGTTAGTTTTTGTGAGTTTTCGCAAAAGACTTGAACATTGGATGTTGACAAGCCTAGCCGTTGCTCTGCCAGTTCTATGTATTCTCTGGAAATATCGAATCCAATGGCTTGACAACCTTGCTTTTGTGCCGCGAGTAGAGTGCTTCCAGCACCCATGAATGGATCGAGAACAGTATCGCCAGGTTTTGTGTATATTTTTATTAATCGCTCAACTAGTTTCTCGGGGAAAAGTGCCGGGTGTTGAAGACGACTCTCTTCTGATGTTTTCCCAATTTCCCAAATGCTAATCGAGTACCGTGTCCAGGTTTTTCCATCCAACGCATTAAGTTTAGTCTTCTGAAGATTAGTAGGACTTGTCGTTTCGAACACACCCTATAATATGGGGTAGCTGCTTCTTAGCTAATAAATCGCACATTTCAAAAAAGCTAGATTGTGAAGCTTGTTTCCTTCTTTTCGGAGGTTAATGCCTTGCTTAAGACTAAACGAGACAGACTTGTAAAGGCTTTTTCCACATTTTCACCAGTTAATGCGGAAGTTTCGAAGAAATAGGCTTTAAGGCGGCGTCCCAGTCGATCTCCTGAATTTGTACTAACTACTCGTTGGGCAGCTAGATCAGATTTTGTTCCCCAAACGGCGGGTACATAGTCGTCTAAAACAGCAGTGACTTCGGGGACCCATCGTTTCTCAATATGACGAAAAGACTCTGGGCGTGTGATGTCAAATACGAAAATAACACCTTGGGCTCCTTCATAGTATCGTTTTCGAAGTGCGCTGAAGCGTTCTTGCCCGGAGGTATCCCACAAGGCTAGGTTTACATCGAAGCCGTCAACTACAAGTTCCTTATTCGTGACGTCCATGGCAATTGTTGTGAGATAGTCTTCAGTGAATGTGTTTGTGGCATATCGTCGAACTAGAGAGGTTTTTCCAACGGCCCAATCACCACATATGATGATTTTGAATATGTACTTGTTTGAATTACTAGCGGACAAAGTCTTTCCCCGCCTATTTGCTAGTTTCCGAATATCGGTTTTAAAGCTGTCGTCAAAATGGCAAGGATATGCTTGTGTGTAGTTTTAGTTAACAACTAATTTCTCGGTACCATAGGGGCATAATGTGTTCAGGGGACAGGTTAGACATTGAGGATTCCGTGCTGTACACTGAGCGCGTCCATGAGCAATGAAAAGACGATTTACCCGGTTCCACAGCTCACGTGGTAGGAGAGCCATGAGATCCTTTTCCACCTTCGAAGGAGTTTTTTCAGCACTTAGACCTAAGCGACGGGAAAGACGAAAAACATGAGTGTCAACGGCAATCCCTTCTACGATGCCAAAAGCGCGATTGAGAATTATATTTGCTGTTTTTCGACCCACCCCTGGAAGTCGAATGAGTTCTTCCATAGTTTGGGGAATCGTACCACCAAACTCATCAATAAGCATTTGACAGGTAGCTTGCAGGTGCTTTGCTTTTTGTCGATAATAACCAACTTTGAAAATATCTTGTTGAAGTTCAGAAGAAGCGACTGATACAAAATCTTCAGGTTTATGATATTTCTTAAACAAATCTTTGGTAACTTGGTTCACTTGAACATCAGTGGATTGCGCAGATAAGATTGTAGCAATTAGGTATTGAAAGGGAGTACGACCCTTAAGGGTCAACGGTTCTTGGGGATATTGATTTTCGAGAATATTGATGATTTGCATTGCTCGTTGTTTGTTATCAGTTTGGACCAAAGTGAATCCCTTCAGTATTATTT
>JBHLPR010000117.1:0-2864 GCA_048939245.1 Promethearchaeota archaeon | reverse complement strand
GACCCGAATACTGCCATACCCAGAAGGTCAACACTGGAGAGACTGGGTCTGAAAGACGTTGCCGATGACCTGGAGAGTAAGTATGGGGTAACTCTTCTGGCATAAAGCGAAGAGCATATATTGTTGACAGTATTTGCAGACCACGATTACTTAGTTCGTGGAACGGATGACATAAAGAGGTTGGCATACGGATTTGTGACTTCGATAATCAGAGCCCATTGCGTTTCAGTTTTCGCTTTTATAGTAAGGGTCTCTTGAATCTCCGCTTTGATGAGTGAACGGATTCCAGTTGCAAGATCAGCTTGTTCAAGACTGAAGTATTGACCGCCAGTTTCGTCAGCTAAATATTGGTAAAAGGCAGCGAACTCGCTTCCTGTACTGCAATCAACAGCTAGAACGGTGATGCCTTGGCTGGCAATTAGAGGTACTACTTCTTGAAGGTCAAGGTCATCATCGGTGTACGCCAGTTCATCCGGGCCAGGATCGCCACCTGTGGAATATTCCCAAAAGTCATCGTCATGAGGTAACCAGTCGCCGAATAGGATAAGATACTTCCTCGCATCAGATCGCCAGTCCAGAAATTGGGACTCGTAGAGAACTCTTGAATAGGGTTCGTATACATCTGCTCCTCCTCCGACCCACATACTTTCAATGAAAGAGCAGACTGTGTCAGCGTCTGTTGGTAGTGGTAAATCCACCTGAAATACGTAATCACCGGGATCTCCATAAAGACCTGTGTAGCCATGATAATCTTCGTAGAAATAAGGATAGTCTTTATGTGTCACAACACCTAATTCAAGATCGGCTACATATTTTTGAAGATCATCAATGATAGCGGATGCAGCGTCCTGCACGTGAATTATCTTCCCACCCATACTTCCGGTGAGGTCAAAGGAGAACACAAAATCTGCCTTGGAGAAGCCCACGCTTTTATATAACTCAGGAGTCAGCGGGAGCCCAAGCCCCCATAGTATCGCTTGCTTTACAAGGATTCGACCATCCAATGGTACACCAAAATATGCAGGCATCCATAGAGGGCGAAAATTGCCATACGGGGCTGCACCAGACGCGATAACCTTATTGTTACCCTCTGGACCCGCATTTCTCTCACCAGCCATCATAACATAGCGGGTTTGCTGCGCCCATGGTGGATCTGCAATATTGTGAGCCACTGGGGAATGATCGAAGTCGTGTTCAAGAATATAGCTATTATCACTACTTGAATAGATATTGAAGACGTTCGGCACCGTTGTTTCTTCGAGCGCTACAGGTGTTCCATCTTGCATGGCGTACAGACACGTTGGACCATGAAACAGCACAGCTTCAACACCTGCACTGATCCATGCCCCATCTTCATCAACCAGCTCAGGAATATTTGCAACTACGCGATAAGGAAACGGGCTACCAGGTGGAGCATTAGAAACGGCATCCTCAATAGCAGCAGGTTCGAATCGAAGCACACTATCCAATTCTCCAAGTAACTGGCTAGCATTCAGTGAAATCCAATCCGTTCCATCAAAGTCTGAGTCTCCGGAAACCCACAGGAACTTATTCCCCTGGTCAAACCACGCCTTAATAGTTGCAAACAGCGATTGGGCATTTGTGGCACTCAGTTCATCAATACCCTCCGGTGGACCAAAGGGTGAACTCAGAATCAGGGCATCTGCCCCCTCAAGAACTGCAGCATCAATCCCAGTTTCTGCAACACGAACTGTGTGACCTAACCCTTCTAACCAATTCCTGATCTCTGGAAGGTTAAAGTCACCCATATTATAAGCGGTACAGAAGACAATCGTTTTACTATCCGAGTTCCCTGCTGTTACATCGTGTGATAAATACGCAGGGGAACTTACGGTTAGACAGAGAATCGACAGAACTAAAGCGATAGCAATCCATCTTAAAAGTCGTCTCAGGTATATCCCTCCAATTTTACATTAGATCATGGGAAAGGTCAAACCCGACTATCTGACATACCCCACTGCTAATTTCGAACCTAGAAATTCTTGCTAGTCGTAAAATCTTTCCCACGTAACTTGGAATTCTGCAACTTAAAAATGATTCTCGAATTAACCAGATGTAACACTTTATAGCAATAGAATGCAGCAAGCCAGTCTTTCGTGTGTTTTGCGTCATTCTCCTTGGTATCGAAGACGTACATGCAATTCTTAGAAAATGAAGTGAACGCGTTTGTTTCACGTCAAAGACCTAGTATTTCAGTAGATTTTGTAAGGCTTTTATTTCAAGTCCCCTAAGGTCATAGGTGGAGGGTCTAAGGTAGTGCGATTCTTTATTGGATTGTATACGAATTGGATGAATGAGTGGCCTATCATTGAAAAGGTAGTGCTGGCTGCCGATCGGTTGGGCTTTGATGGGGTTCTGATGCCAGACCATTATATGTTCAGCGAAGAAGCCATGGCCATTCGTCCGGACCGGAATGCCACCTTAGAGTCGTGGATTGCATTAACGGTCCTTGCGAGTCGGACAGAACGGGTGCGATTAGGAACATTGGTGTCGCCAATTCCGTTACGACCACCAGGAATACTGGCAAAAATGATGGCTACCGTGGATGTATTGTCCAAAGGTCGAGTTGTCTTAGGAGTAGGCGCGGGGTGGTCTGATGTCGAATTTGAGGGGTATAGTGTGTTGGATTCGCCACGAGTCCGAGTCGATAAAGTCGAAGAGGGAGTGGAGTTGATACGCCGTTTGTGGACGGAGGATATAGTGTCCTTTGAGGGGAAGTATTACAAGGCGAAAAATGCAGTATTGGAACCGAAACCCGTGCAACAACCCAATCCAACCCTCCTCTTCGGAGGGCATAAAAACCGAATGCTAGGGTTAGCTGGTCGTTTTGCTGATATTGCCTA
>JBHLPR010000116.1:0-2871 GCA_048939245.1 Promethearchaeota archaeon | reverse complement strand
TTTTTGCACCTCAAACTGATTCACAGAAAGACAATCACGAGATATTATTCGCCGGCTACCTCTACAAACTAAAGGGCTTAGAATACCTAGTTAAAGCCATACCGATAGTGGCGAAAAACCACAAAGACGTGAAACTTAGAATAGTTGGAAATGGGCCAGACAAATCACGTCTCACAAAGTTGGCTAAAACACTGAAAATAGAAGATAAAGTGATCTTTGAAGGCTTGGTATCACACACGCAGATGCCCAAATATTATCAGGGCTGTGACATCTTCTGTTTCCCAACGCTCGGAGAACCCTTCGGAAAAGCCATAATAGAAGCGATGGCATGTGCAAAACCAGTCATCGCATCCAACATTGGGGGACCAGCAGAAATAATCCAGAACGAAAAAACTGGGCTGCTTGTGCCTCCGGCTAAACCGAAAATTCTTGCTACAAAAATCACTGAGCTGCTAGATGATGAAAAGAAAACAGAACAGATGGGAGCAAACGCAAGAAAAACTGCTATCAAGAGATATTCGTGGGAAAAAATAGGAGAAAAATACCATCAGCTGTATCAAATTCTCACATAAACAAGGAGCATTACAAAATTCTGAAAGAAAATAATGGGGGTTTCAAAAGGATGCGAAAGGGTTCGGGGATACTCTCGACAATATTGATAGTCAACATCTTTTCAGGTCTAATTATCAGTTCTTTCTTTTTCTCGCCGATAAACCCTGTTCAAGGTGGCTCAACCGAAATCTTCAACCTAGGCTTGATTATTCACGATTTAAGCGACACTGAAAGGGAAGAACTTATGGATTGGATTAGCCAATTTGACCCTTTTACAAAATGGAACTTCATTCTATGGACACCTTACCAGAATTTAGAGGATGACGAATTCATCAATTTTCTCAAATCCAGGGGCTTACTGCTTGCTGCCGACGGCTATATGCAGTATTGGACATTGAGCCAAAGAGAAAGCATGATGGATTCTATGATTAATACTTTCAATGATCACGGCATAACATTGAAAGGTCTGTTTATGTTTCAGCCAGACACTTACACAATGAATTATCTCTACTCTCAGTACGGCTTTGAGTATTATGTGGGATACTGTTTCGAGCAATACGTAATAGATTACATGACGATGAAGGGCGGCTGGCAATTGCCATACTACCACAATTCTGAACACGCCTTGAGACTTGCAGAAGATAACAGTGGATTAGTTGTTTTCCCACATCTCACATGGGACTGGGTGAGCAGTTTGACACACAGTCATTATTTGAACACTCGTATTTTGGATGCGTATGGATGCCTCAACTCCAATTCTTCCCAAGCTATAGACTACTGTCTCAGATTAATCAGCGAAAGCCTCTCTTCTTCTGAGCCTTTTGGCTACGCATGCACCATGTTGGAATGGGAGTCAATACAAAATAGCCCAGACCTTATTGAAACCACTACAGAATACTATCAGCAAATAATCCTTCAACACAACTCAATTTGCCAATTATACAACGAAACAACTTCTTGGTTTAAGATAAATTACGACAAAACTCCCACTTATCAAGTAACATTCACTTCGCCCTACGATGGCAAGCAAACCGAATGGTACTTAGACACCGATTATCGCATTGCTCGTGTGGAAAACCATGTTAAAAGCTACGTTATTTTCAAAGGTCAAAGGGAATACTGGTTAAGCCATGTCTGCAATGTGGATTTTGATAAAGGTCCGGACGAAAATAACTGCATTGACAACAGCTTAGAATTTGAAATCGACGATTTGGGTGGCGGATTTGATCGAGATTCGCCGAAAGGAGGTTCCATGTATTACACAGGAAATTTGTTTGATTTTCCTTCTTTTAATCCGGTCTTGCAACTGAAGTTGGCGATTGAATCAAATGAAAATCAAGCATATTTCATCTATGCCGATCCTCACCGCATGACTAGGGCAGTCGCAACCTACGACGCAGCATCAGGCAGCATCATTTATAGCATGTGCCAAAACGTGCAAAACCAAAACTTTGACACAAATCCACTCCTCGTTTCCCAAAGTGAATCAGACCGCGGACGGCTACTTCTCCAGAGCAAGATTGTTCTGATGTTTGGCGGGCCCCGCCCACATTGGTGCGTCAGATATCTTGAAGAGAATAGGCTGACGCCAATCTATTTTGTCGAGGAGCAACAAAGTGATGGAAATCATTTCATGTACGTAGAAAAATCTACGGGTACAGTTAAAGTTGACAAGCTTGCATCTGGCATCGACTTTGAAGAGGAAGACTACTTCGTAGTCATGAGTTTGGTTGACCAGAATAACAACCGCGTGTTCATAAGCTACGGATTTGACTGGAAAGGAACCTGGAGCGCTGGAATCTACCTCAAGGCAGTATATTCCAACATAGACTCATACACTAATTCATACTACATTTTTCAGTGGGTTGACTTGAATGACGATGGTATCCCTCAATCAAACGAAATGTCACAAATCATTACGGGCTGACAACAACATAAAACTCAAAGATTGAAGGCGTTGCACAGAAGAAATGTAGATGTGGCGAGTGGTCAATCTCATTTCCGATCAAGATCATGTTATTTCTAAGCGGAAAATTTGGAGCATTGTGTCAAAAATGAATACTTAAGTACACAAAAGCCAAATTTTATAAAGAGTTTACCGTCATAATACCGTATTTAAGGGGCAAACTCGGTGATACATATTCCTAAACGGTTGAAAGAAATCGTTTACACGGAACAGGGACGTCTAATTATCGACTTCAGTGTCATCGCCTTCGTTGCGGTCATAGTCTTTCGTAACTTCATCTTTTCAGGCGGTTGGCCTAGCGGAGGAGATACTCTAGGGTGGGTTGCCAGAGAATACTTGTTTGGACATGACTT
>JBHLPR010000081.1:0-8521 GCA_048939245.1 Promethearchaeota archaeon | reverse complement strand
ACACAATTTCCAAATTTTGAAAACCGAACTTCGATGCTTCAAGACATTTTACGTGGACGAAAAACAGAGATAGAATTTCTGAATGGCAAAATCGTTGAATTAGGAACACGCCACAAGATTCCAACACCTGTTAATGAAACACTTACACAACTAATCCACTTCTTGGAGGATAGAATAGAATGAATACAAGCGAAATCCGAGCACTAAAAGGAAAACAAAAAATCGTTATGCTCACCGCCTACGATTATCAGATTGCACGAATTCTTGAATCTGTCAATATTGACATGATATTGGTGGGTGATAGCCTTGGAATGGTGTTTCAGGGCAATCCTAACACTAAACAAGTCACTATGGATGCAATGCTCTATCATACAGAAGCGGTTGCTAAAGGAGCAACAAACACACTGATAGTCGCCGATATGCCGATTCACAGCTACGATTCCCCAGAACAGGCTCTCACAAATGCTAAGCAGCTCTGCAAGGCGGGAGCCCGCGCGGTGAAAATTGAAGGGAACCAAACCGAGGTGATTCAGATGCTCCTAAAGCATGATGTCCCCGTCATGGGTCACCTAGGACTCTTACCACAGTCAGCAGAGAGATTTCGTGTTCAGGGTAAGACCCCCGAACAGGCAGATCAAATTTGGCGGGATGCTTTAGAATTAGATAAGCTTGGCGTCTTTTCTCTGGTGTTAGAGTGTATACCGGAATGGTTGGCAAGAAAAATCACTCATGATATTAAGACACCCACGATAGGAATTGGAGCAGGAAAACATTGTGATGGCCAGGTTCTTGTTGTCACTGAGCTTCTTGGATTGGTCGGTAATAATCACCTACCCAAATTCGTTAAGAAGTTTGCTAGTTTGAATGAAATAATTAGTCAAGCTGTGATGGAATTTGTGAATGAAGTACGAAGTAGTAAATACCCGGATAAGCAATACACATACCATTAAGCATACATTTCTATCAATAAAAACGAAGGATATGATTTCGATGCCGATGGATACTCACCCCTCAAAAGATATCATTGAAACCTTGAGTACGGCGCTCCGAGGTAAATTTATCGTACTCTGTATAACGGGAAGTGTTGCAGCTGTGCAGAGCTCAGAAATTGCGCGATTGTTAATGCGCCACGGTGCGGAAGTGGTGGCTGTTTTTTCAGATTCTGCGAAAGAAATCATTCACCCGTATTTGATGGAATGGGCGACAGGTAACCCAGTCATTACTAAACTTACGGGAAAAATTGAACATATTGCTCTTGCTGGAGAACGTAAGGAAAAGGCAGATTTGATATTGATTGCCCCTGCAACCGCTAACACAATTTCAAAAATTGCCATGGGTATTGATGATACACCTGTTACCTCAACTGTAACCACAGCATTTGGATCAGAAATACCGATTATTATTGTTCCTGCCATGCATGCCTCGATGTACAAACATCCGATTCTCCTTGAAAATATCAAAAAACTTGAGAAGTTAGACGTTGAATTCATTGGACCTAGAATAGAAGAAGGGAAAGCAAAAATTGCCACACCAAAAGAAGTTGTCGATATTGTGCTAAAGCGGTTAGGTGTAAAACACGATTTGGTTGGAAAACGCTTTCTCATAACAGCGGGACCAACCCTTGAATATATTGATCCAATTCGCATTGTAACAAGCAAAAGCTCTGGCCGAATGGGCATAGAAATTGCTAAAGCTGCTTATCAACGAGGAGCGGATGTAACGGTTGTATATGGTCATGGTACCGTATCTCCTCCCCAAAACGTGAAAGTCATTGCTGTAGAAACCACTCAGGAAATGTATGATGCCGTTATTAGTGAATTATCAACCGAGAAATTTGATGTATTAATTTCAGCCGCAGCAGTAGCAGATTGGAAGCCGAAGACTCAACGAAAAAAGAAAGTGCCTACTGCTAGGAGAAAGACGTTATCGGTCACATTTCAACCAACGCAAAAAATTGTTGATGCTGTTAAAGGAGTACAAGATTCCATTATTCTCGTACTTTTCAAAGCAGAACATGACGTCTCAGATCAAGAATTAGTTCTGAGAGCCCACAAACGTTTGGTTAAAGCAAAAGCCGATTTAATTGTAGCAAATGATGTTGGGCGCGAAGGCGTGGGTTTTCAAACAAATACCAATGAAGTGTTTGTAATTGACAAGACGAAACAAGTAATTCACCTACCAAAGGCTTCCAAAGCGAAGTTAGCAAGAAAACTCATAGATATCATTAAGACTCGGATAGATGTGAAGAATAGTTAGAGTCTATCACAATGGTTTAGAGAGCGCCTCCCAGAGTGCGTCTTTAGTAGGTTGAACCAGGGACTTCATTGATCCGTCGCTTTCGATGATTTTCCGTTGAGTAGGATCTTTGACCAAGCGTCCAATGATTGATGCTGAGATGCCCTCTTCCTTCAAGATCTGAATTACTTTCGGCGCGTTTTTTTCCTCAACAGCAATTAACATCGCTCCACTACCAATCAAGTTGAGAGGATTAATGTCAAACAAATCACAAATTCGGGTTGTCTCTTCATGAATGACCAGCTTACTGCGATCTACAATGAATCCTAACTCTGAGGCATCAGCGAGCTCGTGCAATCCGTTTGCTACCCCTCCTTCTGTTGGATCGTGCATTGCTGTGACCGCACCGGTTTCCATTGCTTTTATTGCCTCCGGAACAACGCTGATTTTATGAACATACTGCTGAGCACGAGTCACCAATTCAGTACCAAGCCTTTCTCGAAGAAGCTTTTCTCGTTCTGTCGCCAAGATTGCTGTTCCTTCAATAGCTACCCCTTTAGTGAGAATAATCGAATTGCCTGACTTTGCCTGTGTTGAAGCAACGTATTGATTGTGGTCAGATACTCCTAACATAAATCCAATAATAATTGGGCGTTTCAGTTCTGGGGTGACTTCGGTATGCCCTCCGATGATACTCACGTTCAGGCTTTCAGCTGCTGAATGCATCGATACCATGATTTTTTCTAACATGTGAGATTCAGCGTTTTCGGGCAGCAATATCGTTGCGAGAAACCAGCGAGGTCGTATTCCAAAGGTGGCAATATCATTTGCACAGATATGGATAACGTATGCCCCAATATTTTGAACAGCACCGGTTATCGGATCTGTTGTGGCGACAATTACCTTTCTCTCGACTCGGACTAATGCGGCGTCACGCCCGATTCCAGGCCCATGGATAACATCTGAATCAGCAGCGCCGAGAAAAGGGAATACGGTCTTTTCTAGTATTTTGGGGGGAACCTTTCCTGTAGGTAGAATTGGCATTAAATGGCACCTCTCAGGATTCTGCAGGAAAAATGGTTTAAATGTGTGTCCATCCATCCCAAATCTGATAGAATAATGAATCCGCGTAATCTTTTAAGGCAATAGATTAGGAGAGAGATTGCTGAACCATTGTGTTGAGGGAATTCAGCTTTATGGATACAAGTTTGGTCGACTAGTGATGAGTTATAGACGCGAAAACTGGGTGTATTGTTGTCTTGGTATTGTGATTGTTTTGGGTAGTTTTGTTTGGTTTGTTAATCCCATTTTTGCCATATTAATAGTCATTATTGCTATACTTACGATTAGTATCATCTATGTCTATCGTTCATTGGAATATGAAGCTCCAACCGAAGCCGCCTTAAGCGAGCCATCTACCACGGAAGAGGAGAAAGCGCAGATTGTTGACACTGATAGGCCGCAAACATTAAAGCTAGAACTGCCTTCTCAGGGAGAAAAGAAGCCATCGGCCCCCCAGCTGAACGCTTTAAAATCAGAATCTCTTCCCGAAAGAGATGAATCAATTAGAGAACTTCAAAAACGAATCGCAGAACTAGAACAACGAGTTCAATCTCTTAGGCAACTTGCATCGGATTCAATACCAGAAAATGATAGTCGAATTCCAGTCGCCGAAGAAAGCAGGGAAAACGAATTCACCGAAGAAGAACTTTCAGAAAAGGCTATTCAACAACTTTTAGAGACACTTGATGAAAAGCTTGCGAAACGCGCAATCTCAAAACAATTATACACGCGGTTACGCGACAAGTATATAGTAAGAATAGAGAAAACAAAAAAGAGACGTAAAGCATCTTTGATGCGGGGAACAAAAGACCCCAATACAGGTGACACATGAAACATGCCCAGCAAGCGATCATCAGCCATCATTGGCATTTGGGTAGTCGTGGCGATCTTCTTAATTGTTGACGCCTTCCTTTTTTCAGGACTGTTACTTGATAGTCTTGTTCCCGGTTTAAGTGGCATTACGAACGTCATGATTTTCGCCTTGATTCCGTTTATTGCAGCCAGTTTATTACTTGACCGTCGCGCCTCGCCGTTACCGTCGAATGGACCCTCTCGTCAACCACCACAAGGGACACGATCAGCATCTGGCGAACCGCTAGGAGCCACAAGACCTAAACCACGAATAAGGCGAGATAAACGAGCTGCACAACTTGAAACCATTGTCGTTGAACCAGGAGTCTCGGGAAATAGCAGTGTCACCTCCAATTCTTCTCTTCTAAGCAGTCCAGACACCCAACAGGCATCGACAAGTGCAAAATTTCTCCGTGCTCGACGACCCCGTTCAGAGGAAGCTGAAGAGATGGACCAGCAGGTGAAGGAACAGCTTGATGCTATCGAACTTGAGATGGCCAAGTTGGAGGAACAACTTGAACAGAACGGAGTGACTCCCTCACCATCCAATTCAGAATCAGACTCGGTGAATGATGAACCGGTTCAAACTATTTCAGCAGCGCCTTCAAACCCGGGAAACGGCGCCATTTCAAGTGAGGAAGCAACTTCTGAACTTCAAGCGATAGATGAGCTCCTTACTCGGTTGGATCAACGCAAACGTGCAGGAGGCGTTGAAGAAGAGACCTATCAACGCCTTCGTGAAAAATACCTAAAGCGCCGTTCCGAACTAGCTTAAGGCGCTTTTAGGTCTAAGATTGAATTGTGTAAATGACTTGAATCCAGCGTAATCTAGAATTTAAATTTCTCGCGAATGTATTTCAGCACAGGCAGGCTTTTTCGAACCGCCTCTAGTTTGTCCAGATTAATTGTTGCTTCAATTAACTGAGGAGCGTCTTTAGCTTGTGCTAGGGTTTTTCCTTCAGGATTGATAATTGCACTTCGTCCTCCGAAGAGGTGTTGTCCATCACTGCCAACCCGATTACACCCGACCATGAAGACTTGGTTCTCAATTGCTCTTGCTCGCAGAAGAGTCGCCCATACTCCAATCCTATCAAGGGGAAATTCAGCTGGACAAAAAATGATTTGCGCACCGCTGAGGGTTAATCGTCTTGTAAGTTCTGGAAAGCGTAAATCAAAACAGATTATGGCGCCAAACAAACCAAGTTCAGTTTTGAAAATGGATGCAGCAGAACCAGCAGAAAGGTATTGATGTTCTTGAAAGGGAGGGAATAAATGGATTTTGTCATAGTATCCAAGTAATTTGCCATCCTTACCGATTAAGTGACACGTATTGAATATCTGATCACCACGTTTTTCTAAGATACTACCTGCTACAACAAAAATTCTAAATCGCCCGGCTAAATCGCGTAAAAATTCGATGGAATGGCCTTTTGGTGGTTCAGCGAGAGTATCTGCTCTATCTAGGCAATAGCCAGTTGTGAAGAGTTCTGGTAGAACAATTAGGTCAACGTCATGATTTGCAGCCTCTTTGATCAGTTGAACGGCTATTTCAAGATTAGTTTCTTTATCCCCTAGGGCAATATCCATCTGAGCGCATGCAATTCGAAGCTCCATAACACTCTAGCCTCTACGACCTTCCTCAAAAATACTGGTAATAACATTTCAAGCAAGCAAAGCCTTTATCTTCATGATGTTTTTATGACGGACGTTGATTACTTTGACAGGTATTGAATTGAAACCTTCTACGCTCATGAAGTTAAAAGATTTGGACAATTTGGTACGATTGGTCCATTGGTGGGCGGCCCGGGAACGCACGGCCACAATACTCTTTTTCAAAAAAGGAGAGAAATATGTAATGGGCACGATGACATCGATTCCGGGTTGGTATAACCTTGAAGGTATGCCACTCTTTCTATATGTGGAAACAAAGCAGAAGCCGAAAGGAGCATTTATCAAATACAAAGCGGACCCTGAAGAACAGTGGGACTATGCGAAGGGTACGTTTGATCGAACGTGGATGTATATTCCGCTCATTGAACTATCTGTAATTCCGGAGTTCTTGAAGAATCTTTAAAATTAAGAATCTTCATTTTCATCTTGTTCTTCTATCGATTCGGCGTCTTCGAGTACCTGCTTTTCAAGTGAATTTGTTTCTTCGATTAACGTTTCAGTAGGCTCCATTAATTCATCAGACGCTGCAAAGAAGCTGATAGTAAAAGCGATGATGAAGATGAGACTTGACCCTACCATGAGAGCAGGTCGAAGCCAGACCGCTGAAACACTAAAAAATCCATTAAGTGCTTCAACGATAAGAAAGGCTGAAACAAACAAAATGCCGATGATAGAAAGTTTCAGGTCTCCGCCGATACCTACTGCAAATTTGACAAGATAGACTATAGCAATAATTCCTAGACAGACATAATTAGCAAAGCTGATGTTCCCAAGTGTTCCTGCAAATCCCACCGGATCTGGAAAAGCGAGATTGAAAGTTGAACCCGAGCTTATTGGAAGAGAGAAGAATGGAATGAAGGGGTTTAGAACCACCCAAAAAACGACGAATAATACAAGTTCGGCAAAACGGATTAACCATAACTTTTGGCTGTCGCTGTGGTGGAGTTTTCCACTCTCATCCAAAGTACCGTAGGATAGATGGAGAAGTGAACCTATAGCCAGGGCATTGACTATACAAAGAGAGGTGAAGTACATGGGATCGAAAAGCACCCACCAAGCAGCGAAAATAACCCAGGTGACTGAAAGGAAATATTGGAACCAGATAATAGTGAGATAGATGGGGACAAGTGCAAGAAGAATGAAGAGGATAAAGGTATACCCTAATCGTGCCCCTTGTGTTTTTTGCCAAATTCTATCGGGCCGATGAACAATTCGATAGGCTAATACGAGTGCAGCAAAAATTGCTAGAGGAGGAGACACAAAGGGGAAGATGAAGAAGGCAAGGATGATGAGAGTGTTGAAACTATACAGCATTCGCCATCGAAGAGGGATGAGGTTTCCCTTCATATTCATGATTTCAGAGGCATTGATGGTTCGTTCACGAAAAATGTAGACGAAGAGAATCCATGGAAAGGCAAATACTGCGGGGATGATGAAGTAGCGAAAGATACTAGAGAGAGGTATTTCGATTAACCCAGGAATAATAGGCACCAAAAATGACAGGATATAGACAAGAGTGATGTAGTAGGAGATCATAGCGATTGCCACAAGAATGGGTAAAAGAACGGTGGACCGTTTGGCGTGCGGATAAAGAAATGACATGGATGCTCGCTATCGTCTAAGAGAATTCACCGTTTTTAAGTTGCTGTCTATACTGCGCTTTTCAGAGAATAGAGGAGAAATGCTTAAATGCTGTTCTAAGCTAAGACGCCTATATACTTTATAGCCATAAACTATGTTGTTAGGTGAAGATAATGGGACCAATCAAAGTCGCAATTGCCGGACTTGGTAATTGTGCATCAGCTCTTGTTCAAGGCGTGCATTACTATAAAGAAATCACAGGAAATGAAAGCCGCGTGACCGGGCTCATGCACCCCTCCTTTGGAGGATATCTACCACGAGATATCAAGTTCGTTGCGGCATTCGAAGTAAATGCTGGAAAAATTGGAAAAGACATCAGTGAAGCAATCTTTGTTCATCCTAATTGTGTAGCAAAATTTGCTGAAACACCAAGACTGGGTGTTGAGGTTCTTCCCGCCCCGATTATGGATGGGGTTGCTGAACACATGTATGAAGCCTTCAATGTCTATGATTCGAAAGAAGCAAAACCAGTAGATATTGCCGAAGAGCTTCGTAATTCGAAAGCCGAAATTTTAGTAAATTTTCTACCGGTGGGAAGTGCTAAAGCCTCTCGCTATTATGCCCAAGCGGCCCTAGATGCCGGATGTGGTTTTGTCAATTGTATTCCTGAATTCATCGTCTCTGATACCGGATGGCAAAATAAATACCGTAAAGCAGGGCTACCAATGGCCGGAGACGACATTAAAAGCCAAGTTGGTGCCACGATTCTTCACCGTGTAATTGCCCAATTGCTCTCTGATCGCGGAATAGAGATTGATGAAACCTACCAGTTGAACATTGGTGGTAATACAGATTTCGAAAATATGTTAGCTGAGCATCGACTGAAGAGCAAACGCATTAGTAAGACGGAGGCTGTTACTAGCATCCTTGATTACCCAGTCCCCACTCGAATAGGACCCAGTGACTACGTCCCATTCCTCGACGATACGAAGGTCTGTTACATCCACGCCCAAGGAAAGAAATGGGGTGGAATGCCAATACACATTGCACTGAAACTATCCGTAGAAGATTCCCCCAATAGCGCGGGTGTTGTTGCAGATGTTATTCGTGCCACAAAAAT
>JBHLPR010000029.1:0-27081 GCA_048939245.1 Promethearchaeota archaeon | reverse complement strand
TCAATTGAGCGGAAACGCGTGGATCCTTCGAAGTTCGTTGATTACAAAGGCGTTTGGGTCTGGGCTGAACAAATCAACGGCGAACTTCGCAACGTTGTCTTAGAACTCTTAGGAAAGGGACGTGAACTCGCTGATAAACTCGGCGAACCCCTCGGAGCCGTGCTTATAGGACACAACATCGGACACCTTCCTGAAAAACTCATCCAGCATGGAGCCGATGTTGTCTATGTTGCCGACCAAGAACTCCTCGCCCAATACTCCACTGAAGGGTATACTGATGTCATCGCAGCCCTCATTGTCACTGAAAAACCCAACATCATCTTATATGGAGCAACCGGCAATGGTCGAGACCTTGGACCGCGGATTGCATCGCGACTTATTCTCGGACTCACAGCTGATTGTACAGGACTTGACATCGACGACAAACGCCAGCTCGTCCAAACTCGTCCTGCCTTTGGCGGGAACATTATGGCGTCCATTCTCAGCCCCTATACTCGACCCCAAATGGCGACAGTGCGCCCCAACGTCTTTAAAGCTCCCGAACAGGATACCTCACGAAAAGGGGAAATCAAGAACGTAGATATTAAAGTCAACAAGGCAGCCATCCGCACGAAAATCGTTGATACTATCGTCGAAGTTGAAGAAGGCACTCTAAAAGTGGATGAAGCAGATTTGGTCGTCAGTTGTGGTCGTGGCATCAAAGACCCTCAAAACATAGAGGTTGTCGCTGAACTCGCTGATGAACTCAATGCCGCTCTTGGCGGCTCACGTCCCATCGTTGACCAAGGCTGGATGAAACACCACCAACAGGTAGGCCAATCTGGTCGCACAATTGCCCCCAGACTATACATCGCTTGTGGCATTAGCGGTGCCATCCAACACCTCGTCGGTATGCGCACCAGTGACATTATCGTCGCCATCAATACAGATCCCGAAGCCCCCATATTCCAAGTAAGTGACTATGGCATAGTGGGTTCGCTCTTTGACGTTGTTCCAGCTATCGTGAAAGAATTGCGACGTGTTAAAACAAAAAAGTAGCTACTTCTTAGGTTTGACAGAGTTCATTAAAAGTAAATCTGCTGCACTGGTTCGTTTTTGAGTATGGTTTGGCGGTGCCATTGCACAGACATAAGTCAATGGTGGAGAATTACAGAAGTTAAAGTTCTAAAGACAAACACAGGTAAAACTCAAAACAAATTTTTTTCCTTAGGGAGAATTAGAGCTTTTTTCTTTTTGATGTTTGAGAGAAAATGCCACAGTACAGATCAACGCAATAATAATCGCAGGCCATGGAAATCCGGGAATCGGTATAGGCTCATCACTCCAAGCCACAGTAACTTCGCCAAATTCCGCCGTAGTTGATGCATGTTCGAGTACAATTCTTGTCAGTGTTTCGATGGTAAGCGTGAGATTGTAGTTTCCGGCACTAGTTTTTGACACAATGGCAGTTGGTGCCCAACCATAGCTTGGATTAGTTCGATTGAATTGATATGTTGTGCTGGTGTTCCCAGAAATTTGGTGAATGTCAAAACCAGCACCATAACTTCCCGTCCAATCTCCCTCGCAATATACACAAATCATTACGCTGTCAATTGTCGCTCCATTAACTAGATTAGGAGATAATAACAGACTACTGACAAATACCACAATTAGAATGGTGATATTCAGCCTCCGGTTCAACAATTCCCTTCGCCTCATAGCCTAACCAATTCTATGTCAAATGATTCTAAAAATATTTGCAAAATCCAATGTAAAATACATAGTAACGTTGAATACTTGTTGCTAAAGATTAGTGATAATTGATGCTAATTCAACTGCTCAATAAATTAATTCTAAGCTAGCTTAATGAATCATCTCTTGATAAGATTGAGGTTCTGAATTAAAACAATGAATAGAAGTAATTTGTGTTATTTTTGTGCAAGGACCCAGTAGTGGGTTTCACCATCTCGAGTAATAATCTCTTCCCAGAGGATTGTGAATCCCGCGTCTTTCGTATAGGTGAGGGATGTTTCGGCATCATAATGGCTCCAATACATTGTAGTTCCTAGATATTCATCTGTACCCTCCCATTCGGTTGGACCCGTACTAAAGAAGAGGATACCACCGGGTTTGAGAACCCGATAAAAATTTTGATAGACTGCGGAGTGCAGGTCTCTCGGAACATGGATGATGGCAAACGTGGATACAATACCATCAAAGGAGTTGTCGGGAAAAGTTAGTTGGGTCATGTCCCCTTCAATGAAGGTGCCTTCTGGGACTTGTTGTCGGGCGAGTTCTAACATTCCTGGTGCGATATCGATACCTATGACCTGGAAGCCTTTACTGACCAAGTATTGGGCGACAGGGATGCCTGCTCCACAGCCTGCATCTAATACATAAGCGTTCTTGGGAAGGATTGAAGCGAACCGTTCAAGTTCTTCTTTGGTGTGGAACTTATTTCGAAACTGGTTATAGCGCTTGGCGATTTTGTTATACCCTGTTCGCACGATATCTTTACCTTTCATAGAATATCGCAGTATCCGCGTTTTTTAGTTGTATTTGGCTTTTACTCTATTTTCGAATAATTCTATGATTTCACGGTAATTATGCTTCAAGTGGTTTCTGGGCAATTAGACCTGCAATTACGACGAGGAGTCCTGGAAGCCATCCGGTCATAATTATTGCGAGCCAAGCTGGTGGCCAAGTTGTGCCAAAGAGAGAGAAGGCAAGGGCAGCAGGGACAATCCCACATACAAAGAGGGCAATGAGTCCGGTAAGGAGTAACCAGATTTTGGTTCGTCCCGGATTACTGGCAAAGACAAACCAAATTATCATGAAAATAAAGCCTAATAACACACAGAGAAACATCGATATCATCGTCATTGCTGCAAGACTCAGAAGGGGGTCACCCGGTGTGAATACAGCGCCTAGTATGATGAGGACGAAGATGATGAAGCCAAAGAAGCCGTTGGAAATAAGATAAATGAGTTGGAATACACCGCCAAGGATAATAAGGATTCGAGCTAAGGAATTTCTTTCCACTAGTATCACATTCCAAATTCGTTAGTATGTGATTACCAGTATAAGCACTATTAAAATCGACAGGGTCGAGGTGAAAATTACCAGCGGGTAGTTCATTTCTGAGCAAGGATTAGGAGATTACGACTTTTCGTTGGAGAAAATTCATTTCTATGATAATCAGCGTAGTATTGAGTACGAGTGAACCCTGTGGTTGAAAGGAGTTGTTTTAAGAGCGGGTGTTTGAGTTGGAGGATTTGTTGGGTATGGGTTTTGGTTTTCCAGCCGGTTTCGGTTTTAATGAATCCAGTGAATACCAAGGTCGCAGTTTCTGTATCAAGAAAGGGTTCAAAAAACCGTGCAAAAATCACTTCAGTTCCTGTAGCTATAATCCCTGATTTAAGGGGAAAGAAGCGAAACTTAGAACCCCGTATTTCTTCGAAGTTGAGAATTTGTGAGACAAAGTAGCCATCTTCGGTGAGAAGAGATTGGATTCCGCTAAGTGTTCTTTTCAAGGCATTGATGGAGGGGAGAAGAGCAAGCGAATTGCCTAGGCAGAGTATTAGATCGAAGGGGCCGGTAACAGTGGTTTTAACATCCTGCATATCATTTGTTTGGAATTGGACATTGACTTCGTGTTTTTCAGCATACCGGGTTGCCGCAGCTATCATTTCGGGGCTCAAATCTATTCCGATGACCTCATTTCGCTCCTTAGCGAAGGCCACTGCATGGCGTCCGCTTCCGCAAGCCAGGTCGAGGATATGGGCATTTTTTTTATCTTTTATGAGGGCAGTGAGAAAAGGTAGTTCGCGTTGAAGGCGTGTATCCCAGTCTATTGATTGGTCATAGATGAGGGCAAGTTCATCAAAGACTGTCAGAGCCACCACCTCGATTAGGGTTGAACAGGATCTCCCCAAAACGCTTTCGGGTCATAGGGAACTTCACTAAAACTACGTTTAGTATATGGACAGGCGGCAATGCAACTCGAGCAGTCGCCGCCATTATCGCACCAGAACTCATAGCAGCGTTCTGCATCAACTGGCCATTTAAGAACACCAGGGTTATTAGATTTACAGGTAGGTGTGAACGTGGGCTCATCATCTGTTGAAATCGCATCGACTTCACATGCGTCAGCACAACGTTTACAGTGCTTACAGAACGCGGTTACCCCAAACTCGATTGGTTTGTCCTCTTTGAGGGGGAGATTGGTGAAGACCTTACAAAGACGAACTCGTGAGCCATATTGGGGAGTAATCAGAAGCCCATGGCGTCCTAATTGCCCGAGGCCAGCATCAATGGCAAGAGGAACACTGAGCCCTGTATCATTAGCACATTGAATGGCTTCATAACCGAGATTACGAAGAAACTCACCAAGCAGGGCGAGAACAAAGCCCATACGGGAGTAACCGACACCTGTTGCAGCTGCAGCAGGGATAGCAGGAGAGGTGGCGATGCCTTCAGGCTCCATTTCAATTGCCATGACGATTGCAGTATCACAGTTGCTGGGAATGTCGGTGTTCGCATAGATCCAATTTGGATTGACTTTACAGATGCCAGTTAGAGACGCTCCATATAGCGTTGCAGCTCGTTTGACATATGTACTCATTTGCCTAGGAGATTTGGGTTTGAATGGAATCGTTGCGAGGTCATGATCAATTTCAGCAGCAGGTTGGCGATATTTAGGAATCCGTGTTCGTGCAAATGTGCCTTGGTATGTGTCGTGTAAGGTCCAAGCGGCTTCCTCTAAAGCGAAATCGATATGGGTATATCCGGGTCTGGGATGATTGATAAATTCGGGGACGCGTTCGTCGATCATCCGTTGGTGCCCTGGCCACTGAGAATCTGAAAAGACACGGTTGAAAATTAAGTGGGCTAGATTATACCGGTGTAACCGGGTTTTATCTATGGTGTACGGAGGTTTGTTGACTTGACATACGTGGGTATTTGGTAGCCCCATTAGAAGTTCCACCTAGCACATACTTTCCCGTCTTTACTTTTGAAGATTCACTACCCACTACATGCCGCTTGGACGATTTCACATATAGTGGAAAGATGTGCGAAGTGTGCTAATGGAATGAAAAGAGAAAATAATCTAAGGCGAAGAGGTCCATTGAAAGAGCTTAAGGAATTTGATTCCCAATGATTTCTGGTATTGAGGTTTTATGTTCATTACAGTTTAGAAGAAGAAACTGTCCTCTTCATCGGGTTCCTCTGAAGGTGTTTTGTCTGGTTTTTTTGAAGGTTCGGGTTTATCGAATATTATTGGCTCCATCGGTGTTCGGGAATTTTCTGAGGATGTGTCCGTAACAGATTCAGACTCAGGAGCTTCTGATGGCTCGGGAACTGGTGGGATGGGGGGAGGTCTAACTTCGGGTTGAGGTGGTTCATCAGACTCTTTTTCTACCTCATCTTCCACTTCTTCGATCTCACTCGGTGCCGCCTTTTCCTCAATTGTTTCCTCTTCCTCCTCCACTAATTCTTCTTCGGTTTCCTCTTCCTCCTCCACTAATTCTTCTTCGGTTTCCTCTTCCTCCTCTTCCTCCTCCACTAATTCTTCTTCGGTTTCCTCTTCCTCCTCTTCCTCCTCTTCCTCCTCTTCCTCCTCTTCCTCCTCTTCAAATTCAATGAAGGGTGTTAGTGTGATTTCTCCATCTTTTACGTGGTATAGTAAAAGTTGCGGCTCGAAATCAATACCTCGCAGTTTCTCGATTTGACATGCGATTTGCCAGCCTTCCTCGTCATAAACTTTGTAGAGAGCAATAACGCCATCCACGATGTGTTCTAATTGTCGTAATACCTCTTCTTCGTGGGCTTCTCGAGCTATGGTGTAGATAAGAATGTTGCCATTATTTTTCTGGGCACCCACCTGTTGATGCACAGATTTGATTACCTCATCAGGTTCCTGTGCCGTATGAATAATCGAGGTGAGTGAATCGACAACGCCACGAAGATTGGCTTCGGGGTTCATTGCGAGGGTAGCTTTGCGGATAATATCATGGATATGCCGAGTATTTCCAAGGTCCTGCACCGAAAACTCGCTCTCAGGCTCAAATTCTCCCCACCCAAACGCATCGGTGAACGCATCAATTCCAATCAACTGCTTTGATTCCAGCAGTTCATCCACTTTAATACCCTTATGGCGCAACTGCTCAAACGGAAACCGCAAAGGATAGTCAGTACACAGGATGTAAGCGTGTTCGCCTTTCCGCAAGCCAGTGGCTAAGAAGGTTGAGATGAACGCATCAGCTCGCGTTCCGGTATCAACTTCAAGTAAGATGACATAACCGCGGGGAATACCTCCGCCTAGGGCCGTGTCTAGGATTGGAAGACCAAGTGGTGTTTTGTCCGTCATGTTTTTCACTAAAAAAGTCGAAGACAATTCTCTGAGAAAAACGTTATGGTCTTCATCAGAAAGCCTTCAAAGAAGTAAGGTTAATTAAGTCACTTTCGCAAGGTCAGAATATAGCAAACAGCTTTGCTGGAGGCTACTAAAGCATGTCTAAACAGCATTTAAGATGTCCACTGTGTGGAAACACACAATTCAGAAAAGAAGAAGGCCGGATGGACAGTAAATGGGGCCTCACAAGCCACAAGATTACCCTCATGATTTGCGAACAGTGCCGATTCATCATGCAGTTTTCGAAAGGTCGATCTATCTTCGACTTCGACTAAGAATAATCCCGGCTATAATGCTCGGGATCCTCAACAATGTTGTAGCGATTTCCATCGGGGTCCTCGAATCCAGCCATAAAACCACCCCAAGGCATCTCTTCAGGGAGTAAATGAAAGCGGACTCCCCGCTCCTTCATTTTCTTATAAAATCCATCGATATCATTGGTTTCAAATGTAATACCCGTACTGCGTCCTATCTGATTCAATTGCCATTCATACATAATTGGATCCGCGTCGGGATTCGGTTCAACCAATGCAATTTTTGCCCGTTCGTCCTCTGGACCCAATTCTACCCAGCCAAACCGTGGAGCATGTAAAATTACAGGAAGTTCTAATACATCTCGGAAAAATGCAATTGCTTCTTCTTGGTTCGACACAAATACCCGAACCGTCCAGACCCGATAAATGCCGGTCTTTGAGTCTCTGTGTGTTGTCATAATCAATC
Source organism: Promethearchaeota archaeon (assembly GCA_048939245.1). Taxonomy (GTDB): domain Archaea; phylum Asgardarchaeota; class Hermodarchaeia; order Hermodarchaeales; family Hermodarchaeaceae; genus Hermodarchaeum. The sequence goes on along the minus strand of JBHLPR010000029.1, from coordinate 19,967 downwards.
ACCTCAATGGCTCTATCGTTTCATGGTCATAACTGTTACTCCTTTTTTATTTAGAATTATCAAAACAACAGAAAGTTACACTATTCACAAAGGCTTTAATATACTAAGCACCGGATTGCCGGTGTCAACCCTCGCATGTTAGGAGGCTAATACATGGATTTTGAATTTTCGCAAGAAGAAGAGATGTTCCGAGAGACAGTTCGGGACTTTGCCCAAAAGGAAATCCGCCCGTATACACGGGAAATGGATGAAATGGGCAAAATGCCTAAGGGACTTATCAAGAAAATGGCGGATCTTGGTCTTCTGGGTATCACAATTCCGGAAAAATATGGTGGACCTGGGGGAAACTTCATGCTCGCCTGCATCGCAGCAGAAGAACTAGCACGAGCAGATTTGAGCATTGCTATTCCCGTTTTCTACTTAGTTGAAGCGAGCTGGGCCTACATATTCGCCCGGCATGGAACCGAAGAAGCCAAACAAGAAATTCTACCCAAGGTCGCAACAGGCGAATACTTCTTCGGCATCGCAACCACCGAACCAGGTGGAGGCAGCGATATTGTGGGTGCGACTAAGACCACGATTGCGGAGAAAGGCGACAAATACGTCGTGAACGGTGAAAAAGTCTATATTAGTGGTGTCCGCGAATCCACCACCGAGATGCAAGGACGCTACTTTGCCACCGGCTATCTAGACAAAACCGCCTCACCGAAACACCGGGGAATCTCCGCCTTCATTCTCCCCATAGAAAAGGGTACTCCAGGGTTAACTCCTACCCTCTTTGAAGACTGGGGCCGAATGGGCATCAGCACTGGCGGTTTCGCTATGGAAAACGTTGAGATTCCCAAGCACTGGCTCATCGGCGATCCCCAAAAGGGCTTTGTCTACTCAATGGAAGGCTTTTCTGCCGCCCGCGTAATCATCGGCGCTACCTGTATTGGTGCAGCTTTGGAAGGCTTAGAAATCGGAATGAACTATGTCCGTCAACGCAAAGTCTTCGGCAAAGAACTCGGCAAATATGAGGGCATCAGCTTCCCCCTCGCTGAATGGTATAGCAGACTCATGGGCGACCGCCTTGTCATGTACAAAGCCGCCTGGATTATGGACCAAATCTACGCTGGTAACACTAAATACAATCATTTCGATGTTGCACTCTGGACCGCTATGGCCAAACTTCGCGCACCCATCGATGCCTTCGCTATCCTCAACGAAGTTGCCGACTGGCATGGTGCCTTTGCCTATACTAAGGAATGTGAATTAGACTTAGGTATTCGTGGCGTTCGTAGTTATAGTATTGGTGCGGAAGGCGGCATGAATGTCATGCGCCTTATCATTGGTCGTGAGCTGCTTGGTAAAGAGTTTGTACCATACGATCGACCGAAATAGGGCTTGATGAGTGCAGCTTCTGCACTCACACCTTTCTTTCTTCGAATGGTGCAGTTGTGATTTTTTATTTGGGGAATACCTTCAACAGGTAGTAGCCTTGGAAAGCATACCAAAGTATTATTCCGTAGACAGCGACCTTTTGCGTGGCATTTCCACTTTCTATTAGTCTCTAATATGCCGGTAAAGAACTAGATGTCCTTTTGAATGGTTCTTCCTTGAAAGAAGTAATGCTGGCTTTTCCGTAGCATATAAGCAAGCAAATATTCTAACTGTGAGCAAGTTAGCAAGAATAAGAGAAAAACTGGGTTCTGGATTGTTCACTAATGAGTAAAAGATTCTTCTGTTGGATTCATCCACGGAATTTAGCAAGAATCCAAACTAAGGCTAAGGGACCGATAATCACAAGTTCAAGTTGTAACATCAAGAGAGTGTCGCCGACAACGATAGCCCCACCACCGTAGAATGCACCATACCAGACAAAGCACATATCCATAATTGTGAACAGGGCTGCGAGACCCCCTCCAAGATCGAAAATTCGACTAGTCCCTCTTTGTAATACGGAGAGAATCCGGTTAATATGTCGAGTAATAGCCTTCGAGGATGCCCTACCATTCTTTGAAGTTTTGAAATTACTTAGGTTCTGGTTTATTTGTTCTGTCATTGTGATCCGATTCCGTTTCTTGTAAACGCCACGAACCCATTTCCGTGGGATTCACCTCAACAAGTATCATTTTTACATATCAATTGATGGCAACAAAGTGGTGCAAAAAAACGAAAGAACGAGCGCACAAGCACTTTATTTTATACTGCGGGGTTCAAAAAAATAATCTGCGTTCTCTTTAATCTCCTTTTATTAATCTTTGATATTCAAGATTACAATTTACCTCTTTTTGAGAAGCGTTTTAGAATGCGATAAATGAGGCTGTTCTGCGTTAGATTTTAGATAGCCTAGTTCACGAGATGGAAAAAGTTACCGATGCTTACTTATCCAATGTGGCAAATTTTTCTTCGAGGAAATAGTCGCGTATATTTTTGAAGCGTTTGCTGGGATAGCCGAAAATCGGCTCAATGGATTCTGTAAAAGGTTGGTGTCCAACCTTTCTGGCAATAGGTTTGGAATCTCGTAGATGTTCTACCATGAACACGGTATAGATTTCAGGAGCTGTAGCTGAAACATATGCATACCAAAATTCAAGTGGGAAATGTTTACGTAGCCAGGCCACGACTTCGTGTGGGCTTGCTGTGTCCTCTTTCCAAAATATCCTGATTATGAAAAATGTGGCGCCTCCTGCATTTAGATTCCATAGGACTCGTGAATACATACAGGCTTGACGGGTGCGCTGATCACCAAACGATTGCTCATCAACTGCAATTTCCCATCCGGAGCCACTCTCACCGAAAAGTTTCAGAAGATTCTTTCGCACTCGTCGGGGAGTTAAGCCTGTGTTTCGAGCAATTTCAGAGAGAGGCATTCGGGCATCGGTTTTAAGTTCACGTAGAACTCTTAGATCATCAGCCGTGAGCTCACATCTACTCCCCTTCTCACAGATTACTGTATGGAGGTCAACCTGCTTAACACTAGATATTCCTCTGAGGAATTTTCCAAGTTCTGCCAAACCCATACTCCCCTGATAATCGGCAAAGCAAAGAACTGAGCCATCGGCGAGATAACTGCCAGTTCTAACCATCCTATTGGACCCAATTAAATCAAGAAGCTCATCAGATTGTGGTTGGATTTCTGGATAAATCCGGGCAACCAAATTATCTGCTTCTAACATAGCAAGGCTGGGATAAATAGTGAACCCGCAGATAACTCCGCTTTCAACTAACTTGTCAAATCGTTTTTTTATAGCGTTCACGGTAATGCCGAGTTGGGTAGCCAGATCTTGATAAGAGATTCTACAGTTATCAGCTAATTCAAGTAGAATCCCTTTATCAATCTCATCCAAATTAGGTCACCACTATCTTAACATGTGGATTATTATTTGGTTTGGTGAATAACTGTCTGTTTAATATGGGTTGATTGACTCAAAAATTATTTGTACAAAATCGCTAGTATGCTATTACAAAGTGGTTGATTTTTGTGGCAGTTTATATTTTTATGCGATAGTACTGTAAAGAATGTGGATTCAGACCTTTGAGATAAGGCATGTGTAAGCTAAAATGGTAGGATATCACCCAAACTACCTTCTATTTAGCTGTAAAAGGCAATGAGTGGTGTCGATGGATATCGTAGACAAGAACATAATCTTCGAGTTATCGGTTAATTACCGAGCTTCATATCAGGCGATTGCGAAGAAACTCAGCCTTTCGGTGAATGCGATTAAGAAGCGGATTCAGAAGCTGAATAGTGATGGAATCATTCGAGGGGGGCAGTTACTACCGACAAATGCAATGTTAGGTATGGAAGATTGGGTAGCAATCATCCGAACCCAGGATCCGATTCCATCCGATGCATTCCTAGACTCCTTAGGAGCACATAGATTGGTAGGTTCAGCGAGCATTTTGACCGATGGGAGTATTCTTTGTTTCGGAAGTTATGCCGGGGCTATGGGACTTCAAGAGATTGGTACGTTTTTACGGCAGATTCCAGGAGTAGAAGGAGTGGAATTCCATACGATACTCACTGAGCCGGGTAAACGTTGTGAGTTATCTAAATCAGATCTGAAGGTTCTTCGCTGTTTACATCAGGATGCACGAATGTCGATTAGTGATATGTCTAAACAGACGCGGTTAACGCCTCGTCGGATCCGAAAGATAATCGGCGAGTTAATTGGTGAGAATGGATCGGAACCAAATATCTATATTAATTGGGAGCCGAGGGGTGGGAGTCGACCTAGTGAGGTCTGTTTTAAAATTACTGTACAATGGAATTTGAATGCGGGAGGATATACGGCTTTTGTAATCATTATTCGACATGAAGAAGGAACACAACAAAGATCCAAAATTGTGAAGATTTTACAGGACTATTATCCGGTGAAATTTTGGTATGCATATGCGTCGGCGTTTGAGCCGGAGATTTTTTGTGTTTTTGTGGTTGAGCATATGCGCGAGGCGAGTGAGATTATCGAAACGATTCGACAGACATCTGAGGCTGTTTCTGCAAATGCTATCTATGGGTATCCGACAAGGGTGTTTCGGAGTCCAATTGATGATTACTTTGAACAGCTCTTCAAACAACTTGATGCCTGATGATGTTTCAAAGATCCCAGTCATATTTATTGAAGAAATAGGGATAGTAGTCATCGGGGTTGAGTTCTTTGAGGGTTTCACCGGTTTTTAACCAGATATTTGTCTGTGTTGTATAAGCGGCGGTGGTAACTTCAAGGACTGGAATTTCGTAGAGTGGGTCATCAGGTGATTTATTGAGCTGGAGTTCCCCAGGACCGATTTCGATGGGTCCATATTCAATTTGGTTTAGTAGGCGGATGAGACGTGGATTATCATCTACCGACACTCCGTCAAGGCCAGGAAAAGCTTTGATGAGAAAGTTAGGAGTTGAAGTAAATTTTTCGGGGAAGGGTGTTTGCATGGTGGCTTTGATTTCGATGATAGGGATCTCGTGGCGAATACAGAGACCATGAATTGAATTTCCTTTGCGTGTAAGGGTGATTTTATCAGCAATTTTTTTGGGAAATCCATAGACTTCGCGTCCTGCGGCCATGGCGAGGTCGTTGTCGACCGGCATTGCAAGGCAGTAGTTTCCGCGTTCATTGTTGTACTGAGCCTGAACAAAGAGTGCTGCCTCATTATAAGGTTGGATGAAATTAGGTCTTAGAAATTCGGCAACATAGGCCATTCCCAGCGAATCAGGTGTGGGTGTTAGAGGGGGAGGAATAATCCTTTTGAGGATAGCAGGGTCTGTTTTGAACATAACCATTACCATGTTTACATTACCCAGGAGGAAGCCCTTGGCAAACTTCTTTTTCCGTTTTTGAAGAGTGTCTTTGGATTGGACTAGGCTCATAATGGGCACCATTTGCATGTTTTCTTAGATTATCTATATAAGTTGTAATTTCAGAGGGCTTTCCTTGATTGCCGATGGTATTGGTATAAGAATATGCTTCCAAGAAGAATGATCAGGAGAACGACGGAGAAACCCAAGGTCTGTGTAGATAGTTGGATTTGTTCTTCGACTGAAAGGATTCCATATTGAAGAAAATTAGTTGTTGAGAGTTCACGTGTGCTTTTATGTGAGTAGATGGCGTGCTGAGATGGCAGGAGCTCATAGGTGTATTTGATTAAAATGCCCTCCGAGTAGTGGAAGTACCAATTTTGGGTACATTGTTGATAATCGTCGTCAATAGAAAACCAAGCTACTGATTGGATTCGCCAACAGAGAAAGGTGCCAAATGAAAGGGAAACATATTCAGAAGAAACAAGGTATGTACCTGAATATGTGGGGAGGTGGATAGTATCACCAATGTGCCATGTGGAGGTATCAACCCATAAAGGAGGTTGGAGAGGTGAATCCGCTACTGTTCCATCCACGTGGATGAGATTCCAAGATGATGTATTAAGATAGAGATGACCATGGAGGGAATTCTCGAGAGTCGATGAGAACTCGATGAACAGAATAGACTGACCACATTCAGGTGCTTCCTCGAGAATTGTGAATTGTTCATCCCAGTCTCCTTGAAAATCATCGGAAATATGATACTTGAGTATTAAGCCAACAGGATATGATGCAGAAACACATTGAATAAGAGAAAGATGAAATAACAGAAATGAAAATCCGAGGAGTACTGCAGTTATTTTTGTGGAACCTCTCATTGTAAAGCCTGCTAGTGTATTGAGTTTTGAGTCAAATAAGTTACTCTTAGGAGGTTATGTCGTTTTTTAGAGCATATTATTAGACAAACAAAACAAGGAGTTGTGAATGCATTCTTTCCATTGTCACGAATTCAGTAAGATATACGTCATATGAATTCCTTTGCAATCATTTTGGGAGATAATTTGCATTTTTGTCGCTCAAGGTTCATCGAAAAAAATCAGCCGGGTCTTCAGGATTTTCTTCCCCTCCATTTCGGCACTTCCCGGTCCGTTTGTGTGGGTGGCAATGGACCTTTTTGGACAACGGATTCGGAGTTTTATCCGGTTACCATGAAGACCCGGCTTCAGTCAGTGGTTATAATCCGTGTCACAGTTTGAGTGTCGATCCCTAGTAAGCATGATTAGCGTCGTGAAGTTACGATAGCAAAGTTAATTCGATCTCGGGGGGTGCCCTTGGGGTTTTTAGCGCCGGTCACAGCACGTTCGGCAACAGCCATTTTACCAATTTTCTTTTTCTGAGCCATTTCATTTCACCGTCCCGCTGATGCGAGACAATGATACCTAACTCTAGAATTGCATATTATTCGATGGGAGCCAATAAGTGCAAAAATCTAACAAAAAGAGGGAGAGTCTGCCAACATTTGCACTGAGGGGTGCAAAAAAAAGAATTTCACCATCACAAGATTTTAGAAGTGGATAAACCGGGCCCACAAAAGCTCCATAGTTGAAAAGCCAAAGGGTGAGTCCACCCGTTGCCGGATTGCTATTACGCCAATCCCCCAACAACGGAAAGGAGCACGAATGGAGGGTGTGTAGGCCCGATTGATAAGACTGCAAGGAGGTTCTGGGGATCGTTTCTTCACCATGGGGATTCCTCACAGTCTAGTGTCGGCTGAGAACCAGCATAACTGCATAGCGGGTTCGTGGCTTAGCTACTGGATGAGGGTTTCGGCAGCCAGCCACAGCACGCTCAGTTGCCGACATTTCTGCTAAATTCTTGCGCTTATGTTTGGATTCGACCATCTCAAATACCTCCAATTGTGGTGTTACCGGAATCCTGGGTAAGAATCCCAGCACAATTGAGAATATGCGTCTGTTTGATATTATTCGATGGGAGCTGAAAGGTACAAAAATACCGAGAAGTGATAAGGAAAAAGAGGTTTTTTGCATCAGAAGATGCAAAAAATCGTTAAAAGACAATAGTTTTCACGAAGATTTGCACCTCGCTCAACTAAATATTTAGGAGCCCGCTAAAGCTAAACCTTTTAAGGAATTTGAGTATTAGAAGCACAGGAGGGATAACCATGGGAACACCCTGGCAACCACCGCCTGTAGCTTGGACAAGCTGGGGCGAAGTCTTCATTCTCATAATGTTAATTATCATCTTGATATTTCTGATAATCACGTGGTTTAAACCACCGAAATCAAGCTAGCTTGTACACATTAAAGGATGATGAATATCCCGAGGAGGGATTTGTGATGCAAATGCCCTCCACCTCCTATTTTTTTGGTCAGCATATTATGTTATCCATTTCCGAGGATAACTACAAAGATATATTCTAGAGAAAGATTACAATATGAAGAATGAAGGGTTTCTGTTGATCGGGAATAAGGAAAGAAAAGCAATTGCCTTCGTTTTAATAATTATAATCGCGATGGTTCTATCACCAGCAGGTCTCCGTATCCAAATCCCTCAACTATTCTCTCAGAGGTACTTTGACACGGCCCAACCAAATATCACTGAAGTCAAGCTAGCTGAAACTAAGGATAGCCTATTCAGGAAATTACCCAATGGAAGCACATGGATTCCCCTCATTGGCGGATATCCTTCAGATTCTCCTCCCCAATCATATGTTACAGTAGCGCAACCAGCACAACTGCAAGTAAAAACCATTATTCCCGGAGTATGGGATTTTCCTGTCTTTGTGGGGAAACCCCCGCTCCCCTTTGATGAATTACAAATCCCATTTAGTGGATTTTTAACAGAAATAGGAAATCCTGAAGTGCCCGTCATCACCCGTCTAATTCAGGTCCCATACGGAACCAACATCCAGATCACCTCAATCAATTACGAGGAACATATTCAGTACAACACAGTTGTTAGACCACATCAGGGACCACATTTTGATCATCCTGATTTTAATCCCCCATCGTTCCAACAAAACCTCACAACCTATTTTCCTGGTTCGAGTTTATGGTTTCCTACAAGAGTAGCGTATCTTTCAGGGGGACAACACAATAATCCAATCATTATTCGAGGACATCGTGTGGTAGCTCTTAATATCCTACCCGTTCAATTCAATGGTCTGACTAATAGTTGCAAAATATTTTCAGAAATACGAATTGGTCTAAATTTTCAGAATACTCCAATTGCTCCAGTAGATACAAGACTTGTATCCCCAGCCTTTGAGACATTATTGGAGCACACTGTATTGAATTATCAGAGTATCTCCTTCCCTTCAGTTCCAATGCCGCTACGAAAATCGGAACCCGCACAAGCGGTAGAAGCTGCAGACTATCTCATTATTACGACCGACGAATTCAAGAATGCTGTTCAGGAGCTAGCTGATTGGAAGCAACAGAAAGGGTACCTTACAAAAATCACTACTGTTGAAGAAATATTCAAGCCAGGGAGTGATACTTACCAAGAAAAGGTTGACGACCTGACGGACTATATTAAATTCGCTTATGATAATTGGAATCCTGCTCCATCTTATGTGCTATTTGTGGGAGATTCCGATCACATCCCTCCACATTATGGGATGTGGCATGAAATGCATTTAGCAGGCATCGGGACGGACTTACCTTACTTCACCGTTGATGGCCCTGATTATGTCCCCGATATCCATTATGGTCGTCTATCTGTCGACTCGATCTCCGATGTTTTAACAATGAAGAACAAGATCATTGATTACGAAAAATCCCCACCAACTGATCCTAACTTTTACCGGACAATAACATCACTCGCTGGTAATGACTTCAGCCATTTTGATACGATGAACTATATCAATGAATATCTAACCAGTTTAGATATTGCGAAGAATACTTTCACAGAAACTGCTGTTGACGAAGTGAAGACGAAGATAGCTGCGGGAAATACCCTCGTTTATTATTACGGCCATGGGAATGCACAAAATTATTATAGCTTTTATGGAACTTCACCAGAATTTGACGGGTGGTGGGACCCAGCTTTTTATACAGAGGATTTTGTTGATGTTATGGTAGGGTATCATGAATGGCCCCTTGTCTTGAGCTTAGCGTGCAATACAGGATGGTTTGATGGAGAAACTGATAATGAATCAACAACACAACCATATTCAGGCTTTTACGAAGAAGGGTTTAACCCAAATGTTGATGCATTCTGTGAAGAGATCACTCGATTAGGCAACAATAAAGGGGCAATTGCCGCGATTGGTGCAACGCGGTTATCTGAATTACGATCAAACAAATTCTTTCTTACGGGTATGATTGATGCATTATGGGATGGCTTTGACGAAGAATATTCTGCGGGCGAGCGGTTGACCCTTGGCCAGATGATGTGGTTTGGCAAAATGATGTGTTTCAACGCCTTTACACAAGAGGCAATCCTTTCGCAATTGACCTTTGAAATGTATCATCTCTTTGGAGACCCCGAATTAGCTATCTATACTCAAAAACCGCAAGAGCTTGTGGTAAGCTATAATGATCAGATTGGATTTGGTGGTCCCCAGTCATTCTGGGTGACAGTAACCTCTCAAGATACTCAGCAACGAGTTCAATCAGCAAAAGTCTGTGTGCACGGAACCACTGTGCATGATGTGTTTTATACAAATAGAGAGGGAGTAGCAGAGTGTACTATTGTTCCATTGCAAAGTGAGGCGCTGACTATTACAGTGACTCATAAAGATTTCATCCCTTTTCAGGATGAAATAGTTGTATGCTCACAAAAAGCGTGGATAACTGCTACACCTGAAGATGGAGTGACTGGAACAGACATAGTTATACATGGAGAGAATTTCAATCCACAAGAAGAGGTGAAGATTGATTTCGGAGTTTTCAGAGAATTATATATATTTGATATTCAGACCTCATCTTTTGATGAGGTAATCTCTGTTCCTTTTGGGAGTGCGCCTCAAGAGACCATTGTTGCACATCAATCCGATCGGTGCGCAAGCGTTGCATTCGGTCGTTGGGATAATCGACCTGACTTAGTAATTTATTCTCAGTGGGATGAATCAACTTGGTATCTAAATCCTGCGGGATCCGGAAGCGATGCAAATCCTAGGTGGAATAATCCGTGTATCCGTGTAAAGAGCATTCTTTCACAAATTCCTGTGGGTACATTTGAATTGATTCCTCCCAGCCTTTATATGATTGAAGCTGATGTGCGTAATATTTCTCCGGAAGATGCGCATGGCACAACTGTGCTGTTTGAATGGAGCGGGTGGGGAATTGGGCAGAAAGAATGGACCAAAATAGCAGAATCAGGACCATTTAACGTCCCAGGAAATGGCATTACAACGTTCCTTGCACCCTTCCATATAACCGAAGAAATGGATGTATGCATCCGCGTAACAATAAATCACCCAGAGGATGCGAATCCTTATAACAACATTGGAGTCGAGAATTATGAGATTCTCTATATTGGTACTTTATTCCATAACACTGGAGAAGTTGATATTCCGTTATTCAGGGAAATTCCTCGTTTATCTTTAAATTGGAGCACCGAAAAAGACATCGATACAGAATGGATAGCTGTCATTACGCGACCGCCAGATTCTGAAGGCCCATCCGTTTTTGGAGACCACCCAGCCTTGGAATTTATTACACCTGGAGCCATTACTGCTTCGAATTTCCAGCGAACATATGTAATTACAGGCTATGAGGAGGGGATTATAATTAGTGGTGTTGAAATCACTATATTCAGATCGAGTGAGATACCGATTGACCCTGTTTATTATATTTGGAACCTCATTGTGTTGAATCTGCCATCCATATTCCTGTTACTTATTGTAATCGTTATCCTAATTGTGATTTCAGTACGCTTGATTCGTCGAAGGCGAGAAAAGCAGAGAAACCAACGAAATGTTGATAGGTAGGTAAAGCTGCTGACAAGCTAATTGCTCTTAGAATACAGAGGTAATGAATGAGAAGGGTTTTCCTGCAAAATCAGAGAAGCTGATCGAGTTGGGAAAGGATTTCAGCTGCTTTTCCGGATAAGTGAATATCAACGGCAGATGTGAGAAGGGTTTCCTCAATGTTAATTTCAAGAATGCATCCACCTTGACGTTTAACGAGAAAGGGAAATGAGGCAGCGGGCTGAACCAAGGCGGAGGTACCGATTACTAAAATAGCATCTGCGTTGTGAAGTTCCGTGTATACTTGAATCATGATTTGGGATGGCAGACTTTCACCGAACCAGACCACATCAGGGCGGAGGTTCACTTTACATTTGGGACAGCGGGGAAGGCTTTGGGCAGGTTGTGTAATCTGAGCATGATAGGAGCATTGGGTGCATTTGAGTGACCAGATATTACCGTGGACTTCAAGTACCTTGGTTGAGCCTGCTTTTCGGTGGAGACCATCAACGTTTTGGGTAATCAGTGATTTGAGAATTTGATTTTTTTCCCATTTCACTAGTGTGTAGTGGGCGGGATTGGGGTTACATTGCGCTATTAGGTTTTGACGCCAAGCATACCATTCCCAAACAAGTTCGGGATTCCGGTTGAAAGCCTGGGGGGTGGCAAGGTCCATCACGTTATAGTGTTTCCAAAGACCGTCTTTTCCTCGGAAGGTGGGGACATTGGATTCCTGGGAAATACCGGCACCTGTAAGGGCAACAAGGTGTTTTGCGGTTCGTATCAGTTCTGCAGCTTTGGCACGGTTGTCCATAGGGTGATTCCTCAAGTGAGTTGGATACTTTGAGAGTGACCATTCGTCATCAATCGACTGAGGGTATGTTTATTGCAGGGATTTATTTACTCGTCGCAGATATAACTGATAACTAAGCGCTTCTAAATCCGCTTCCAGACTAAAATAGCGGAGGACCCTTTATGGCTGAATCAATACGGCGTATATCAAAAAGACAGGCGATAATTGTCATTTTACCGAATATTCTCTACTTTGTGATAGTTGCTATCGCGATTCTCTTGACTTGGTATCTCCCGCAGATTCCATGGCAATTGCTTCCTGGAGCTAGTCTGTTGAATCCGTGGCGGCTTATTGAGTTATTAGGTGGGATGATTCTACTTATTTTTGCGATTATGTTTATTGTGTGGGGAGTAATATCTCTGGGCTGGGATCGGGCACAAGGTGGTGAGATTGGTCTTAGTAGGCGTACTTCAACGCTTGTGACCGAGGGAGCATATTCTTATTGCCGTCATCCCCAGACATTAGGCTTTATTCTAGCAACTCCAGCATTTGCTTTAATGTTTGACTTTGTACCCTTTCTGATTATTGCCATTCTCTTTACACCCCTTCAACTCGCCTTACTTGGGTATGAGGAAGTTGAACTGTTACGACGCTTTGGCGATACATATGGTACATACCGAGAAGCGGTACCCTTCATTATTCCCCGTGGAAAGCGGATACTCCCAAAAGTATGATCAATGGGATTCTAAAAATAAGTAAGGTCTCGAAACTGACTGTGAACCTTTGAGGCAGTGTATATTCAATTAATCTGTCACATTCATTGAAAGCGCCTTTGGCGAATGAAAATCCAGAGTGTTATCGCGACTACTACTAAAATGCCGAGTACGAGTACTAATGGGGCTAGCCAGGGATTGAAAAGGGCAGGTGGAACAAGGCTTATTGTGACCTCAATTAGATTGCTCCAGGGACCAAAGAGAGGAGTGTGGTCTCGAGCGCGGAGTCGGAAATAGTATGTTCCAGGTGGATGATTTGAAAGAACAAGGTTCGTGGTATTAACGTTCCAGGTTCTGTCAGGGATGTTAAAGAACGGTGTTGAATCCATTTGTAACTCATAGCCATCGATGGTGCTATTAGGATCAAAGGCTTGAGTCCAGGAAAGGATGAGAGAGCCGTATGGGTTGAGGAAGGTGGGTTCGAATAATTCCACTGGACCAGGACTCACCTCACCATCTGCCCCATACTTCACGAAAAAACCATTAGTTAATGGAGTAAGCCAGCCACGTGTAGACCCAGCGAAATAGTAGCCATCATCGCTAGGAGCATATCCATAAGGTTGGCAATTCCCAGCTCCACCCCATGCACGTTTCCAATTGAGTTCCCCCGTAGCATTAAAATTAAGAAGATTGACCTGATATCCCGCAGCAGGGTCCCCATATTTACTCCCAACATAGGTCGTATCCTCACTAGCGGAGAGTCCGATTCCTTCATGATCTAATCCAGTAGTATCAATCACTTCCCATAACAAGCTGTTTGTGCTGTTGTATTTCCGTAGAAACAATGCCCCCGATGAGATAGGGCTGAAAGAATTAGTAGAACCGGTAACATATACACTGGTATCATTTACAGTCACAGCACGGGCAAGATCTTTTTGTAAACCACCCCAGGTACTGTTCCACATCTGGACACCGGTGAAGGAGTATTTGGCAAGAAAGGCATTATTCGATGTCCCATCCAATGTAGGTCCAAAATCACCTACAAGATATACTCCATCTGACCCAACTGCAACTCCGTATGCTTGGTCAACAGCGGCCATATCCCAAACTTCTGACCAAAGCTCATTTCCATTAAAATCAAATTTCGCAATTAATGCATCACCATCTGTACCTGTTCTCCATAAGATACCGCCAACATAAACTCCATCACTTCCAATCCCAATGCATGTAAACTCTTCAGTGTAGAAATTTCCAAATGAGATGTTCCAGAGTTGATTCCCCTCGAAATCTAATTTAATAAGCAGCCCATTGGTGCCGTAGGGACCAGTCGTTGTTTCCCCTGCTAGATAAAGTGCATCTACCGATAGTGCGAGAGCATATGGAACTTCATCGTATGAGGGAGCAGAGTTATCGTGTGAGGTAGCCCAACTTTTATTCCAAAGGAGTTCTCCTTCATTTGTGTATTTCAGAAGAATGATATTATTATCGAAGATATCAATCATTGCCGGTCCTGCATTACATATCGTCCCCGCGATAAAGACCGCACTAGCGGTAGTTGCAATGGCAGTAAACCCATAATAGTAATTGGGGTGCATCCACAGCACACTCCAAGGATCACCGAGGGCGAGAGGTGTTGCCTTAATCTTGAGAGGTGTTTGAGCAGTGAAAAAGGGCGAAGTTGCTAGTCCAACCATGAGTATTGAAGTAACGAGGAACAATGCTCCACGTGTTTTCATGGATATCAGGACCTTCTCTATGTGATGGTTAATCCAATGTTTCGAGTATTTGAGCCTTCGTTTCAGGGCATATTCTTCCGGTTACAGGGATTTGAGCGCTTTGCGGATTTCGGTTGCTTGTTTTTGCATTTCTTCAAGTGGTGGTGTTGTTCCATAATCGGGTCCAGTCTGGAGACGCAGCCCATCCCCTTCGAATCGGGGTATAACGTGGATGTGAATATGGGGGACTTCTTGGAATGCGGCTTTCCCATCTGCAAGCCAGACGTTGATTCCTTCACATCGAATTCCAGATTTGCGGAGCGCAGCAGCGATACGTCCTGCGACTTGGAATAAGCGACCACCAAGTTTTAAATCAAGTTCTTTTAAACTTGCAGAATGTTCCTTTGGAATGACCAGTGTGTGACCGGGATTGATTGGACGGATGTCAAGAAAAGCGAGAATCTCATCATCCTCATAGACAATGTTTGCAGGAAGCTGTTTTGCGGCGATTTTACAAAAGGCACAATCAGCAGATGATTTACTCATGATTGTGATTTGGAGTTTCCCTTTCATAAATGTCTATGCTTCAAGCAGTGAAACAGAATTTTCTCCTGTTTTTCTAGGTGTGTGTTTCTGCGAAAGCTATTTGTGGAATCTCACCTGACTGAGTGCAAGATTCAGTTTATGCGGTGTTGATATGAAGGGCTGGACTGGACAGTTATTACGCGTTAACCTCACGAATAAGAAGGCTACTACAGAAGCATATCCGAAAGAGCTGGCTTTGCAGTTTGTAGGTGGCCGAGGATTTGCCATCAAAACCTTATGGGACGAGGTTCCACATGGAACAGAACCACTTTCACCAGGGAATAAATTCATTGCCGCAGTGGGACCACTTTCAGGCCTTTCGATGCCAAATGTGGGAAAGACCGTAGTCGCGTCCAAAAGCCCGTTAACGGGCATTTATGGCGACGGAAACTTGGGATCGCATTTTGGTTCCCAACTCCGGCGATCAGGCTATGACTTTGTCATAATCGAAGGAAAGGCCGAGAACCCCTCCTATATTCTGATCGAAGATGCTGAAGTAAGTATTCTCGATGCTGATTCATTGTGGGGAAAGGGAGCTTTTGAAGCCGAACAAAAGCTTGAGGATGAACATGGAAAGAATATCGGGACTTTGATGATTGGTCAGGGTGGGGAGAATCTGGTGAAATATGCAGTGGTACGTTCAATGATGGGACGGGCTGGAGGACGTCCTGGGATAGGAGCTGTAATGGGTTCCAAGAACTTGAAAGCCCTAGTGGCGAAAGGTACTTCGAGCCCAGAGATTGCGGACCCCCAAACTTTTCGTCAACTTGGCCGTGACGGCTTCAAAGACATTCGTGAGAAGCCAAGTTACGACCACTGGATGACCCAAGGGACGATGCTGATTCACACGTGGTGTCAAGAATATAGTGTTCTTCCCAGTTACAACTTCAAAGAAGGACAGTTTGAACATGCCGAAGCCCTGAACGGAGACACTCTGGAGAAAATGAAAGAGAACACCCATGGCTGCCCTCATTGTACCATGCAGTGTGGCCACTGTATCAAAGATTCGGAGGGCAAGTCGGCTGAACTGGATTATGAGAATGTTGCGCTTCTAGGATCAAATATTGGTATGCGTGACTTACGTGAAGTAGCTACGTTAAATCGATTAGCAGATGAATATGGGCTTGATACGATTTCTTTAGGAAACACCATTGGCTTTGCAATGGAGGCTTCTGAAAAGGGAATTCTGGATGAGAAGTTAGATTGGGGCGATTTTCACGCTACAAAACAGCTAATCTCAGATATTGCTTTTCGGAGAGGCAATTTAGGTCAGAAACTCGCGGAAGGCACACGCGCCTTTGCCAAGCAATTAGGAAAGAACAGCATTGATTTTGCCATGCAGATTAAGGGCTTAGAAATCTCAGGTTATGATTGTCATGCCGCACCTGGTATGGCCTTGGCGTTTGGGGTGTGTTCAATTGGAGCACATCATAAAGAGAGTTGGATTATCACCTATGAAGTAGATGTGGGTCGCGAATCTTATGATGAAAGCAAAGTGGATAAGGTCATTGAACTTCAACGAATTCGTGGTGGACTGTTTGAACAACTTGTAGGATGCCGTTTCCCCTGGATTGAAATAGGATTCGACCTGGAATGGTATCCTAAGTATTTTGTTGCCGCTACAGGTCTGAAATGGACCCTGGATGACTTTTGGACCCTAGCGGATCGCGTCTATTCATTAGTGCGGGCCTATGGTGTACGCGAACAAAATGGTGACTGGGAACGATCAATGGACTATCCCCCCGCTCGTTGGTTTAAGGATCCTCTAACATGTGGTCCGTTATCAGGTACCAAATTAGACATGGCGGGGTATGAAAAGATGCTCTCCTGGTATTATCAAAAACGTGGTTGGGATGCACGCGGGATCCCAACCAAAAGCCGACTGACTGAACAAGGACTAGAATGGGTTATTCCTGAGCTTGAGAAAGTTACCAAATTAAGTTGATTGCACACAGAAGTAATGATACATCTAGCTCGTTTCATCTGTAAAACGAATCTGAAAAACACACTGGGGATCGCCTTGTAGGCGTCCGGCGATTTGAGTTACACGGGCAATGAAAGGAACCTTAAGATTCTCAATCCAGCTTTGAAGAAGCCCTTCAAGCATCCCCGAGACGATCTCACAATATCGTAAGTCCATTTCCGCTTCGAAAGTATCCTGAGAGCAGATGGGACAGGACTCTGTTCGAAGAAGGAGCGTTCTATCGTCGGTGAATTCCATCGAGTCCGGTAGATTTCCGGTGGCAAGTTCCCAATTCCGAGCAAGGTATTCGTCGACCCGATTTAGAAAAAGATCTGGAGAATTGGGAAAGAATTCCTTCTGTGACTCTCCATAACGACTTACTAGCCCCATTAATAGGGGAGTAGCCATCGTCTTTCCAAGAGAGTGAAGTGCCGCCTCAATAGCTGTAGGATTGCCTGCGTGCTCAACGGATAATGCCTCTACAAGTCGGAGATATATAATAGGGATAAGCGGTCCGGAAAAGAGTGGAAGTTTTTTGGGCGGAGTAACTTCTTCAGAGGTCATATTGAGGTCTTCCTTGTTCAGTTCACTTTCTATCTTGGGTGCTAATCGTCGTCTTCAGGTTCTGTTGATTCTTCCTTAATTTCTTCCTTTGATGTAGATTTGGTTGATTTTTCTTTAATAGCAGCTTTTTCACGTTCTCGACGAGAAGACTTAGCTGGTACGCGTTCACGGAGCTTGCGTTCAGCTTCTGCTAGCGGACCGGTGGGAATAGTCGCAGGTAATGTAGGGGCTTGTCCAGTCTTTTCAGCGATTTCTACTGATTTCTCAGCCCAAAGTACTTGAGCAGGATGGACACCAGCTACTCGCCAGTAAAAGAAGCGATCCCACAACTTCTCTTCGATGGAAAGGACCCCTGCTGAAAGAGAAACGAGGTTCAATCCAAGTCGGTTGAATGCTTTTGCAACAATTTGGCGTACCTCGTCACGAATTTCTGCCTCATCACGTAATGCGCTCATGAATTCATGTTCAGAAAATTTGTCACGCATCACATTATCGATCAACGTCTTAAGGTATTCAACGAGTTCTTGTGAATTCATAGGAATGCGTTGTTCATGAAGCATTTCAATGAGTTCACGAGCATTGTCCACCACGAAGGCGAAAAGAAGCCCATACGGTTCCTGAAGGCGAACTGATCTTTGATAAATGGTTTTTGCTTCCTTACCCACACCTGACTTCACTGGGATATCAAATTCTTCTCGTCGCCACGATTTCCCGGTCCAAGTAAGACGTGCTAAATCGGATGTTTGGGTCACTCCGGTATTCGCATAGACATGTACGCGGCCTGTGTAAATGTAAACAATGTTGGCTTTGAAGCCCTGACCGCGCCAACCTGTCTTAATCAAAGGTGATGGAAAGGTCTCTATCGAATAGGGTGTTTCACTCGGTTCCCAGACTTCATAGACTTTGAATTCGCGATTACCATTGTTGAATTCTTCGCCATACGCACAACAAAGCCAGTCAGGGGGGACAAAGATTTTTGCATCCTTTTCAAGGATCTCGATTTGTTCCATATCCCGTTCCAAATCCGGTGGATGATAGATAAACATAGGTAACCTGGAATCAGATTCTTGAATCTCTGTGCCAGAGAGAAGTTTTCGTGTGATGGTTTTCCCAGTAGAAAATCCACCAAACGCTGCGAGACGTGTGAGCCGTCGGATGGCCCGGATTGCTTGAGCGCCCCGATCCTTGTGGGGTGCTTGAATCATTTGTGTCCAATAATTTTGGCTACCAACATCACCGATTGGGATACTGGGATGTGGTCCCAAGTGGGGGTCAGATGCCATTAAACAGACAGTTTTTGCCACGATGAAAGCCTCCTTCTCATATGTGCGAATACTTCTAACTTCAAATAACTATTGGTGGAAGGTTAAAATCCAGTGATTTCATAGCGGTCTCCGAGACGCTCCGCTTTTGCCTCTTCTTTAGTTCGCCATTCTTCAATGAATTGCAGGGTTTTCTGTTGTATTGTTGTGTTTGTTGAGTGAGCAATCCAGTCCAGTGAAATGTGAACATGATCCCCGCGAAGAGCAATGGTTCGTGCAACTGCATCATAATATCCGCCTTGTCCCTTTTTCCCGAGAAAAGATACGAAAGCAGTAAACCGAGATTGTGCTTTTTTCTTGTAGCTATGAAGCATACTTTCGGGTACCGCAGTCATTTGTTGATTGATACGCTTACCGATAAGATCATAAATGGCTTTTTCAGTTGTTGCTTCGTGTTTGACCCCACTTTCTAATAAAGTGAAAAAGTCGATAGGGCCAGTGAAGCAGTTCTTGAAGAAATCATGGCTCGTGCGCTGAAAATCCAACAGTTCTCCTGTGGCTTTGATGTACACTACTTCTTGTACTCCATCGGAGCGTTCAATTACTAGATTCATGTGTTTTTTCCATTTGAAATAGCTCTCGGGATGTTCTTGAAGTTCGGGAAGATAAACCAAGGGAACATTAAAAAAGACTTTGCTGTGTTTCAAGGCTTTTTCGAGTTCGCCTTTATAGGCCTCAGTTGGGGGAAGACCCTCAACTTCCGCAACAAACGCTGCCCGGTAGGTAGTTAAAATGAAATGACCATCTTGGCCTTTCACCATTATGGGTTCACCACCAGCCCGGACACCTTTGGCAATCTTTGCTTTCGCTACGAGGAGTAAGGTTTCGTCGGCTTTGGGGAGGATGCTCTTTGCGATGGTTAATTTTTCGGTTGGTTCGAGTTCCCAGGTCAATGCAATTATCCTTCTTTTCTTTGATTTATTGTTGCCATCTTCATTATTTGATTATTGTCCAAGAAACCGATTAGCAAATTGCGTGAACCGATCTAAGGTTACTTGGGTGATGCTTGGTTGTGTTGAGGTAATGGCTTCTTGGAAATTTGACATATTTACTTGTGAAGCCTCCATATTATTGCGAAGGACAGCTAGGACGGCTTTAC
>JBHLPR010000115.1:0-2924 GCA_048939245.1 Promethearchaeota archaeon | reverse complement strand
CACCACCATCCCCACCACCGGCATCCGCCCCACCACCCCCATCAACCTCACCAACTTCGCCAACGCCACCGTCCTCGGCACCCAAAACTTCGCCAACAACGTCGTCGCCGGCTTCCAAAACCTCGCCAACCAGATTGCAACGGCATTTCGACCGCCTCCACCACCCCCTCCCAGAAGCTCGTTTAGCGGTCGCAGCTGTGCTTGTGCTTGTGCATGTGTATCTTGCGCCTGCGCGTGTGCCGGCGGGGGAAGGTAACAGGGGCTTAATTGGTCTTATTTTTCCAAAATAAGGTCAAATTAGCCTATTTTCGTAAGTGATAAAGGCGAATACTAGTCTAGAAAAAATTCTATCGAATTGTGGGGTTAAAAATCGATATTCAATTAGAAATTTTAGAAACTGGGTATCGATATCAATTTCTAACCAATTGTTAGCAAAACAGACCAGAACGCATATAAACAAACCAAATTAGCGGCATTTGGAGAGGTGAAAATGACCTATGAATCAAAATCTACCTGTCGATGCAGATCCTGACGATCTGTATTCTGGGCTCACACCTGAAGAGTGGGATGAGCTTTATGATATTCAAACACAATTTATGCTTTTCAAAGGCATAGTCGATGGCAAAAGCACCTGGAAACAAGTCATAGCCGCTCTTAGGGAACGTGCCCAATCAATTAACGAATTTAAAGAGAAAGGTGCTCGAATTCTCGACAATTGTGAAGGGATGCTCCTGTATCACGTTCCTAGTCATTATGGAGCATACGCAACCTTTGTTCAACGAGAGGAGCGCAATTATCATTTCAAACTTCACACTGAACAAATCGTTCGTGTACCAATAGCCCCTCACTACGACCTCCTCAAAGATACTCCAATTGGCTCTCGAATTGTAGTATTACTTGACTCAGATTGTAATGTTCTGAATTTCAGAGTCTCAGAAGTCAAGGGCCCATTAAAGGCGAAAATCAAAGGTGTAAAAGATGTCTGAAAAACCAAATCTAAGTTGGGAAGAAAGGGAAGAATTAGATCAGATACGATCTCATGTATTGCGGTTTAGATGGCTCGCGGATGGTTGTCAAACATGGGATGACGTCATTAGAGCAATTCAGGAACAGATTGATTTCATTGAAACCCTTGATACGCAAAACGCGCAAATTATTCAAAATGATTCAGACTATCTCTTCTACACGGTTCCTGGAGAATTTGGTGTTTATGCTCTTTATGAAGGAACTGAAGGAGAAAATTGGATTTTTAGATTACCTGATGGAAGAAAGATTATTTATCCAATTGATTCGGAATTCGATGCATTAGATCATAGGCCAATTGGTACACGTATCGCAGTTCTTTTGGATTCAGAGGAAAGAATTCAATCATTTCATGTAAGTTTTCATCAACCACAAACTTGAGCGAAATCGAGGTTATCCAGGTTCCTTTATTTATAATCTATTTCATCTAGGGCTTCTAAACGACGTCTAACTGTACTTGAATCAAAAGAAACATCAAATTCGTCAAAAAGAATCTCAGCAATTCTCCCCATTGAACAACCCATGTCATGCAGTTCTATCATTCTATCAAGAACTTCCGGAGAATTAATACCATTAGGCTGGTTTTGACGAATCTTTGCCATCTGAGCTAATTTTTGTGCATTTGATTGGCGTTGTGTAGCATGTCGAAAGAAAGGTAAATCTGTTGCATGGATTATTCCATTAAGAGAATAGATTCTCACTTTGTACTCATCATGAGAAGATGTAATATCAAAAGAAGCAAGTAATTTCTGAACAAATGAGATGTTTGGACCACAAGTGTTACTCAAACACTGGTCTTTAACACTAGCACACCCATCACCATCATTAAGCCCTTGCAAGAAAGCAATTTTCAATTCTTTAGGTGCATTGAGAATCCAATTTGCTTGGATTGGATAGTAAGTAGTTCGCTGATAAGGTTGAAGACCAAGAACTGTTTGGATGATCCAGGTTAGAAGGGGGCTCTTCTGAGTTCGCCACTTATGGCACATACCTTTTCCAGCGGATGAATCATGCGGTTTACCTTCTTTGGAATGAATACCAAGTTGGCCCAAATAGTAGCTGGCAGCTTCGCCGACTTGTTCGCTCCAAGAGTAGTTCTTTGACAGGTTGAGTATGAGCTCTGTCGAAGAAATGCGAGGGCGTTGTTTGTCATAGTCGCTGACGATAAGGCCGAGGAGGTAGTAGAAGGCGTCTTCGGGGTTGGGTGGTCCGAATCGGGTCTCCCAGTGTTGCATGGCGTCGTTGTCGAGTGGGGTGAGTTGGTCGAGGACGTTGTTGATTTGTGTGTGGTGGGTGACCTGGTCGGGGACGGTGATGAGGTGTGTGGGGATGAAGGCGCGTTCGAGGGTGAGGGGGAGCCATTTCCAGTGGGGTTCGAGTTGTTGTTGGGGGATGTGGCGGGTGAGTTCGATGTAGTCTGGGCGGCTGCCGTCGAGCCAGTGCATGATTTGGGAGTGGTGGATGTCAAGGTGTCGTGCGGCGTCGAGGTAGGCGCCGCCGTCTTTGAGGAGGTCGACAGCTTGGAAATAGAGGGTGCATTGGTGGAGGCGTTTGGTGTGTTGTTTACTTTGTTCGAGGAGTGGGGTAAGAAAATAGGATTGAAGACGATCACTAACATCCTCAGTGGAATGGAGCCCGTTGTTTGCTTCATGAATCTGGGTGATGGTTGCTTGGGCTTGGGTTTTGGAGAGCATGCGGTCGAGTTCGTAGTAGAGGCGGGGTTTGCGGGCGTCTTGGGCCCAGGCGGTGAATTTTTGGCGAGTGATACCGAGTTCCTGGCCGATGCGTTTGCGGTCGCCGCGTTGGAGATGGGTTTGATCTTTTAGGTGGTGGATGAGTTGGAGGTGGGTTTCGGCGTCGTGGAGCCAGGTGGGGTAGTTGGGGTTGTGGTGGAGTCCGGG
>JBHLPR010000080.1:0-8703 GCA_048939245.1 Promethearchaeota archaeon | reverse complement strand
CGCTCGCTGTATCTGCATGCAGCCAATGAGCATTTTGATAGTTTCGGTCGGTTGTTAGCCTACCTTGCGCCAAATTACTCTGCGGCTGAACGACGTGATATGTCTCGGAAAGAGCGGGCCACATTCAATTTGCTGCTTGTTGAAAGGGGATGGGCAGCACCATTTCCAATTTATCCAAGTTTACCACGTTATTCAGACCTGGTATTATTCCAGAAGGCAGCAAAAGAGGCTTTTAACCAAAAGCGGGGTATCTGGAGCAATCTAAATACCTTAACCGGATATGAGTTTCGCATGTGTGTCCGGTTATATGAGACCACGAAGAAACTAGTAGATGGAAAGAAGCTCTCAACGGCAGAAAAATTCAGCTGGATTGAGCGCTATTGTCTCGACATGACAACCTTAGAAATTTTCTTTCCACAAAGTTACCATAAAGTGGCACCTTACAACCGTATCTTCGTCTGGCCACGCCACGTAACCGATGCTGTGGCAAAACTCAACCTCGTACCTGCGAAATAACGCATAAAGTTACGAAATCATTTACTTCGGGGGCATCCTCGCAGGGATACCTTGGAAGACTTATGTGCGGTATGGAGTCTGGGGGTATCACCCAGGGGCACGTGTTTTTTAGACGAATTGCTTTAGGTGGACGACCACCAAGTGGAGCAGATGGTCAAGAGAGAACACTGGATCCGTTGGGGTGGACGAGCACGTCGTACTTAATTTAATTTTGTAAATGACTGGGCTTCTACGTGTTGGATATTCATGTCTATAGCTAAAAACAGAGCTTTTCTGGTGTCTCTTGCTGGAGATACGACAGGAAAGGGTGAAGTTAGGTGCGGTGCGTGTGGAGTTTCTTAACTTGTTTGGGAGCGTTTTTCCCGAGGGTTTTGATTTTTTGCATCCAGGGGGTACGGACATATATGGCGCCATAGCCGGGTTCGACTAATCCCGTGATACCGACATGACGTCGTTTGGGCTTTCGATTGCGAAAATGTTTTACCATCGGTGGTCAGGGATGACTTGGTGGGGGGTGTATTAAAAGTCACGCATTCCTGTGAATGCAGTCTAACCGTCAAGAATCACACACCACACATCCTAAGAATGTCGTAGGAGACTTAGGCGTCCAGGCATATCATCGTGACAGATGACTTGCCCGGGGGGGTGGACGACCATTTTTTGTAGGCTAGGCTTTTTTAACTGGATGTCTTATGTGAGATAAGTAGACGAGGAGGTGTTAGTTGCGTCAACTGCTGTGCTCATGAGGTTGTTAGAGTCGGCGCCGTGGCGCTATGACCAGGGGATTGACTTTCTCACGCTGGGTGTTGATTCGCAGCTTAAAAAGCGGATTGCGGATGAGTTCATCTTTTCGTCGGATGATGTTCTTGAAATAGGGAGTGGAACGGGTACCTTGGCGTTGCTGTGTGCCCAGAAAGGGGCGAATGTGGTGGGCATTGATGTGTCACCGACAATGATTGCACTAGCTCAGGCTAAAGCGGCGAAGACTCAGTCGTCGGGTCGAGTGCAGTTTCGGGAAATGGACCTGACGGAAATTGACCAGTTGCCCGATTCCTCTTTTGATGTGGTAGTGGCCACCTTGGTGTTTAGTGAATTGTCGGAGGGGGAGCAGTTTTATGCGCTCCGTGAGGCATGGCGGTTGCTTCGACCGAAGGGGCGGCTAATCATTATGGATGAAGTTCGACCCCAATCGCTCCGCAAGATGCTTCCCTATTACATGTTACGTTTCCCTCTCACGGCTTTCACCTTTCTGTTGAGCCAGACAACAACCCATCGGGTGAAGAATCTGGAAACAAAGCTCGAAATATCCGGATTTCGGATTACTAGGCAGGAGCAACATTTACTGGATTCAATTGTGTTACTCGTCGCAACCAAACAACCCCAACGACCCATTGAAGCAGACCGTCCTAGTCTGTTTCCAATGGTTCATGTTGGATCACGAAGCAAGTATGTAGCTGAAACCATTTTTCGTTGGGTAGGTGTTCCCGTCTCACCAGGGTATATCGCTGTGGGACAGCCCTCCACGGAAAGCCCGGTTCTCGTCACATGCAATTATGACTTGACGGTTCGCCGCGTTCTGAAAATCCTTCAACATGCACAGATTGATTGTTTTGTGCTAGTAGCTCCAACTCGGGGAATTAACGTGTGGTGTGCCGCTTGTGGTGGAGATTTTACGGCGCACTCCGTTATCGCAGCAATTAAACTTAGTGGCATAAACAATCTAGTGCGGCACCGACATTTGATCCTACCTCAACTGGCAGCCCCTGGGGTTGACCCCGATGTGATTAAGGAGGAGACGGGATGGTCAGCACAGTTTGGACCAGTAAAAGCCAGAGATATACCCGCGTACTTGAAGAAGGGAACCCAGAAGACCGAGGCCATGCGAACTGTACGATTTCCGGTGTCAAGTCGCTTAGAGATGGCAAGCCTGTATGCGATTATGATTTCACTCCTTGCAATCCCCATCAGCTTAATCTTTGCACTCCCCAAACTTGTCACGACCCTAGGAATCGTCTGGCTGCTAATCTGTGGTGCCTATCTTCTTTTTCCATATCTCCCGAGTAGATCTGGGTTCGTGAAAACGCTGGTATATGGCATATGTTCTATCTCTGTCGTTCTATTCCTGGCCTTCTATACCACGGGGAGCCTGCTAGGATTGCCCTGGGAGCTTCTCCTAACGATTCTGGTGATGCTAGTATTAGGTTTTGATTTCAACGGGATGACTCCGACACTCCCCAGCGACCTCGGTCGTCTATTCTATAGTCGAGGCCACTCGGAAATGCCATTCTTTACAGGAAAGTATCCGCTGCAACCCTATGGACACATCACTCTGGATGTGAAGCGATGTATCGGATGTGGGATGTGTGTACAAGTCTGTCCAATGAATGTCTACCAATTAGATACTCCAAGACAGAAGGCGGATCTAATACATCCCCAAGACTGTGTCAACTGTAATGCTTGTGTTCATCGATGTCCAACACATTGCCTTCACATTATCAAATCTTAAGCATTTAATGACGAAAACACGGGTGGTTTCCCAGGCTGGGGTGGACGACCACCTTTCTTGTAAAATGAATTAGTCTCATGCTTTAGGAGAATAGCACCGAGGACTTCGAAGTCGCATATCATAAAAATGAAGTTATTAGTATATCAAATGACATGAGGGAGTTGAACTTGGCTCTTCGAAGAGCGATGGAGTGTTTTATATGACGCAGTTCCTGCATGGAAACAGAGTGAAGCCAGAACAAATCCCATACTTGGTCACCTTTTTTGCCAGAGAGTATGTACCGAAAATCAAGACGTTTTTAGAGACAGAGTATCCAACTCGTCAAGAAGGCGCAGAGAGGTTCACAACCTTGATGCGGGAAATTTATCCACAGGTCTATCAACTGCAAAACCAGTTACCCGAGTCTCTGGCAGCAGAGATGCTTTTGGAACTTCCTGCATATATTAGTCTCCATGAGTGGGAGAAAGAGCCCCAAAACTGGACAAACGGGAAGAAAAAAGCGCTAAAGGCTTTTCTAGACGGAAAAGAGACTCCTGCAGATGATTACGGAAATCCTGACTTTCTTAGTGGGATGTTTGTCTCACTTATGATGTTACTGAATTCAACCTATAAGGGACTCATCTCGCTAAGGGGACTTTACAGTAACTTCGAAGACCCAGTATACACTGACTCCTATTTTCGCTCAGTCTATCGTCAATTTGAAGATGAGATCTTTGCCAAAGGCCGCCTCAAAACCCTTGGAGATCTCAGAGGAATCATGCCTTTAATCTATGAAATTGAGAGAAAACTTGCACTGTTTCCGCCCACGAAGGAGCTGGAACATATGTAGCAGAACTAGAGAAGAAGTACTAACTTTCACTTAACGTCGAAGTCTTCAAGCCGGAAACCCAGGTGTTGTACAATCCCCTGGTGTGGATGACCACATTTTCTTCGAAGGCAAAGCTTCTTGATACTAGCTGACCTGAGTATAGGTACACACATTTGGTGGAAAAGTTGGTATGTCGAAGCTGGTTTATTTTTCAGCAAAGGATGTCTTGAAAGGTCATGTAGATGTGGAAAAATTAACATCACGGTATGTGTTCGTACGTGGGAATTTCGGTGAGATTTTTCAATCACTCGCAAAGGCATTGAATTATATGTCGAAGTTTGGATGGCGTGCGGTGGCATATGGACGTGGGGGCGTATGTCTACTGGAACGTATTGAGAACTAAAGAAGTAGGGAACACTTTCTCACCATATCAGTTCAAAAACTAGAACCTGCCGCGAAACCACGACCTAAGATATCATGTTCTTCTGGGGTACCCCTCGTGGGGATACCTTGGAAGACTTATGTGCTACAAGATATCGGCTTGCATCACTCGGGAACACGGATGTTGATCAAAGAGTTCGGTCTCTTTGGGGAGTTTCGAGATTACATTTTAACGAAGCGTTTGGCGTCCTGAGGGGTGGAAATTATTTGAGTGTTTAGCATTTGATTGCTGATTTTGTCTCGGGCTGCTTCGAGGGGGAGGCTTCTGGCTTTTTTGAGGAGGTGTTGGGGCATCCAGCGTTCCATGAGGTCGTAGGTGTAGGTGTGTCGTGGTGGGGGTCCTCGTTCGACGATGGCGATAGCAAGAGCTGTTTGTAATTCGGTAATTGCCCGGAGGAAGGCGGGTTTTTGTGCTTTTGTGTGAAAGCCGAGGTGTTTCCGGAGGGTGGTGGTGGAGGTTTTGCCATGGTCTCGCAAATAGGTGAGAAGGCGTTGGGCAGTGGTGCTGAGTGGGCGTTCGCGAGCAAGGCGGAAAAAGGCGGGAAATAGGGCCAGGGAGAGTAGGGTGACTTGTTTGCGGATGAGTTTGCCATAGTGGATGTGTTTGTCTTGGGCTAGTTGGTCGCTCCACATCCATGTTCTGGTGAGTTTGATTTCACGTGTGCCCTTTATGGCTTGATATAAGTTGGGGAAGGAGGTTGCCTTGATAGGGAACAGGGTAACCATGCCATAGTGATTAATGAGGACTAAGGCCTTCTCTTTGCTGGCTATCGTGTTGGTTTCACGCATTGATGATTTCCTCGGTACTCCGGCTTCAATCAATCCTAGTGTTCTTCGGTGATTTTTCCATTTCGGAACCTGATTCACGATTGTTATGATTGCCAGAATACCTAACATTCAGGTGCTCTTTAAGTGGACGTGCCCAAATCTAACACCTCGCTAAAACACGAGTGCTGATCCATGCGTTTGGTGTGGACTACCTCATTTTGGTTTCAGGGTGTTGATAAGAATATTTAGTGATGAAGTGGTTAGAAAGTATGGTGTTAGTGAATTGCGAGTTGGTGTTGTTGTTCTGATTGGGTTATTGTGTGTACAGTTGGTAGGTGGGTTTTCGGTGGGGAATCTAGGTGTTGGTGGCAAAGTGGAACAGCTGGAGGGATTTAATTTTGTGGCCTATGGAGATACGCGGTCCCATGCCCTTCCGGCGGCGGTGTCACCGGTGCATGAAGAGTTGGTGGCGATGTATTTACAGGAAAATCCGGAATTTGTGGTGCATACGGGGGATATGGTGATACGAGGAGGGGTCTGGGATCAATGGATTGAGTTTAACTCTTCGATTCAGGAGGTATGGGCCGCCGGGATTCCGTTCTATGGTGTGGTGGGAAATCATGAAAAATACACGGAAACGTGGTATGTGAATGATGAGGATTTCAGCAATTACACCACCTTTTTTGATTTTAACAGTGTGGTGGATGAACCCGGCGAAACGGAATTAATGTACGCGTTCACCTATGCAGATTTCCATTTCATTTTCTTGAATACAGAGGATTATTTCGATGATACTTTGGGGGGGACGCAGCAGTTTAACTGTTCAAATGAGCAGATGAGTTGGTTAACCAGTTATTTGACGGATATCGACCCAGAGGAGTTCGTGGTGGTAACCTATCATCGCACCTCCTGGTCCATTCGCTGGGACCGACCGGATCGCTGGGAAGAAGCACAAACGGTTCGAGAGGCCTTTCATGAGCTGTTTATCCAGTATGATGTCGATTTGGTCTTCATGGGACACGATCATTATTACTATCGCACTCTGCGGAATGGAATCTACTATGTCACGACGGGCGGTGGAGGAGCACCGCTTGCAGAAATTAATGTGACGGCTCCGATCTGGCAAGCAGAAGATGTGGCCTATTCAGAGTATCATTATTGCAATATCGATGTGAATGCCACGCATGTCACAGTGACTGCGGTAGCCTCGGATCACAGCCTTTTGGATTCCTTTACCATTGAAAGGGCGGTTATCGTCCCTCCGCCGTTTCCCATTGAGCCCCTAATAATCGGGCTTGGTCTTATCGTCCTCATCGCTGTTATTATAGTAATCATCTACTGGCGAAAGAAAAAGTGAGAATTCCATGAAATTTTCTTTACCCAATTTTTCTGTCCAGAGAACAACAACAGAGATTCCAATTCGCTAATGATATCATTCAGAATGGGTACTCACAGTGGGTGGCTACTGCTAAAAATAGTGGTAGCTACTGAATAGTTCTTTATAAAAGGCAGAGTTGAAAGTCTATCTTATGGGAAAAAGAGACGATTTTATCATAGAGTTGAAACCACTTATTACTTTTCCAGAAAAGTTGGAGAAATTCCTTACCGAAAATTCTAATCTTCCAGGACCTAGAGGGAATTTGGAATTAGCTTTTGCACTTTCAGAAATTTATGAAGATTTAGATGTTTTACTAGAATGGACCGAAATCACTGAAGACCAAGCGACAGTTAATGATCCAAAATCATTCTTAGCATTTTGTGCAGCCATCTGTTTAGGAAAAATCTATACTAAAACAAAAGACCCGAAACTTATCAGAATCTTGAAGCATTTAGCCGATGATGGGCGATGGCGAATGCGGGAAGCCGTTGCGTTCGGCTTTCAGATAATTGGGGAGCACGATTTTAACGAGTTGAAAGCAATTTTTTCGGATTGGATTAGAGAAGCTAATAATCTGGAAAAACGAGCCATCCTCGTCTCATTAGCCCATCCCCCATTCCTTACTGAGGAACGAACAAAATTCTGTTTTAAAATTACAGATGAAATCTTATTAGAAATAGCCAATGGCGAGAATTTTGATGTCTTGAGAAAAGGATTAGAATTTACCCTCAGTGTATTTGCTGCTGCGAATCCAGCTCTTGGTTTTCGCTTTATGAGAAAATGGATAGGAAAACGCCAGCTTATTGATAGAATATTGGTAAAGAATCTCAAGAAAAAGCGGCTTGTGAAGCGAAATCCTGAGGAAGTTAAACACCTATTAGGGGAAATACACGCTCTTTCACACTATTGAAGGCGCTTCGGTGACATGTGACCATTGTTAGCGGAGCCTGAGACAAGAAGCGAGCATTTGAACACCTTCTCGCGTGAAGAGGTTGGAAGGCTTATGCGGCCAGGTTAGGCGTATATAATACCGAGAACATGGGTGTTAGCCCAGACTGGGGTGGATGACTCCTTTTCTTTCTCCATCAACATCCTTGGCGGACATAGACTTTCATATGCCAAACCACGGTGTTTTGCTGGAGGAGTTGTTTGAAGCCGAGGCGGTGCAGCAGATTATCAATGTCGTCGACCGGATGGATGAGTGTGCGAAAGGGGTGATGACGCACCCAGAGGCTGAAATTTTCCAATCCGATGGAAAGTCTGCTTAGCAAATTGGTCCGTGGGATGACGATGCCATAGTAGGTGCGTGCCAGTGAGGAAGATTGTTCAACGAGGCTTTGCCAGTCGTCGTAGCAACAGATGACTTTGTCTAAAGTGACAATATCGGTGGCGGAGAAGGTGGGCGCCAAGTCGATGAAGTCACCATGGTGGTGGCTTATGCGATCTGCATGACCTTGTCGTGTGGCTTCGTCCTTGGTCGCGGAAATATAGGCTAGAGAGGCTTCGACATTGATACTGTGTTGTAGACCCGATTTGAATAATTCGTGTTGGATTACACCGATGCCCCCACCAATATCAAGTAAGGTTTTGCCTTTCACGCCTTGGGCTTTTAAGGCATCAACCAGCAGGCGGGTGGTACGTTTCATGCCCTTCTCTCGATATTGTTTGAGTTCGGTCTCCGCGATGGTCCGATCGAAGGTGGTTTCAAGGACTTGCCGTTGACAACAGCTCATGGTGTTTGCACCTAAAAACGCTTAGAACGTATATACTTGCTGGATTCGTTTAGGGTGGACGAGTACGTTGTACTTAAAAAAACACGAGTGGTACATCCGGTTGAGGTGAACGACCAAGTGATGTCATTTCAGTATTTCGCAGTTTTTTACATTGTTAGTTTCAGGTGAAGAAGTTTTTTGTATAGCGGTCTTGTTGAGGTTAGATTGATTGTTGATTTGAATAGGTTGGTGAATTTGCTATGGCATTAATTGATACAGCGACGGTCTTGGCGAGAGCGGGGTCAATTGTGTGTATTATTCTAGGGATTCTTGCCGCGGTGCTGAATGGGCTTGTGATGTATGATGAGTTTGGTGGGCAACATGGAATTGCAATTGAGACAGTTCTCTGGTTTTCCTTGGCGATTGTAGCGGTGGTTTTTGGGTTCCTCATCCTGTTTTATTATGTACCCAGGATTGACCAAGATCGCCAGGCGGCAGCCTTGTATTTGATCATTTTTGGTGTAATCGCAGCGATTGGATCCTACCTGGTTGGTGGGGTTTTAATCTTCGTCGC
>JBHLPR010000028.1:0-27873 GCA_048939245.1 Promethearchaeota archaeon | reverse complement strand
TAGGAGTAGTCGGTGACGTGTTCGCCGATGTATTTGAGGTAGTCTTTGACGGGGAATTCGGCGAGTTTTTTGCCTTTGGAATCGATCATGCGGAGGTTGCCTTGGTAGACTTCGAGTTCACCTTTGGGAGTGACGAGGCCGAGGTAGCCGGTTTGGAGTTCGTCGAGGAGTTCGACTTTGTCAAGGCTAGGACGAACGACTCCAAGGAGTTCGGTGGCGAGGTCTTGGGCTTCTTCAACTTGTTTGAGAAGATCAGTTCGGGTGTCCTCGGTGATGGGTTTAGAGATGCCGCCGGGTTGGGCGGTGACCGGGTGGATGGCGCGTCCTCCGGTGGCTTCGATGAGGTTTTGACCGACTTGGCGGAGGCGGATGATTTTGCCCACCATTGCGGGGTCTTTTTGGAGAAGCGTGATGACATGGCGTTCTTCAGGACCGGTGCCAGGCAAGAGAATGTCAGGTGCAGCCAGGTAGAAGAAGTGGAGGGTGTGGGAGTGGATCATTTGGCCATGGTGCATGAGTTCACGAAGCATTTTGGCGGTCTTAGGGGGATCGACGCCATAGAGGGCATCAGCGGCATGGGCGGAAGCGAGATGGTGGCTGACCGGGCAGATGCCGCACATGCGAGTGGCAATGCGTTGCGATTCTTCGACTGGACGGTCTTGCATGAAGAGTTCGAAGCCACGGACATCCATAACGTGGAAGTGGGCATCGGCGACGTTGCCTTTGGGGTCGAGTTGGATGGTGATGGCGCCATGTCCTTCGACGCGGGTGACCGGGGCGATTTTGATGGTTTTTCCTTTTTGACTCATGCTTTTGCACCTTTTTTCGTTTTAATGGGGTTAATGTGGTGGGCTTTTTTGAAGGTGGAGGCGGGGAGACTGAAGCGGAGGTAGGTGCCGACGAGGTCGGGGATTTCCTTCACAATAAGTTCGGGGTCTGGGGCTTTGGTGGGGTCTTGGATGACGACAGATCCGATGGCGCCGATCATTTTAGCGGCTTGATCGTGGACGTTTTCGGTGGGTCCGAAGCAGCCGCGGCAGGGAGCTAGAGCGGTGGGGCAGCGGGCTTCGCAGCCGCCTTGGGTGACGGGTCCGAGGCATTGGTAGCCTTGTTCGAGGAGGCAGCGTTCGGGGTCGATTTTTTTGGTGCCCCAGCGGAGGAAGTTGGTGACGCTCTTTTCGTCTTTGGTGAGAGGGCATTGGTCGCAGACAGTTTTGGGTTCGAGGCGAAATTCTCTACCTTCCAGGAGACAGGTGACGAGTTCGGCGATGAGTTTAGGTGGTGGGGGGCAGCCTGGCAGAATGTAGTCGACTTTGACGAAATCGCTAATAGGGTGCACTTCTTCGAGGAGGGGTGGAACGACTTTGTGGGGGATGATGCCTTTGGGGTTGACGGTGCTTACCGTGTCGACATAGACTTCTTGGAGAAGTGCATCTTTGGTATGTAGGTTGGCTAGCCCAGGGATGCCACCGAAAGCTGAGCAGGCACCGAAGGCGACGAGAATCTGTGAGCGTTCGCGCATTTTGTGTAAGAGTTCGACTTGTTCTTCGTTGCGGACGCCACCGGAGACGAATCCAACGGTGACGCCTTCTTCGGGGGGTTCGCGGAAGTCCATGAGGACTTGGATGTATTTGAGGTCAATGGCCTCTAGTACGCCGGGGAGGGCTTGGTGTAAGTCAAGGATGGCGATTTCGCAACCTGAGCAGATGCTAAGAGTTTCGACGGCAAGGGTGGGCTTTGGCATGTTAGTCGGTTCCTCCGTTTGTGAGCGGATTGGGTCCTAAAAGCTTAATCTCTTTTACAAATGACTTCATGGTTTCCGCGAATTTTTGACCTTCAGCCGCGGAAATCCATTCAAGGCGAAGTCGTTCGGGTTCTAAACCGAGTTCTTTAAGGTACTCCTTGAGGAGCGCAATACGGCGGGAGGTTTGGTAGTTGCCGGTAGCATAGTGGCAGTCGCCGAAATGGCAGCCGGCGATGAGTACGCCATCGGCTTTGAGTTTAAGGGCACGTAAGATGAATTGCGGGTCCACCCGTCCGCTGCAGTTAACACGGATAACGCGGGCGTTAGGGGGATATTGGATTCGCGAGGTTCCCGCCATGTCTGCGCCAGCGTAGCTACACCAGCGGCAAGCGAAGCAGACGATTTTGGGTTCCCAGTTCTTTTTGGTCATGGTTATTTCGCTTCCTGAAAGAGGGCGTCCAGTTGGGCGATGATTTGTTCCATGGTGAAGTGTTGAGGGGCGATGGCTTCATTGGGACAGGCAGCGGCGCAGGTACCACAGCCTTTGCATTGAGCTTCGGTGACTTGCGCAACATTGTCGACGACTTTGACAGCGCCGTAGGGGCAGGAGGCTTCACAGATGCCGCAGCCGGCACAAAGCTCTTCGTTAACCACTGCAGCGTAGGGCTGTATTCTGACGTGCCCTGCGGCGACCATGGCGAGGGCACTTGCCGCGGCACCTTTAGCTTGCGCAACAGAATCGGGGATATCCTTGGGTCCTTGAGCGGTCCCGGCAATGAAGATGCCATCAGTGTTGGTTTCAACCGGGCGGAGTTTGGGGTGGGCTTCTAAGAAGAAGCCATCGGCGCTGAGTTGGATGCCGAGAATTCGAGCCAAGTCCGCTTGGTCTTTGGGTGCTTCAATGCCACAAGAGAGAACGACAATGTCGACTTCGGTTTCCAGGGGTTCAGCGAGAAATGTGTCTTCGCCACGGACGACAAGGCGATCAGATTCGAATGATCCGCGCACTTCGGAGACCCGTCCACGGACAAAGTTAACACCATATTGTCGGGCACTCGTTTCGTAGAATTCTTCATAGCCCTTTCCAAAGGCGCGCATGTCGATGTAGAAAATAGTTACCTTAATGTCGGGGTATTTTTCGCGTATTTGTCGGGCTTGCTTCAGTGCAGCCATACAACAGACCCGTGAACAGTAGGGATTGTAGCGTTCATTACGGGAACCGACGCATTGGATGTAGGCGATGTGTTTGGGTTTCTTCATCGTGGAGGGACGGACAATCTTCCCATCGGTAGGTCCGGCTGCATTTAACATGCGTTCCATTTCAAGATTGGTCATGACATCGGGATACTTGCCATAGCCGTATTCGAGTTGTCTCAAGGCATCAAACAGTTGGAACCCAGTGGTGACAATAATTGCGCCAACATTCAGTTCCACAATTTCGGACTTCATTTCATAGTCAATGGCTTCAGCTTCACAGGCGTCTTTACATTTGCCACAAGCAATGGGGGTCATACCTAAGCAGTGTTCTGTGTCTATAACGTAGGCGTTCGGTACAGCTTGAGCGAAGGGAATGTAAATGGCTTTCCGCCAACCCAGCCCTGCATTGAATTCATCGGGAACATTGACCGGGCAGACTTCAAGGCAATCTGCACAGGCTGTGCATTTGTCCTCGATGACATAACGCGGTTTCTTTTCTACTTTCACCGTGAAATTCCCAACATAGCCATTCACTTCTCGAACCTCACTATAGGTCATCAACTCGATGTTGGGGTGTTGCCCTATCAAACTCATTTTCGGGGTCAGGATACAACTGCTGCAATCAAGCGTGGGAAAGGTCTTGTCGAGTTGGGCCATATGTCCGCCGATGCTGGGTTCTTTTTCAACCAGATAGACCTTGTAGCCAGCGTCTGCAATATCAAGGGCGGCTTGGATGCCTGCAATACCGGCACCCACAACCATGACTTTGGCTTTAACGTCGACTTCTTTTTGTTCCAAGGGTTCAAGTTCTGCGGCTCTGGCGACTGCCATTTTGACGAGGTCTTTGGCTTTTTCGAGGGCAGCTTCTTCTTCGTGCGTGTGGACCCAGGAGCAGTGTTCTCGGATGTTGGACATATCAAAGAAGAACGGGTTTAATCCGATACTTTCGAGGACCCGGCGGAAGGTGGGTTCGTGGAGTGTTGGACTACATGCGGCGACAACGACACGATTAAGGCCTTTTTCACGGGCGCGTTCTTTGATGAGGTCTTGTCCTGGATCGGAGCACATGTAGCGGTAGTCTTCTGCGACGACGACGTTAGGGAGCGTGGCGGCATATTCGATGAGTTTAGAGATGTCGATGACGCCTGCTATGTTGGAGCCGCAGTGACAGATGAAGACACCGATTTTAGGTTGTTCTGTTGACATAGAGGGGTTCACTTCTTTGGAGTTGATTGTTCCATGGCTTCTTGTCCGAGTTGCATACCTTCGTTGAAAGCACGGAGGTTGAGTTCAGAGTATTTGGGAAAGGCGTTGGCAATGGCTTTACGCATTGCTTCTGGGGTGACAGCTTTGGTGATCGCTGTGAAGGCACCAAGCATGACAACATTGGTGACCAGGGGATTTTTGAGAACTTGATGAGCGGTTGCCGCAGCTGCTACATGATACACCTGCACACCTGCCTTAATTTTTCCCGCTTTCACCAAATCTGAATCAATAATTGCGATGCCGCCTTCGCTGAGATCAGCTTTGTATTTGTGGAAGGCGTCGTTGGATAATGCCACCATAACGTCGGGCGTAAGGACTAGGGGGTAATCAACTGGGGTATCGGAAATGATGACTTCAGCTTTACAGGCACTGCCACGGGATTCAGGGCCATAGGAAGCGGTTTGGACGGCTTCTTTCCCGTCGTGAATGGACGCGGCTTCTCCGATGATAACGGCGGATTTGATTATTCCTTGTCCGCCCAATCCACCGAGTCGAATTTCTGTCCGTACCATTTTGCTACATCACCTTGTGTGGAGTTTCTCTGATTGCTGGGCGAGTAAATCGGTAAACTCCGGTTTTTCGGTGTCTACGAATTCGCCGCACACTATCCGTGTCCGATAGTCGATTTCGGCTTTCATTGGATCCGTGAAATTGCGGATTACCGAGATTTCGCGGTATCTTTTCATGACATCGAGCCCGGTTCCGTAGCGATTGTACCGGTCGTATAACGTGGGACAGGGTGAGATTACTTCAATGAATTTGAATCCTTTCTTCTGAAGGGCTTTTTCGATGGATTTGGTGAGTCGCCGAGCGTGAAGCGCGGTCCATCGAGCAACAAAGACGGCCCCCGAAGCTGCGGCCACGCTTACCAGATTGAATGGGTGTTCGATATTACCATCAGGGGATGTGACAGTGATGGCATTGTCAGGTGTGGTGGGTCCCATTTGCCCCCCGGTCATCCCGTAGTTGAAGTTATTGATACAGATTACAAGCATATCGACGTTGCGACGAGCCGCGTGGATGAAGTGGTTTCCGCCAATAGCGAATAGATCACCATCACCACTTATGACAACAGGTTTTAGTTCAGGATTAGCCACCTTAACGCCAGAGGCAAAGGCAATGGCACGACCGTGGGTGGTATGATAGCTGTCGGCTGCAAAGTATCCGCTAGCGCGTCCTGTGCACCCAATTCCACTGATGACTACCAAACGGTCCATATCGAAGTTTAAGCTGCGAAGGGCATTGGCAAAGGCTTGGAGGACAGTGCCAATGCCACAGGCGCTGCAGAAGATATGGGGGAATCGATCACGTCGAATGTAGTTGAGGAGGGGGTGTTCGGCTTCAGTTGTGGTGCGGGTTGTTGCGGTCAATTAATACACCTCCTGATTTCTTTCATGAGTTCGTCGGGGGTATGGGGGCTCCCGCAGACTCGTGGAATTAAATGAACTGGGACTTCGTTGCGGATGACCCGTTCTACTTCGCCCACCACTTGACCGTAATTGAGTTCTGCAACGACCACATTTTGGGCAGTGGCTGCAGCGTCTTTCAATTGCTCTTTGGGGAAAGGCCAGACGGTGATTGGGCGAAAGAGACCGATTTTCATGCCATCAGCTCGTGCATCTTTGATTGCTCGAATTGCTGTTCGGGCTTCTCCTCCATAGGCTACAACGAGGGTTTCAGCGTCTTCGGTCTCTGTAGTCTTGGCTTGGGTAATTTTGTGGGTGTTCTTGCGAATCTTGTCGCAGAGCCGTGGAACCAGCGCGAGTTGGGTTTCATCGTCCATGACCGGGTATCCGCGTTCGTCATGGGTGAGACCCGTGGCATAGAAGTGATAGCCATCACCGAAGGTCGCCATAGGTGGAACTAGGTCTTCGTCGGCTTTGAAGGGCATATATTCTTCGGGAGGAACGGTCGGTTTTTTACGATTCACGATTTTAATTTCATCTTCGGGTGGAATGACCAAGCGTTCGCGCATATGTCCAATGATTTCATCTGCTAGGACAAAGGTTGGAACGCGGAATTGTTCGGATAAGTTGAAGGCGTGGATAGTGAGGTCAAACATTTCTTGGACGGATGAGGGAATGAGTGCAATGATTTCATAATCACCGTGGCTGCCCCATTTGGCTTGCATGATGTCGCTTTGACTGGCTTCGGTGGGTTGACCGGTAGAAGGCCCGCCACGCATAACGTTAACTAAAACCATGGGTGTTTCAGTCATTACGGCAAGTCCGATGGTTTCATTCATGAGACTGACGCCAGGTCCTGAAGTTGCAGTCATAGCCTTAACTCCGGCGTAAGAGGCGCCTACTACAGCGGTGCAAGAGGCGATTTCATCTTCCATTTGGATGTAACGTCCGCCTATACGTGGAAGTCGATAAGCCATGCGCTCAGCGATTTCTGTGGCGGGTGTGATTGGATACCCACCAAAAAAGCGGCAGCCAGCAGCGAGTGCGCCTTCCGCGGCAGCGATGTCGCCTTGTGTGAACATTTCCCCCGTTAAAACCGCTCTCTGCATCACTTCTCACCCTTTTCGTGTTTGGTTTTAGCTTCTTTTTCTACAACGTAGATAGCGAAATCCGGACAGAGAGCTTCGCAAAGACCGCATCCCACACAGCGGTCGATGTTTGTGGCTACGGGGGGATAGTAGCCTTTTGCATTGAATTTTGTTGATTTTTCCAGCACTTCACGTGGACAGAAGGTATAGCAGAAACCACAGCCCTTGCACCAATCCTCGTTAACGACTATCTCATATTTCGTTCCGGATTCCTCCTCTGGTACAATGGGGCTTCTTTCTTGCCTTGTCAACATCACACGCTCATCCCAATTTTTTCTAGGAAGGGTTCAACAGATATGAAGTGCTTGTCCAGTCCCATCTGTTTCGGTGTGAACCCTTGTGCTAGACCGAGCAGTTGGGTGTAATAGAGAACGGGAATCTGATAGTCGGTTCCGAACTGCTTGTTCACCTGAACCTGACCCAGATCAAATTGGAGGTGACAAAAGTTGCAGACATTGATGAGGGCATCTACCTTTGCTTGCTTCATGGCTTCAAATTTTTCTCGGGCCATATCCAAAGAGACTTCCAACTCAGCTGAGCGTAACCCACCACCAGCGCCACAACACATGTCTTTAAGTTTGTAATCAACCGTGGTTCCACCAACCAGCTCGACTAGGTCATCAACTAGAGTAAAATCTTCGACTACCCCCCAGGGTCGGATATCACTGGGTTTTAGCAGATGGCAGCCAACATGGATGGCAAATCGAGCATCAATCGGGTTAATCACGGTTTCTTCGATAGCGTCTTTACCAATATCCATCCAAAGAACTTCAACTAGATGCTTCACTGTTATTGTGCCCTTGACTTGATGTCCAGTTCCTTTCAGAATCTTGTTGACCCGTTTTCGGGTTTCAGGATCCTTTAGATCGTGTACCCCTGCAATCAATGTGCCATAGCAGCCATTGCACAGAACAAAGATGTCCAAACCATTTTCTTCTGCAATGGCAATATTACGGGCGGTGATGGCAAGCCACGTGTTTTTATCAAACGATTTGATGACACCTGGTGCAGGACAGCACGAGGCCCCATTCATTTCCACGAGTTCGATACCGAGTTTTGGTGCAACGAGGCGAGTAGCGGCTTCAATTTGGGGGAGACGATTGGGAATTACACAGCCGAGAAAGAAACTATATCTATGTTTTTCCATCCTTTTTGTTCTCCTTGTAATTGACCAGTTTATCAAAGCCAGTTTTCTTTATGATGTGTTGGATTTCTTTGACCGCCTTGGGGTAGGAGTGAGTGGTAGGTGGTAATGGAGGAAGGCCAAGTTCTTCACGCATTTTGCTCCATTTCTCATTATCAATCGGGACCGCATGACCGGTCTCAATGAGTTTGTGAGAAACGCCCTTATGTTCGGGCTTCATATATCCAGCTTGGCAAGAAAGATTTCGCAAATATAGAATGGCTTCGGTGACATCAATTTTACGAGGACAACGATCAGTACAGGTACCACAAGTTGTGCACAACCAAAGGTCTGGATCAGATAACACCTCATCTCTAAATCCGAGAATAGCTTTTCGAATGAGTTGTCGCGTTCTAAGAGCTGTTCGGCGACCAGAAGGACAAGAACCCGTGCACGTTCCACATTGGATGCATGAACGGATCCGATCAAGGCCAGCTTTCTCCATCTCTTCAGCAAGCTCACTATCAATTTTTGACCCATTAATTATCCGACGATCGATCACGAAGTCACCCCAAGGAGTTAAAGCTGTGACCTTTACATTTGTAAAGGTAAAAACATTTTCCTCTTACCGAGTTCGATGAAACGGAATTTGCGAACAGCAGCCTTAAATGGAGAAAAAAAGAAGATTGGTTAGTAATATTTCCATGCGGAATGAGGGTGTTAAAATGCTATTTACTGAGCTTGATTCGGTGATTATCGGTTTATGGTATGTTATTGTCGGATACTTCTTTCTGCTGTTCATCTATTTCCTTGCTTTTCGGTATCGTGAGAAGCGAAATCCCTTCCACCTAGGGTTTGGATTGTTTTTCCTGCTCCTTGGTGTAGGACGCATCTTCTATTTAGTCTGGGATTTCTATGCACACATTGAAATTTGGTGGCGGTTAGCGACCGTGACCTCGTGGTTAGCGATCTTTACTGTATTTCTTGCGCTAGCGTATCAGATTCTTGAACGGAAGTTGTGGCAGATTGTCCTTATTTCCTCCCCTCCACTTATTATTGCGGTTCTCATTTTGTTTTTGTCGTGGTTGTTCTGGCCCCCGCCCCTTACAGGGGGAATTTTAACCATTGGTTATATCATTTCAAATTATGCTATCCTTCCCTTGTACGTGATTGTGTTACCAGCCCTATTCTTTTACATCGGAATTCAGTTAACGGGGCAACTCCGTACAAGTAACTTCTTGTTAGGCACAGGGTTTCTCGTGTACTATGGGGGACGGGTCCTTCAAGCGGTTCTTCCTGCGCTTGGAATAGTCTTTGCACCTATGATGGTCTTGTTGGCTCTTGGCTTGATTGCTATGGGTGTATTACAGGAGGCTAGCGAGTAAGACCAGAATAGACGCTTATTCAATTAAATCGAGTTTATTGAGCCGATACAACAGTACTTCCACATCATCTTGAGGAAGCCCTACGGTTTCAGCAATTTCTGGCGGGGTTTTCTTACCATCGCACTGTTTAGCGACATTGTATTCTACTTCGCTAATTTGCCCTAGTTTCACCATGAGTTTGGGAAGGCCGCGTTTAAGCTTTGGTTGAGGAGCGTCATCTTTGCCGATA
Source organism: Promethearchaeota archaeon (assembly GCA_048939245.1). Taxonomy (GTDB): domain Archaea; phylum Asgardarchaeota; class Hermodarchaeia; order Hermodarchaeales; family Hermodarchaeaceae; genus Hermodarchaeum. The sequence goes on along the minus strand of JBHLPR010000028.1, from coordinate 18,375 downwards.
AATCCGTTGTTGAGCATTTTATTCAATTCAGGTGTGAAAGAGAAAAAGACGAGTTTCCCATCCCAGGATTTGAGAGTGTCTTCGAATCGATCCGAAAATCGTTCAATCACCTTATCCAGTGCTTGAAGGACTTGAAGTCGGTTATCTTCCTTATCAACCACGGCGGCTATAACGATGTAATCTCCAGCGGCGTAGGTAATGTAGAATTCACCCATCTCCACAATCCGCGCATCACCCTTTCCCTTTGATATCATTCGAGCAAATTCTCGTATAGCAGAAAAGAAACCAGCAACTAATGTAGAGTCAAGTTCTATTTCTCCAAATTTTTGGTCTAGCAGACAGACCCCACTTGGGTGCATTAAATAAACCACGTGTAGCATTTAGATGGCCCCGTGGAGACGGAAATCCGTTATAGAAGCTAGGGAAATCCCAGTCAAAAAGGTAACGATGCTGAAGTGGTGCGGGGGGAGGGAATTTCGGAGCTCGCAGTGCGCGGATCTTTCGAACCCTCGAACCGCTGCCGGACAGGATGTCTCATAAACCTGGTTAAATCTTGAGTGACACCGTCAACCCGTTGGTACGGGTGACTCCTGCGCCGTTAACCAGGCTTGGCTTTGGGGTCTACACACGTAGATACCCCCGCCACCGGTATGGCGGCAAAGACCCCTTCGGAAGGGTCCCCCGCATATGGTTTGGTGCAATGATTAACTTCTGTGCGTTTTAACTTTGTCGGCGAGAAGGATTGTTGAGTGTATACAGCTAATTGCTATACCCGTAGTATGCCCGACTGGATGTATATTATACCAGTCGTTAAGCGGCAGGACTGCATCTACGTACATGAAGGCTTCTCCAGCGTAGTATGAAATTCCCTTAAATAAGGGGCAGGTGTGGGGATGAGAAGCGTTAGAACCTGCTAAATTTCAGGCTAAACACACCTTGGTCACAAGTGTACCAGGAAGGAAAAGTCCAAAGCCCAATCCACAAGGAACGGGAAAACGTCGCACGTTTGTCTTCATCGTATTCAGAAATCTTGTTTGAAATGAATCAACTAAAGACCTTTATAGCGGAACGAGTAAACGCGAACATAACCAACTATTTGGGGTTTTGTTGAGATGAGCAAGATTCCTGCTGATTTACTTTATACGAAAGAACACGAATGGATCCGTCAAGAAGACGGGATCGTGCGTGTGGGCATCACTGATTATGCTCAAGAAGAATTGCACGAAGTCGTTATGGTGGAATTGCCTGCTGTTGGCACAGCGGTGAAAGTGAATGAAGTGTTTGGAACTGTTGATTCGGTAAAAGCCACATCAGAGCTTTTTTCACCAGTTTCAGGCGAGGTTGTTGAGATGAATGAGAAACTTGAGGAAGCGCCAGAGCTGGTGAATAATGATCCATATGGCGAAGGGTGGATGATTACGATCAAAGCCTCGGACCCAGATGAGATAAAAAGCCTCATGAACCCTGCTGCATACAAGACTTTCACTGAAGGCTTGGCAAAATAATCGCATAACTGGCAGTGTGGTCGCTACGAGAAATTTTTTAAGCACACGTCATTATCATGGCATCACTTCAACTCCACTTGGTGACTGAATGTCAATACGCGGCGCTTTACGATCAGCTTGGTCTTTCATCCGTCGTTATCTACATGGACCAAGAATGGAGCTCTCCAGAGCTAATATCATGGCAGCCCTAGCGCTCCTCATTATCTGCATCGTTGCGTTGGCTATTCGACTACTTCCCATGGTAGGATTCGAGACCCTGATTCGCGCCTTTGACCCTTGGTACAACCTACGTGAAGTCGAATACATTTTACAGAACGGATTTGGCGCATGGTTTGGATGGTATGATACCACAACGTGGATTCCATGGGGTCGAAGTATCCCTCGATCCTCATATCCGGGAATTCCATTCACAGCTGCCTTGATGTTCTTAGCCGTTCAAAGTCTCGGAATAAGTATTGATGTAATGACGATAGTCGTACTTTTCCCCGCAATTATGGGTGTTTTTGGTGTTATCGCAATTTATGCTCTTGGTGTCGAGGTGAGTTCAAAAGAAGTGGGTCTTCTCGCAGCCTTTTTCATGGCCATACTTCCTGCCTATGTCCAGCGTACAATTGCAGGATTTTTTGACAACGAGGCTGTGGGGATTTTCGCGATTCTTCTTACCCTTTTCTTCTTTATTCGAGCGCTACGTAAAGGCTCCATCGCCTCAGCTATGTTGGGGGGACTATCACTCGGTTATCTTTCTGCGAGTTGGAGTGTTTATTTGTACATGTTTCAAATTTTTGCTATATTTGCATTAGTTATGGTCTTACTTCGTCGCTATTCACGCCGCCTTTTACTCGCTTATTCAGGAGTCGTGCTCACGGGCATGGCCATTGCCGTCTGTGTCCCCCGGATTGGTTTTGACTGGCCCACTGAAACGACGGGTTTAATACCGCTCGGAGTTTGGGCACTTCTGTTATTAATCGAATTGAGTCGCAGCTACCAATTGACTGAGATTAGTTTCCCCGGTCGTCTAACTGGGTTATCGACGAGAATTCGACCCTATTTTGCGTATATTTTTGGTGCGATGTGTGCCCTTATTGTTGTTGGGTTAGGTTATCTATTCCAGTCTGGACTCGTTCTTACGTTATCGACTGGAGGAGGACAAGGGTTCTTGGGAAGTCTCGCTGGAAAATTTTACACCGTCATCGATCCTTTGATTCGCCAAAACGCTTTTCTCTTAGCGTCAGTAGGTGAACACCTTCCCTCTCCGTGGGCAACCTTTTGGTATAACCTCAGTTTCTTAATCCTGGTCATGCCATTTGGATTTTATATTGCATTTCAACGCGAGCGTGAAACGGACATCTTACTCATCATCTTCGCCCTTACCGCTTTGTATTTCACTGGTTCGATGATTCGATTAGCACTCATCCTTGCCCCTGCTGCAGCAATCCTTGGTTCATATGGCTTATTGATGGCCATCCGTCCATTCCGTCCCATATTCTGGCAACGGACCATTCTTACGCGACGGCGCCGACGAATCACCCCACCCGTTGGCCGAGGGTTTGCCAGCGTGGCGTATCTATTCCTCATTGTATTACTCCTTGCTTCAACCATAACAGCCATCGGGGCAGTCGAAGGGATGGCAGGCCCTGAAATTACTCCCGGAGGACGGACAACGAGTGGTGACGCAGTCTATTATCGAGATTATCTTGATGCCTTTGCTTGGATGAAATACCACACACCCCCCGGAACGGTCTATATGTCCTGGTGGGACTATGGATATTGGACCCGGCAAGTCGGTGATCGTTTTACGGTTGTTGATAATGCCACTATAAATAAAACTCAGATAGCATGGGTTGGCCGGATGTTCATGGAAACCGATTATGTGGCTGCTCTGAGAATTTGCCAAATGCTTAGTGTCGACTATGCTTTCGTCCATTTCGGATTAGGGCGATCTGGCTTGAGTGGTGATGAGGGTAAATGGCAGTGGATGATTCGGATTGCAGGTGAAGTGTTCGGTGATGAAGTCCCTGATGAAAACTACTTCTGGGATCCAAACACGGGTCAATACCTTGATCCGTTCTTTCAGACGGTAATCTATAACATGCTCTGGCTGAATGCTAGCCAAGTTGGAGTTGACCCCCCAACATTAAACACCACAGGAAACCCCGGCATCGCACCAGATATAACTACAGAGCCTGCAAAAACGATTTTAAGCCTCTTCGAGCCCGTCTATTTCAGCAATACCCAGTTTATGAAAATCTTCAAGTGCAACTATACCTACTTGGAAAGTAATTTCGAAATAACTGGAGCTAGTGCTTACCCAGTTCACAAAGATGTTGATGCAGCAAACGATTTTTCACAGATTGTTTTATCTGTTAAGAATACAGGACTCCATCCAATTACAATAGATACTGCGGAGATCGGGTATTGGAATGGAATCACAGAGCAATATGACAGCATCACTGCTTTCTATGATAGAATCACATCGGATACAGGCAACTTAACGATTAACCCGGATGAGACGAGAATACTAGCGATACGAGCTGAACCATACTTCACAATTGGCACCGAGATTAACGTCACTCTCAATGCAGCTGGTTTCATTCCAACATTGAATGCAAAAACAACGATTCCCGTTCGTAATGCTCCAGCCTGGGAATTGTCACCTCTTAGCGCCAATTGTTGGGCCTACGATAATGATACAATCTATCTTGAAATCCAAAATACAGGAGAAGGGTACCTCGAAGTTGATTTAGAAGGGCTTCTCAACGACATCGAGTTTTCCATAGAAAATGCTATTCTAACCCGTGGGCGTCTCCTCTATAGTACTGACGTTCTTGGAATAACAATTGATGCCAATTATTGGGGTGTTGATCTCATCGCAGGAGAACAGGTGAACGTACTTCTACACTACATGAGCGATGTCCCCCGCTACTACGGATTAAACGTGACAATTCCGATCACAATTCAAACGACACCTACACCATCCAGTCCTTCATCTCCAACAGAAACAAATTCGCCTACATCAGAAACAGTGCTAGTGAAAGAAAAGAGTATGTTTTACTTGAACTATCTAGATGCCGTGTCTTCCGGCGTATTATTTGAAGAAAGTAGTTCTTTCTTCATTTTTCGGCGATATGAGCCATAGCGGTCCTCGATGGAAAACCGTGCAGGATGGGCATTTATTACAGGACCACCACAACTGGGACATCGTGTTGGATTGAGTGTGTAGGTATTGCACCGACTACATTTCTTTAACAGCTTTGTCAGTGATGTCCCCTCAATTAATGCTCAGTATCAATTCAAGATCCGCTAGCGACTTTACATTCGCCACCACATTTCTCAATGACTTCTAAACTCTTTTCAACAGCTTTTTCTAGCAGTTGTTCAGCCTGTTTGTAATCTTTTCCACTCACTTGAATTCGGTAGCGAGGAGCACCTTCAAGAAAGACCGTGCCGCCCGTAGGCGCAACAATTTTTTCTGCTGCAAGAAGAGCTTTCCGAATGCCTTCTATTCCCTCAGGTCCTCGGCAGGTGAGTTCGATTGTTGTTTCCACACTCACATCGCGAATGATTACATGGGCCTGTGCCAGCTCATACAATAGTTCAGCCCACTTTTTTGGTATACCAATTGCTGTGAGAACCGTTGGCCCTTTCTCCTTCGTTTCTTCCAAGGCTTCAAGGATATCGGAGTAGTTAGCTTCCATGGGTTTTCCAGCAATTTCATACGCTTCTTGTGGCGTCTTTTTCATTTGTTCAGCGGCTAAAGCTAATAATTTGATACCACGTTGAGCTCGCTTCCATTCCTGAATTTTCATTCGCCCTTGTTCTTTGGTGACCCGCCGTAATGATGTATCAACTTGCTTTCGATCCGCATCAACTCGAAGAACCTTGACAACTATTTTTTGGTTCTCACGAACGAAGTTTCGAATATTCCGTACCCATGTTGATGCAATTTCAGAAATATGAATGAAGCATTCCTGTTCGTTGTATTCATCCATTAGAGCATAAGATCCATGGGAAGTGATCCGGTTTACCGTAGCAATGACAAGTTCTCCTACTTCAGGGAGTTTGGATTGTTTTGAGAAAACTGGACTAGTTTTTTTTGCCATGAGAACCACCTGCGCATAAGAACCAAGGAGAACTAACTCAGTTCTTGAATTACTTCTCCGATGATTTCAGCTTTGCCCCCCGTGGGTTTCGTTAGCGGTTTACCACAAACGTCACACACGACCTTTTGGCTTGCCCAACCAAAGATTGTTTGCTCATGGTCGCATTCTTTACATTTAACAAGCAAGAAGCGAGACTTGGGCTCTTTAATAGTTTTTTTCTTTTTACCCACGATTTTTCCACTCCAGGACTAGACCAGTTCCAACTTTTTTAGACGTATACCTTCTCGAACCGTCACATGGTCACACTCTTTGCATTTTAACCGGAGTGATTGCTTTTTGGTAACTTTTGAGAACCGTTTTTGAATTTGTTTGGGTTGAGAGCCGTATCCTGATGATTTTCTATTATAGCGACGACGACCTGCAGATAGAACACGCTCACGACCTTTCTTGTACAGACTAGCAGCATGTTCTGTATGCTTTTTGCACCGGGCACAATAGGTTTTAATAGTTTTAGGAGCTTTCATGGTGAATATCACCTAGTTCTACAGGTTCTGCTTGGTTTTTTCGGATTATGAGCCGGGCGTTTTCGACGGGAAGCGCCGCGAGGTCATCCGGTTTGAAAGGTCCGTAGGTTTTTAAATCTACTCCAACGAGCTGAGGATGTTCCTCAAGAAATCGGATGAGTAACAGCTGAGAAGTGGTGTTGGTGTCTAACGGAGCAAACAAATCATCTGTCGGCATTAGAGCGGATCGGAGATTGCGGGACACCTGATCTGCAAAGCGTCGTTCGCTACGAGTTAGGAGATCATAATCAATCTCATGCTCAACCAGTTTGTTAAGGATTTTTTGCACCCTCATTTCGAGTAGACTTTTCATCATGAACTGGAGATTCATGAGTTCCGTTTCAAAGAGTTGACGTTGAAAGTCAGTGGTGTTCTCGTCACGACTCTGTTCGAGTAGTTGCTCGATATAATCTCGTATACTTTGGAGGAAAGAGTCACGTAAAGGAAGCAGTGTAGGTGAATCACGTTCCGCTTGCCATCGTTCAAGAAGCGCTGTATACAGTACGGTTCCCTCCATTAGGTTACGAGTTTAGCTACGCCTTTGCAAAGAAGTAGCATAGCAGCGGAAAGCGGAAGCTCCTTTTTAATTTCGTGCATTGGAGGATAATATTCGCCATTTAAGGTAAATTCAGGAGAATCGGAAATACGGATTGTTACTGTTCCGGAGAAGACCTGCGCTTGAGAGAATGGGTCAAAATCTTCTAGATCTGATACTTTGAGATGTTTTACAAGAAACCCAGTTTTTCCATGTAAGGAACCAGGAAGTCGTATGAGCCGGTGGATATCAGTTGTAACTGGCTCATCCACTATCGCCGCATAGCTTTCTATAACATATTGGGCAATGGTATACCACGTTTTTTGACCGACACCTTTAGGAGTGATATAATGAGGAGGGACTTCGTTGAGTTGTTTGCTGATAGCTTTGGCATCCTTTTGTAAAATTTTGATCTGGTTCGCCCTTAAGCCAGGAATGTGGCTTAGTTGTTGTGGGTTTTGAAATAGTTGCCGGATGCCTTCAGCGATTTTTCTTTCCCACCCTGGAGACTGGGAATCGGGTCCCTTGGGAACGCCATAGGTGTTGTCAACGAATCCATGGTAGCGAAAATCTATACCGGTTCCAGAGACATAGTCAACGATTTCGCGTCGTTCTTGGGAACCAAGATGATGGAGTTCGGGAGTGAAGGTGTGGATATGATAGCCGCGGTGCCCAGAGAATACAGCGATTATGTCTTTCTTTGAGATGCCCATATCAGGAATGAGGAAGTTTTCAATGATTTTGATGGCTTCTTCCTTGGATTTTGCTAAGCATTCCTCGCACATCCAATTTAAAGCCTTGATTCGGGTGCTGCTACATTTGGGGCATTGATTGGGACGAGAACCATGCTCGCGATGATTGCAGTCCAAACACCACCATGAGTCGTGTTGTTTTTGACAGGGTAAATCAAAATGATCGGCATCAATATCAAATACCAAGTCGGCACCAAGCCAACCTTTAAGTGGCATCTGGGGTGCATCTGGGGCTTCATAGTATGCAGCAGAGTGGAATACGTGTGCGGGGCCATCGGCTCCCATGAATTTGACAAGCTCTTCGGGGTTCACAAAACTCGTATGCCGAAATGCCCCTTCTCGATCAAACCAAAAGAATGCAAACTCCCGGGTTTCAAATTGATGTGGAGGAGTGATTGGGGTTGTGGGATTCTGGTAATATTTGATGAATTGGTCGATGAGAAACTCTATGGTTTGGATAGGCGTTTCCTCCTGTATCGATAATAGTTCAAAGGATGTCGACGAGTTTCAGCTTTATCGGGGTCAACACAGAGTCGGACAGAGATCATATAATTACAACTTGGCGGTGTATAGGCGGTGCTTCCCCGTTTGCCGGCAATATGCTCAATCTGATAGCGGGCTAGATCTTCTCGAAAGTCAGGGGCTTGCATAAAAAGTTCGACGATTGAGTCAACTTCCATCCCGACATTAAGAAGGAAGGCCGTGATTGCGAATCGAGCGATGTGCGACAACGGTTTCCCCTGCTTCATATCAGTTAGAAGCGCTTGCATACAAGGAGGAAACGCTTCGGGTACGATTTCGCCTTCAATTTCTTGTCTAAGGCGGTCCGCTCGCTTGCGAACGATAGAATCCAGTTCCTCGTAAATTTGTTGAATGTTCGGTGGAAAATCAGCTGGCACCTTTTTGATATCACGTATGAGAATCTTCTCTATTGCTGCACGGAGGACCCGTGTAGTCTCAGTTTTTCGAAGCAGAACGAACCCTTTATTCAGTCGTTTATTGACCAGTTTCCATTCGCGTTCGTGAAAACCAGCTGCGGCTGCTAAATAATTTGTGAAGTGGACGCTGTGGGTGAAGGTTCGTCCAGCGACACGTGCTCCACGCGAACTAATTTGCCATTTGAATTCTGTTTTTGCGAGTTGAACCAGTTTAGTATCGGTTTCTTTTATCAGGAAGTCTTCTGCGATTTTTGCTTCAGCTGTTGCCCAGCGCCGTCGTAAGTACATGCTTCCGATGGCATCCACTAACGCTTTTGCGACAAAGAAGCTGGTAAGTTCGGTGTAAGCATCCTCATTCGATCTGGTTCTTTTGCGTGATGATTTAGCGTCGATGGCATCCATTAGCCGTTGGTGAGCGCGCTGAATAATTCGGGGGTTTTTATCAACTTCAGCAAGAGAGACATCGAGTTCTTTAAGCAGGGATCGTGCCATCACTGACCAGGGGTATTTGGCTGCCTCATATATCGAAATATCCTCTTGCATTTTCCTGTCCTATTTTGGGGAAATTAGTATTGGATAATCAGAAATCGTCTTCGACTCGTGGGGCAAGGAAGTATGTGATATGTCCTCCACTGCTAACCGCGAAGATCAATTTGATTGGAGTGCCTTTACCAAATTCTAGTTGAACCGTGTCTGATGCCGCAACGGCTTTCATCATATCGTTGAGATATTCGAGGGCGTAAAGAGACTTGGCAGGTTCTTTTACCGTGTATTCAAGGAGGGCTTCCTCTGATTTCGCGATAGATACTTCAAGGTTGCCCGTATCACCGCGAGCAGAGATCATTATGTTATCGGGTTTAGCGTCGATGGCAATGAAATCACTGATTATATTGGCGTCTTGGATGATTTCTTTCAGCGTGTCCGCAGTAATTTTGATATTGACACCAAAGTCTACGTTTAGAGTAGGAGGACGGTCTGCCCCAAGGTCAAGTAGAGAAATTTTGAAACTCCGCCTTGTACGACCTTGAAGGGTAATCTGTAATTGATTTTTCTCGCGATCAAGCGCGAGTTCAAGGCTATTTCCAGCTCCTGCCCGTTTCACAATTTTGTCCATTTCATCAAGATTAATACCAATGTGACCTTCCTCATCGCATTTGTAGGCACTAAATGCACTTTTGGGCAACTCAAAGTCGACCATCGCGATGCGAGATGGATCCATGGCACGGAGAGTCATGCCTTTAGGTGAAATCTCAAAGTTGGCTTCATCAACAAGAGCGGAAATGGCACTAATTAAAGCCTGCCAGGTTTTTGCATCTTCAAATTTTGCTTCAAGCAACTAGGAATTCCTCCCACGGGGAGCGGCTTGGACTATTTTCTGTACACGCTTAAATAACTGTTTATCAAGTGCAGCAAGATCTTGCATTATTTCAGCGCGGAGCAGTGGTTGACCCTCCGGAGAGATTGCGATTGTTCCAAACACTCTCACAAAGGTTTGAATCGTGGGGGGCTGTTCGGTAACCACCATTACTCGACCGGTGTCATCGCTGAGGGTAAACCCTGTGTTATCTTGGACATCAACGACAAATCCCATTACACGAACGCGCCGACCGGCAGAGTTGGATGTGATTTGACCTATGTCGGTGTACACGGCTGGAGTTCGGATAAAGGGATCAGTTGACATCGAAAGACTCCGTTATTTGCTCTTGGGTAGGATTTCACATTATGTTTCTTAAAGTTGTATTGTTTTGGTGTCTGTCGAGGGAAGGACAAACTTTAAAATCTCCTCCGGTCAGTCTTGACTTGACATCTTTCTTGAGATGTTGGTTTTATCCTGAATTGGATTCTTCTACTGTTATGTAATGAGGTTGAATGCTTTGACGTGGAGAACAATCCCCCTTCGCAATGTAATCCTTTCCATTTTAGAAAAGCGTCAAGGGGTAATCATCGATAAAGAACTGACGCGAATGTTAAAGACGAACCGCGTAAATGTGGCACCTGATGAGCTAGACCGAACTCTCATGGAACTTGAAATCAGCGGTAAAATCCATGTTCAACAAATCACCAAGACTAAACGAAAAATTGAGTTACTTGGTGAAAGACGGTATCTAGCCATTGCTGAGGACTAATGTTCCTCTTTGTGTGTTCCTAATAGGATCTTACGTGAAGGGTGAGGTGCTCGGACGAGTTTGTTTGGCACGTTTCCCCCAAGCAAGATAGGCTTTTTCCATTTCCGCTGTAATTGTTGGGGTCACTTCTTGAATTGCCTTAATGAAGTGCTTTCGGGTAATTTTGGTTGACTTCATGTTTTCTTCAAGGGCAGCAAGTGCTGCTTCCCGACAGCAGGCAGCAATATCACTTCCCGCAAAGTTTTGTGATAACTTCACTAGCTCATCAAGATCCACATCTTTAGCTGTGGGCATGTTTTTAGTATAGATTTCAAAAATCTGTTTTCGTGCTTTATCGTCAGGAGCTGGAACGAGTATGTGACGATCGAAGCGTCCGGGTCGGAGCATCGCTGGGTCTAATAAATCGGGTCGATTTGTTGCAGCAAGGACTACGATATCTTTGAGTGATTGAATACCATCAATTTCGGTGAGAAATTGGCTGATTACCCGTTCCGTAACATGGGAATCTCCAGCACCTGAACCTCTGGCAGGAGCAACTGCGTCGATTTCATCAAAGAAGATTATCGCTGGCGCGGCATGACGGGCACGACGGAAGACTTCGCGGATGGCTTTCTCTGATTCGCCCACCCATTTACTGAGAACTTCTGGTCCTTTGATGCTAATGAAGTTAGCTTCACTTTCGGTAGCGACTGCGCGGGCAAGCATGGTTTTGCCACAGCCTGGAGGACCATACAGTAAAACCCCGCGGGGTGGCTCAACACCTAGGCGTGAGAATGAGTCAGGGTGTTGTAACGGCCATTGAACTGCTTGTTGAAGTTTGTGCTTGATAACTTCAAGACCGCCAATGTCAGACCAGCGAACATTGGGAACCTCGATGGTGACTTCGCGCATAGCTGTTGGCTGAATCTCTCGAAGAGCTTCAACGAAATCGTCGTTGGTGACACGTAAATCTGCGAGTACCTCGGGGGGAATCTCATCTTCTTCGAGGTTAATACGGGGGAGATAGCGGCGTAAGGCGTTCATTGCAGCCTCTCTGCAAAGTGCGGCCAAGTCAGCACCGACAAATCCGTGGGTAATTTCAGCAATACCTTCGGGTTTCACAGATTCAAGAGGCATTCCCCTTGAGTGAATGTGGAGGATTTGGAGACGCCCGTCTTTATCAGGAACCCTGATTTCAATCTCCCGATCAAACCGCCCTGGTCGACGAAGTGCAGGGTCGATGGCATTTGGTCTGTTAGACGCTCCGATAACGATAACTTGCCCCCGTTTTTGCAGTCCATCCATGACGGCGAGTAATTGTGCGACGACTCGTCTTTCGACTTCACCAATCACTTCTTCACGTTTGGGGGCAATGGCGTCGAGTTCATCAATGAATATAATACTTGGTGCATTTTTCTCAGCGTCGTCGAAGATTTGGCGAAGTCGTTTCTCTGATTCACCATAGAATTTACTCATGATTTCGGGCCCGTTAATTGATATGAAATGAGCTTCGGACTCGTTAGCAACAGCTTGTGCGAGGAGTGTTTTACCACAACCGGGAGGGCCAAAGAGGAGAACCCCTTTCGGAGGGGTAATCCCTAATCGTGCAAACAATTCAGGATGTTTTAATGGTAGTTCAACCATTTCGCGGATTCGTTGAATTTCGTTGCCAAGTCCACCAATCTCCTCGTAGGTAATGAGGGGCACGCCGACTTCGAGTTCTCTAGGTGGTTCACTTTGGATTGTAAGTTGGGAATTCAAGGCGATGAGAACCACGCCTGTGGGGCGTGTTCGTTGAACAATGAAGCGAACTGGGCGTCCCAGAATGGACACATGGACGGTGTCATCTTTGACAACTGGGCAATTGAGAAGTTTTTGTTTGACAAAGTCATCGAAATCCTTAACTGGAAATCGCATTTCGAGCGGAGCGAGAACAACAGAAAGTCCAGGGCGTTCTTGAACGGTATATACCGAGATGGGCTCCTCTAAACTGACTCCGGCGTTTCGTCGCATCCGACCGTCCATTCGAATAATGCTTTGTCCTTCGTCTTGTGGATAAGCGGGCCATACGATTCCTGCAGTCTGTTTTCGTCCTTTGATTCCAATAATGTCTCCGGTTTGGACACCGAGTTTTTCCATTGTTGCAGAACCAATGCGGACGATGAAGCGTCCTGCGTCGCGTTCATGGGCCTTTTTGACACGGAGGCTGATGGATTTTCCTTTCGGAGGTTGATCTTCTTCCACTGTTATTCTCCACATAATGCAACGACATAAAGACATAAAAAACTGTCATACACGCCATCCAAATGCTATTGGCAAGGATTTATTTCCATTAGATGAGGCTTACTGCCTCGATTTCGGTTTCTCCGACTCCGCCAACTTTTTTAATGATTTCTTCGACGAACTCGGTTCCCCCTACGTCATCATCAACGATGAAACGGAGGCGTAAAGCGTAGAGTGGGCCAAAAATGGGTATCTCTTCCCAGGCTTCGATGTGTACCTTTTCTTTCAGGCTTTGATCGATTCGTTGGCGTAATTCGCTAATGGGCTTATTCGCATCTTCTGGCATAATTTTCATAATGGCAAGAACCTTTCCCATATCAAAAATCCCTCACGTAATAAAGGAGTATAAGCAGGCTATGGACCTTGGAAATTGCAGGCAGGGCAAGTATACGAGTTCGCGAATTCTCGGCACTTTTGGCACCGCCGGATGGTGTAGTTTCCACACGCAGGGCACGCAAATTGGACTGAGTTTTCACGGGGTGTAACAAGACCGCCACAGCATGAGCAGAATGAGGATTTACTTTCACTCATGATTTTCGCCTTCATAGCGTAAAATGTGATTCAGAAGGATGTACATAGGCTTCTTAAACTTTATTGAGTATCAGACCGATTTCTTTCGTATTCGTTTCTTACGGACGGCTCGGCGTTTAAGTGGAGTTCCACAGATAGGACAAATTTCTTCTTTGGATGATTTGGGTTCTTTGTGCCTACATGCAGGACAATAAATTTCCCAATTGATAAGCTCACGGATGCCTGGTGTGGATGCTGACTTGAATTCCAGTGAGAGACGTTTAGCAACATTTTGGATTGAGTAATCGTCAGTTATTATCACGACGTGAGAATCCTGGGATTTGAGATCTAAAGCGAGGGCAAGTAGTTGTTGATCTGGGTTGGAGAGAGACGGTAAATCACCAAGTCGTGTAGCGGTGGTTTTGACTTTCTTCAGCGAGAGGGTCGTGGGTTCAAGGATTTGAAGTTTCTTTGTGACTTTTAGAAGCTCAACAGCGTCTTTCAATCCTTTTTGATACATTTCCTTCTCAATGATTGGAGGGATGGCAAGTTGAATATCTTCTGCCGCAAATTGTTCATGATTATATAGTGCGGAGGTGTCAATGACAAAGATGAGAAGTGGTCGGGGTTGCAGGTTCAACACCTCAAGAACGGATCTTCTACTAATTTGTTGAATAATATGAAGGTCTGGTTTGGGATAGACAAATTTTCCAATTTATTTTCCTCTCTAAATGGTCAGGATTTTTAGATATTTGGGCTTTTGCCAAGCAGTAAAAAGGTTTAAGTGAGCTCTTGAATTTTATCGAAGACGGTGGCAGAATTTGTCGCATAAAGTTGTCGAAGCTGGTAGCTTGAAAGTGGGTCGGTATCTCATCATTGAGGAAGAGCCTTACAGAGTAGTTAGCATCGAGAAGAGCAAATCAGGTAAGCATGGTCATGCCAAAGCGCGGATTACTGCTGTGGGTGTTTTTGATGGGTCCAAGAAAAGTATCGTCTTGCCCACTGATGCGAAAGTTGATTCGCCTGTAATTGATAAACGAGTCGCACAAATCAATTATATCACTGATGCCACACCGCCGGTTCTAGGTTTAATGGACATGGAAAGCTATGAGAACTTCGAAGAGCCTATGCCTAGTGAAGAAGAGTTTGAAGGCAAAGTCGAGCAAGGTATCCAACTCGAATACTGGATTGTAATGGGACGAAAAAAGCTCATACGCCGACGATAAATAGCAGGTCTTCCATCACGTGAAAGAATTGGATTCGGTTTTTACACAATGCCTCGCCAATACGTTAAACAAATGAAAATTTCAAAGGGCATGTCCCTGAATGAACTAGTGAAGCAATATCAGCGGGCAGGCGTGTTGGGTGCAGGACGGGTAGCCCGAGCTACCCAGATTCTTCACCAGATGCTGGATGATCCCGAGTGTCTCGTGTTCTTAGCTATGGCGGGACCTATGGTTCCCGGAGGTTTACGCGATATCATTGCACAGTTAGTGAGAACCAGACGAATTCAGGTTATTGTAACGAGTGGCGCTAACATCGTTCATGATGTACTCGAGGCAATAGGTGAGCATCATGTAAGGGGATCCTTAAAGGCTGATGACCGAGAACTTGCAGAACAACAACTGGGACGAGCAGGGGATGTATACGTGGAAACCGCCGGATTTGTGAAATTCGAGGACATAATTCGTTCCATCCTGAAAGAGATTCCAAAGGCTCAACGCATGGATGGCATCTCACCGTCAGAGCTCATTCGCACCATTGGAGAACACGTTGACGATGAGGACTCATTTGTCCACCAAGCGTTTTTACAAAAAGTGCCAATCTTTTGCCCAGGTATCTTGGACTCGATGTTGGGTTTGCATATCGCACTTTTTAGCCAACTGCATCCTTTGAAGCTAAACGGGCTAAAAGACATGGAGATCCTTTACGAGCAGGTTAATGATGCTAAACGAATTGGAGCCATCATATTAGGTGGTGGACTCCCAAAGCATTTTACCTTGGGTGCAAACATCCTTCGAGGCGGAGTAGACAGCGCGATTCAAATTACCACAGCACGAGAAGAAGACGGAAGCTTAAGCGGAGCTAAACTCCAAGAAGGCATATCATGGGGCAAGGTGAAAGCAGAAGCGAAATTTGAGACTGTTATTGGCGATGCCACAATCCTCTTTCCTCTTATTATTGGTGCAGTACTAGAGGACCTTGAGCCCGATTAGAAAGAATTAAGATGCCGTATTGAGTTATCCGCTCAGTATTCGCACTAAGTAGGCAACTGATATGGTCCTAGGAAAATTAGGTTCATCACTCCATCAAGCTGTTCGGAAACTACTTCGATCCACTGTTGTTGATGAAAAAGCTGTAAAGGAACTCGTCCAAGACCTTCAGCGTGCTCTGCTCCAAGCCGACGTTAATGTACACCTAGTTATGGATTTAACGAAACAAATTGAGCAACGTGCACTCAAAGAGAAAATGGCTCCCGGAATTTCCCGACGAGAATATGTCGTTAAAGTTGTATACGAAGAACTGACAGCGATCCTAGGACAGAAAGTAGTTCCGCTCACAATCCAACCCAACCAGTCCAATATCTATCTTGTAGTTGGTATCCAAGGGAGCGGAAAAACGACAAATATCGTTAAATTAGCGAAAAACCTCAGGAAAGAAGGTCATAGTGTGGGAGTGGTTGCGGCGGATACCTTCCGCCCGGGCGCTTTCGACCAATTGAAACAACTTTCTGAACGAGCAGAAGTTCCCTGCTTCGGTGACCCCAAAGAAAAAGATTCGATTAAGATTGCTAAGAAGGGGGTAAAACACTACCAAGCAAAAAAGACTGAAGTCATCTTGGTTGATACAGCGGGACGTCATAAAGAGGAGAAGGGTCTTATCAAGGAAATGAAGCAAATCGCAAAAGCCTTGAAACCCACTGAAATTATCCTTGTGGTTGATGGAACTTTAGGACAACAGGCTTCAACCCAAGCGGAAGCCTTCAATGCAGCGACACCTATCGGCTCAATTATCGTTACGAAATTGGATGGATCAGCTCGTGGTGGGGGTGCTCTTTCAGCGGTTTCAGCTACGGGAGCACCTATCAAATACATCGGAACTGGAGAGAAAATTAACGATATTGAAAAATTTGAGCCAACCAAGTTTGTGGGTCAACTTCTAGGTATGGCTGATTTTGAATCGCTTCTGAAAAAAGTCCAAGATGCAGAGGCGATGCCAGACAAGCAATTGGCTAAGGCACTCTTATCAGGTAAATTCACACTGAAAGATATGATGGCACAAATGGAAGCCATGGGAAATGTGGGGTCGATAGGCAAAATCTTGAGCATGCTTGGTTTGGGTTACAAAGTCCCAGATGAAATGAAAGAGGTTGCAGCGGAGAACTTAGAGAAATGGAAGGTCATCATGAAATCGATGACTGAGGAAGAATTACAGAATCCTAAGCTCATCAAAGGTTCTCGATCCTCTCGGATTGCCCGCGGCTCGGGAACCCAGCCAAAGGATGTCAAAGATCTCCTTAAACAGTATCAGCAATCACGGAAGTTCATTAAATCCATACGGAAGCGTCGGGGTGGCCTTCGTGTTCCTGGGATGGAAGGAATGCTGGGCGGTCAAAAACCTCCACGAGGCGCTCGCTAGTTGCCTTATCTACACATTTTCCTTGATTCACCAGCTGGTTATGAACTCACAAAAACTGAACTTGATATAGGCCTTATTACCAAACCCTATGTGGATATCGCCCATTGCATTCGCGCAGGATTTTGGGTGTCTCATGCTTTACGGGACTGGGTTCGAATAACGATAGGTTTTGATCAGTTAGGCCCATTCTCGCTCACACTTAACCCGACAACCATCCGATATCTGGGCACCGATGAACGATCAATCCTACACACTATTCTACATTCACAAAACGCCGCAAGAGGCAGACAAACAAAAATTCCCTATGGAGTATCAATTAATGACGGTCCGGTTCGAGAGAACATGATCGAGACCCTCAATCAGGACTTTCTGCTTTTAATCCCAAATGAAATCCCAACATGGAAGGAGAAAATTTATGAATTTTCGAAAGTCGCGATGTATTGCCCACTTGTTCAACACTGGGATAAACCGGAATTTCCCACATCCTCAATTGAACAATATCGTAGTCAGTTTCCCCGTGATGTGGCAATCCTCGAAGTGGTTCATGCCCTCGATTCTATTTAGATAGTGATGCAGAAACACTGAAAAAGTGTCGTAGTTGACTGTGGCTTAATGACTTTGGGAAACATGATTAGAAGCACAAAGAAAATTCTTCGTCATTACACCATTGATGATTGGTGTCTAGGCAGACAATTTGCTATGCACGGTTACGGGCTGACAAATGAGACCCGTGGCCACGCCTTGAAAACCCTTCTGTTAATGACAGGGACTGAGGTGTACCAACATAACCCCAAACGTGCGCTTACACTTCTTCGTCTTTTAGCTGAAAATGGGCAATTTCAGGCAGCTAGAGAATTTCTGGAAAAAGAAGGGATAACCGACCTCAGTCCTCTTCAACCGTGTGATATTTGCGGAGGAGTAATGGATAAGCTCCCGGAAGCCGCGCAGGCTGTAATAAAAACCTTGGAAGGTTGGGAAGTCGCCTCCATTCTAATTGGAACCAAAGTTAGTCCAACCATCATTGAGAAAGAAGAACAGTTACGAAGTGAACTAAAAATTGATACTGGTGAACCTATTAAAGCTGAGCTCAACCGTGAAATCGGAAAACTCGTGACCAATCAATTAGACTTGACTGTTGACTTTGACTCACCGGATATTGTAGCTTTAACTCGCATCCCGGAGTTTGACGTTGAACTCGAAGTGCATTCATTGTTTCTCTACGGACGGTATCAAAAGTTGGTCCGAGGTATACCACAAACCCGATGGCCTTGCCGAGAATGTCGCGGAAAAGGATGCCCGAGATGTAATCATACCGGTAAAATGTATGCAGAATCGGTGGAAGAATTAATCGCACCAACGGTTCTAGAATTTACAAAAGGAAAAGATGTCAAGTTTCACGGAGCAGGTCGGGAAGACATCGACGCCTTAATGCTGGGTAGTGGACG
>JBHLPR010000114.1:0-2990 GCA_048939245.1 Promethearchaeota archaeon | reverse complement strand
CGATGCACGCGAGGGGGACTTCAAGAATAAGGACCATGGCTATCCCAACAGTAGCATCTCGTTACGATCGAATAAAAACGTTGTGAAACCCAAATAGGTATTCACTGTAAGCAATGCAACCATTTACCCTTCTCCTTTATTAAATGCCTTGCCTTCATCTTATTCCGTTCCATCTTCTATTCCTTTTTTAATCTGTTCTTGATTTCTTGGAGTGTTTTTTCTATGGATTTCTTTTCCTCCTCAATTCGGCTACGCATCTTCCACAACGCTCTCAAATCATCGGATTTCAGGTCGTTTATGCCTTCGGCACCCATTCTCTCTGCAAGTTCAAGATCTTCCTTTGAAGGTTTCTCGTTGAACCTTTTGTCCTCTATGCTATGTCTAATCATCTGTAAAAGCGTCGTGTAAGGATAAACTAGACACGGAATCATTACATAATTTCGTATGCTTAACCTTTCAAACTGTTCTTGCGCCTGCATCTCCGCCTTCGCGATATAGTCATGTTGAGAATTTGTACGCAAGCTATTTCTTCGTTCTCTTTCATCATTCTCTGTTGGCAGGTTCAACAACTCTCTGATCGCAAAGTACCTTCGCTGTCCATCGATGACTAGATATCTGCCTTTGCCGTAAAAGAAATCCAGCCGCTCCTGCAGCTCAGCAACTTCAAAAGGCTTCAGCAAGCCAAACTGTGCAATTGAACGCTTTAATGCGTTAAAATCGGCATTCTTCAAAATTCTTGATACTTTTGCATGTCCGGTGTCGATTTTCTTTTTGGCACGAAAACGCGACTGCTTGGCGTCATTATTGTCCTGTTTGGAGGTAGCGGTGTCGAGACAAACATTCCACGGGATTGCAAGTTCTGAAAAAGGAATGTATCTTAGCTCAATCTTCTTGCCCAACGTAACTGGTTCAAACTTCAAGTTAATGTCGGTGTTTATGAGCAACGTTTTTCTCCACATGGTTTCTGGTATATTATTATTCACTATAATATATCAACTTTTCCCCAACCAAGGTCGGTGCGCACACACTACAGAGTTCACGTTTGTTGGACGAGAGTCACACCCATTAAGCTCACATGGGTCAACTTTGTCGAGATGCGAGCAATGCTCATTAAAAAACCATGTGTTACTACCTTTTATTAGCGCGCGCCTCAGGTCAACATCAGCGCCTGTCGGCCGTAAAATAAAAGATTTTTCAGACACGGCTTTAACACCGAAATTTATTTAGGCGCGCGCGCCCTGAGGAAGGGTGCACGTACCTGAGAGAGTACTTGGAGGAAAGACTCAGGCAAGGAGAGAAACGATTTTGTGCATCATTATTGATATATCCTCAAGATATTGGAAAGAGATGATGAGGAAAAGGTAAAAACATCATTAAACGAGGGTTAGCTCTTCTTCACAATATCAAATTGGGAGATATAGAGTCCTAAAGCAGATAAATTATGCACTCGGTAGAAACTGTCAACACCATCACTCGACGGGCACCACCCCGAAGAAATTACTCAATCACCCTAGAATGCACTAGAACCCTTTCCTAAAATATTTTGAATAACTTTGGATACGATATTAATTCATAAGATGTTATAATGATGACCTGCTAAAAGTTCGCTCTTTATGTGTCTATAAAGATAAGCGACCCAATGTAATTTCTTAAACGCAATACGCGAGATGATTTCTCTAAGCAAGTTTCGCAGCTACTTTGATACCTCTCTGATCCACAACGGTAACTGTGAAGGGTTCTGTGATTGGTGCATCACAGTTTATCACGTAGACAAGTATTTCCGCACTATGGTAAAGGGGTGTGACTTTGTTTATTGTGGTCTCGGCTTCTGTCACTTGAAAATTGTTTTTTGTTAAATCAGTAACGGGTATATTGTCTTCTCCTTTTACGGTTACGGTTATGTTATTCGAATCAACTTCGATTATTTTTAGGCTTAGGAATGCTGTGGCGGTGAACCTGTATCCTGTCAATCCTATTGACTTTATGTCAAGTGTAAAATCGGATATGCCTGACGAAATGGACTTAGTTTGATTCCAATCACGCGTAAGCTCCATTGAAGTGGCGGTTAAGGCTATTCCGCTACTCGGATACAATGTAGTTAAGTATGCCTGCCAGTTGGCCACATTGATCTGTAGTATGTCTTGATTCAAGGTTTGGGTGTAGTTGGCAAGACTCAGTTCCACTAATCGGCGCGAGTTTAGTTCGATGTTGGCTATTAGGGTTAAATATTCTTCCCAAGGCTCATGTTTGTAGTAGGTTACTGCTCCGTGCATCAAACTACCTACTGAGATTAACATTATAGCAACTAATAGGACGGCGATAATCACGAATTGTCCCTTTTTGTTTCCTGCAAACTTTTTCATGCAATTAACCTCTTGAAAGTTGAAGCACTATGGTTCGTGGGTCGTATGTAGCTTCATAATCTCCCTCTATCTGTCTTGGATAACCAACCAAGGTATAAGCTACTGAGGCAATGTTGTTTGAAATGTCAAATGTTTTTGCATCACCATAAATAATCGGAGTTTCATTGAACTTTGTGCCATTCAAATCGTAAATGTTCAAATTGAAGTATACATCGACTGGTAACGTTATCTTCAGGGCGGTCCGAAGGTCACTCCAAGATTGGCTATAGACAAATGGAGCCAACAGTCCCTGGTGATCCAGATCGTGCAAAACACTGTACCCCATCTTCTCAAGATCAGAAACCTCGAGTGAAGGAGTGGAAGGTGTTACTGTGAAAATTGTAACAAACGACAGAGCGGCTATTATTATAAATGAAGCCATAAGAGTTTCGATTACTCGCATCTGTCCTCTATTGGTTCTCACGTGTCTCATTTTTACTCTTTCCAAAGTGTTAATTCTGCAACATAAGTCATTCCTGAAATGACAACAAAGCGTCTCATGGTCGTTAAAACAACGTTCCCAGTGGGCTGAGTCGGACCAAATTCAAAAATCTTGTCAGGTTCGCCGAAGGAAAATGGACCAGCAAC
>JBHLPR010000079.1:0-8979 GCA_048939245.1 Promethearchaeota archaeon | reverse complement strand
GTGACGTGGACGGATCGCTTAATGGAGTCGACGAGGCGTCGTTTTTCAATGATAATTGCTGGGAGGGTGAAGTAGTTGATGAATCGAAAGATGGCACCGATGATGCGGGCGAAGATGCTGCCAATTATCGCTATGATGCCACCCTGTCGGGCGCTGCCTTGGCGAATGGCACTCTGCCCCACAGATACTGCGGTGCGAAGTGCGGCGAATTGCACAATCGTGCCCAGGACTTGGCGCACTTCTCCGACGCCACCCCGCAAGACGGGGTCTTGTTCGCGGTACCAGGTGTGGGCGATGGAGATGTTGATGCCGTCAAAAATGTAGAAGACCGAGAAGTACACGAACAGAAACGGAATTTCGGCTAAGATGCTTAAACCGAAGAAAATCCAAGAATCCACTGGAATTCCGACGAGAGGGAGCCAGGTGTACATCGCTCCATAGGTGGCGAGCATGAGAATGCCAGTGAGCAGACTGAACACAGCGGTGACCAAGGGGACAATGAACATCTCTTTTTCTTCCAGCAGCAGTTGCGCGGTGAATTCCACCAGTTTGCCTGCCCGCTCAATCTTTTGGCGTCGGCGGAACCAGATCCAAAACTGGATGACCCCGATGAACGGGAAAATCAACCCAAAAATTCCGAGGGGCCCCAGGAAGATGAAGAGGATGACCCCGATGGCGATCATGAACACGGCTTGGAGAATCCACAGGACACGCAAGGTGCCAGCCGCCGCTCGCTTCATTAATATGAGAATGATGTAAGCGAGGCCAAGCCCTAACACAATGAGGATGGCGATGAATGCCAGTCCTGCCCACCAATACCCGGCCAGCCAAGGCAAAGCGAAATTGATGATATCAATGATAATAGGGATAAAAGGCGAGGTCAGGAACAGCAAGTTGTAGAAGCCAAAACTGTACAACAAAATAATCCCGACGGCTAACAACACGATGGGACCTTTTGGTGCTCCTTCTGCAGATGTCATGGCTACTTCTATCCTTGGTGACGAAGTAAAAGCCTTTGCTTTCTTAGACCCTTATTTTCAACACTGGCTTTCATCAGGTCAGATTCGCTGAAACTTCAAGGAATTGGGTGTTATACGCTTTGGTTTAACGGTTTTCGGTGATCGAAAATCGCGAAAATTCACTATTTCCATTTCCATCGTCACGATATGCGTCACCCTTTGATCGATTCTTGGGGGTCTTCGGACCTTATTTTATGCGTTCAAGCTTCTGCAACATCTGCTGCCGGTACCGTTCTAACGCGGTTTTTCCTTCCTCGGTGAGTTGGATGAGGGTGTGGGGCATTTTGTCCACGAATTCTTTGGTGATGGTGACATACTTAGCCGCTTCCAGTTTGCTGAGGTGCGAGGAGAGGTTGCCCCGCGTGAGCCCGGTTTGGCGTAAAATGAAGAGGAAATCCGCACTCTCGACCTGGATGAGAACGGTGAGGATTTTAAGGCGGGCTTGGGAATGGACGATGGGATCTAAGTCATCATCAAAGGAGGGGCTCGGTGGGGATTCAGACGATGGCATTTGAATTCTCACCTTCCGCAGGTTCGATGGGTTCAACAGGATAGCGGTGCAAGAATCGGGCAAAGAGCACGGTCCCGGAAAAGAGGGCACAAAGACCGACAACGGCAGTTTGGATGGCTAGGGTGGTGAAAAACGCGGCATAGGCGTTGGGGACAATGAGGTTCAACCAGGGCACGATGCCTCCGATAACGGGGAGGAGGAGAGCGAACAAATAGTATCGCGTGATATGGTATTTGCGTGCGAGGATAACAAGTCCAAGGGCGATCAAAAAGCCCAACATGGCGGGTGCAATCCAGGTCAGCCAGAAGAAAAGTCCAGCAAAACCGGAGATGAGGAATAAGATTAGGGGGGGAAGTATCACTATGCTCAACAGAGGGATTAAGGCGAGAAGCACCTTGCGTGTACTCGGCTCGTCTAAGGGCTTGGGTTTTACATAGCCTGCCCGGGGGTAGACCCACCGGCGTTTGGCTGCCTCAATGAGGGGACCATAAAACAGCGGATTTAGTGTCAGGATCAGAATCACATAGATTATGATGTTGTGAGCAATCAGGGTGAATAAAGATGCTAGGCCGAGGAAAAGGACGCCCATGAAGAGGTCGGCTAGCCCGTCCTCATAGTAGGCTTGTTGGGTTTTGCGGGCGAGTGCATCTAGTTCTGTGGGGGTTGACATGGTTTTTCATCTTCTGGTTCCAGCGTCAAACTGGTTTGAATTTCAAACTAATTTGGAATTACAACTATTTAGGGGTTTGGATTCAGGCATAGCGTCTCTTACTTCACCGCTCGGGGCTCCACATTGAGTCTCCTCAGCTTCTCACTTTGATTGGGATCTCACAAAGATTACTGAGAACGTGGAATTGCGGCTCCACAACTTGGGCAGAACTGCTCCTCACCTAGTAAGGAAGCACCACATATTGGGCACTTCGTTAACACAGCCTGCTCTGTTTCTTGTTCGCTCGGAAGGGTTCCAGCGGGCACAGATGATTGCATTCGGGCTTTCTTTCGGCGATCATAGATAAATCCAACTATAATGCCCACAGGAAGCACGATGAATAGGAGAACCAGTACGACTACCCCCCCAATTACCGTAACAAGTTGTTCAAGAGGGGGAGGTAACGGGAAGGGTCCAAAGAAATCAAGGAACAAATAGATGCCTATGGCTACAATGAAGATTACTAAAACACAGCCAGTACAGAGGTACTCACCTAGCTTTGAGGAGAGCGTTTTTTGTGCTTCTTCGTTCATCGAATAATACACATCCGATGTCACTCTAGGATATTGCTAATACAAAAAATACTGGGGTGGACAGAATAAACACCATTTCCACGGATTTTTCGACTGCCTGAAGAGTGTATTGCGCAGATTTTTTGGGCTATGTTAGTTATCGCTTTGTTTTCTCTGGTTACCAATAATCTACGGAATACTCGGCTGAAGCGCGAGAAACGTCGCCAGTACAATACCAAGAATCACAATCACTGCAATCGCGGTGCCTTGTACTCGAAGACTGCGCAGCTGAATAGCTGTGGGCGACCGCCCCAACCCGAGAAACCACAGCAGGATAACAATCAGAACAACATAACCTAAAATCATCAAAGCTGAAATGAGACCCATACCTAAAAGCTTACGACTCATCGGTATTAAACCTGCCCAAACAGATGGACATGCACTAGTAATTTTCTAGCCTGGAGTTTTTCGAAGGTGTCGAATAATTAGAAAGCTTGAGGTTACAATGATGACGGTTACTATCACTCCGATGAGTGTTCCAATGAGGATATCACCGAGTCCCTGACTTGGATCGGGGAGGATTTGTCGGTATACTGAGAGTGAATAGATTGCGGTATAAGGAATGAAATTGGCTTTCATAACCAAGATTTCTAATCGATGATTGCCAGTTCGTAAGTTGGTGGTATTTATTGTGGTGCGATAGAGATTGCCTTCTTGATGTATGAGAGGTAGGTCGTTATTTCCGAGGGTAGCAGTAATGGTGGCATCTGAAATCGCAGCACCGTTTGTATCAGTTACTCGAAACTCGACGGTTAAAGGAGTTCCGCGTTGAACTGTTCTGCTTGGATTGAAGGTTGGAGTAATGGTGAACATTCCATAGGCGTGGGTCGCGGTGGTGAAGGTGTCAAGGTATTCTGTTTTGGGGAGCCGGTGGAAGTTACTCGTAAAGTTAAGGCAGAAATCTCCGGTTCCGGTGATGTGGATTTGCCAGGTTAGTAAAGCCATAGCCGTACTATTGAAGGGAGTGGGAAGGTATTGGGCAGGTGGTGATAACAGGATTCCGAGACCAGGTGGAATATCAAGTTGTACATACGAGTCATAGAGTGTATGGATCCCCGTGTTTTCCACTTTCACTGACACGGATGCCACAGATCCTTGATAGACCTGGCTATCCATGGCTGGTGAAAGTTCACAGTGTGGTTTGTATTGGTAAGCAATTTGGTTTTGCCAGAGTTCGAACGCATCGGGATAGGTGGAGTCATCGGTGTCATCGTAGTAGGTATCTAAGGTCATAGCATTGCAAATAACCCGGTCATTGGCGCTGAGCAGAATCACCGGGGATCCAATGGGGGAGTAAGAGGCGGCTATCGCCGTTGCATTCTCAAATAAAATCGTCATTTGGCAATACTCATAATACACGTAATCTCGTGACGTTCGAATTACATCCGCTGCGTATGCGTGGGGTGTTCGATATGTGTCATGACTTGGGTCAATGATGTAGATATCGGGGGCTGTTGTTTGCATTGATCCAATTATACTGTGACCTAAGAAAGCTCTGAGCTCCCATTGGAAGGAGAAATAATTCCAGGTGCTAATCACCATGCGTCCTCCCGCTTTTAGGTAGTTTAACAGGGAACCATCAAAGTAGGACTTAAGTCCATAGGCATTGTCATCGATAACGACCAGATACCACGAATCGCTTGTTAAACTGGATTCAAAGAGATCGTCAGTGGAGGTGAGAAAGAAGGGGATTCCAAGCTCGTTGAGGGCAGTGGCAACGGGACCACGATACATATTCGTATTGGGATGATCAGGTGCGGGGGAATCCACGTAAATGAGCACATCTGCTTGACAGGCGGTTAACCAGTTAGCGATATTCCGAACATAGCGTAGGTTGTCCAGTTCATGAAGTTTACCTGAGGGGGGATCGAGAATCCAATCGGTGTCACCACACAGAATGATTCGACCCTTGCCATATTCTTGTCCGGCAATGACAGTATTCGCGGAATCTGTACCCCAAATGCCAGCGGCTGATCCTGTGTAATTGATAAGGCCGACAACATCTGTACTCAGGTTCTTACACCAATAGTCAACTGTTGGGTGCATCCGTTTGTAGTCAAGCCAGGTTGCAGGAAGCGTCACAGAGGTGTTGATTTGAAGGTCAAAGCCTGCCAGCAGATAATTGAGATATTCATCTGCGTCATAGATGGCACCTCCACCTCCGTCGCCTAGTAGCCATAGGGACCCGCCATTATTGACCCAGCTAGTGATAGCCGCAACTTCTGCTGCTGTGAAATTAACTTGTGGCAGAACAACGATGAAGAGATCATAATGACTAAGCTCATCGGCTGTGAGACTCCCTAGGGAAGGATAAAGTTTGTCAACGGTATATGCCGAATTCACCAGGGCGGTTCGAAACTGAGAAAGTCTGGGTGCAAACTGTGCTAGCGTATCCCAGCTGTCAATCCCATAGTAGGGCTGGGAGGTGAGGTCGAACAGAATTCGTCCTTTCGGATGGGGGGTTATCCAGTTTACAGCTCCTAGCAGGATGGGGTGGATATCTTCTGCTATGGGGTGGGCTTCATCACAGAGTTGAACGATGCGTCCTCCTTGATTATCCCAGTCTAACCCAATAATTGCTGAATCGTTGGGAAAGTCTATCTTTGTGGCAATGCGAATGAGGCTGTTATTGATTGCTGTGTTCTGGAGTGCACTCCATTTGAAAATTGGGTAATTCCAGGTGTTTGGGTGAATTTGGTCGTTGATGTGATATTCCCGACTCATGGAATGGCGGGCTGTAACATTGAGCTCGGTGATATAGGAATACTTCCAATAGATTTGGTAGCCATTGGTACCCAGTGATTCAGGCGGTAGAATTCCGGCATAGCACAGATAGTTTAGGCTGCTAGACAGGCTTAGGAGTCCACCTCCGCCTAGCCAAAACTCCTTAACGTGATTCACAATGGCTTCTCGAGGTAAATTATCCACTAAAACAAACACATCATAATTCTTGGTCAAGAGCTTGTGGTTCCAGATTTCGGTGGAAGTGATTAAATCAACAGCATACCCTTCACCTTGAAGCAACTCCTGTACTGGCAGATAATTATTGGAAACCGCGAGTCCTGGTTCTGCATAACTTGGCAGCGTCATGTTGGGCTCATTATAGATGGCCACACGAGTTGACTGTGGCACACGAGGACCAGACGCAACGGGTGTCACAATCTCAGGAGAGACGTAGTTGACGGAACCTAGGGTACTGAACCTTGGGGTAATCGAAGACATTGAGAAGGTAACAAGGCTAGTGACACAGATTATTAACACAAGTAACAAGGCTAATGTTTTCGCTCTTCGCCGGGACAAGAAAAAGATTGTACCTACTACGCCGAGAATCGTTCCTCCAACAATGAGAATTGGAACCCAAATTGGTGGTGGAATATAGCCTGGTTCACGGATTACTACTGAGAAAAGCGCACTTATGGAGTTGCCATAGGGATCGATTGCAGTGACATTCAAGTTATACTGTCCCATGTCCAAGGGCACTACGCTGGTGAGAACCCCCGATTCACTGATGGTAAAACGTGATGAATCATTTACGCTCCATTGAGTAACGCCGGATAGGTCGTATGCTTCCAATTGGTATTGCCAGAAGGCTCCATAAAGGAAGGTTTGGTCAGACGGAATAGGTTGCCATCGTGGAGGGGTGCTATCAATAACGGTGATCTGGATGGTCTTGGTGCAATAGTTATTCCTGTCGTTGTAGGCGCGAATTTCGAGTGAATAAACTGTTACCACCAATGGTGTGGCGTTTGTGATTATCCCATTCGTATTGATAGCAAAATGAGTGGAATCACTAATCCACCAATGATCAATACCAATTAGGTCTGAGGCGTTCACAAGATAGACGAAGTTGTCACCATATTCGACTAATTGATCGCTTGGAGGTTGGTCCCAAGTGGGGGCGGTTAAATCTTGCACATTGATAGCAAAATCTGCCTCTTGGTAGTTGTGATAGATATCGAAAACTCGAACCTTAAGTCCATACACTCCAATATCCAACACGCCTTCTCCCACTCCAATGATGACACCGTTTTCATCGACAGTAAACCGTGCGGTGTCATTGACCCACCAATAATCAATTCCTGAGATATCCGAGGCGTTCAAATCATAGGTGAAAAGGGTGCCGTATATTACTAATTGGTTCTCAGGGATTTCTATCCATGCTGGAGGCGTGGTGTCAGCAACAGTCACCGTAAAACTCGCTGAAAGGGGGTTATTGTAAGTATCAAACACGATGACCTCTAATCTATACGTGCCTACGGCTAATGATGAGACGTTAGTAATGACGCCCACAGAGTTGATGCTGAAGTGGGTGGTATCGTTAATCCACCAGTGGTCAATTCCAGAGGGATCCGACGCGTTGACATCATGGCTAAAGGGTGTTCCGTATTCGGAAATTTGGTCTTGGGGTGTCTCATCCCACGTGGGAGGTGTCACATCAATGACAATTGTGAAGGCGTCAGCTAGGAGATTTCCGTAAGTGTCATTGACCCAGACGCTTAGCCCATAAATTCCCGTAATGAGATTTGTAGTGTTTGTAATAACCCCGTTAGAATCAATCGAAAATAGTATCGTGTCATTAATAGTCCACTGGTCTATGCCTGAAAAGTCTGTGGCGTTCAAATCGTACCGGAGCATTTCCCCATACCCAAGGTATTGATCAACCGGCGCTTGAACCCAGGCAGGAGAAATCGTATCTTGGACGGTAATGGAAAATTCTGCGGCACAATAGTTACCGGCTCGGTCAATGGCTCTTACTTCGACCCATATGACCGCTACATCTAGGAACGTGCTATTTACGATGATTCCACTTCCATCAATACTAAAGTGGGTAGTATCGTTAATCCACCAGTGATCAATCCCTGATGCATCAGAGGCGTTTAAGTCGTAAAAAAATGAGGTGCCTACTTCGCGGATCTGGTTCTCAGGGTTTTCATCCCAGGTGGGTGGAATGGCTTCGAAGAAAACGGAAAATTTCCCGGTCAGAACATTATCGTAGGTATCGTTTACCCAGACTTGGATTCCGTAGCTTCCAGGGGTCAAATTGGTGCTGTTTTCGATTATTCCATTCGTATCGATGGTAAATTGCACTGTGTCGTTAATCCACCACGTGTCGAGACCAGATGGATCAGAAGCATTAAGGTCATAAAGGAGTGCTTTATGGGGTCCCATGTATTGGTCTTCAGGCGTTGGGTGCCAAACAGGAGGAATCAGATCGGCTGCAACGGTGATTATGCAGCTGCCGTTTATATAGTCGCCATAAACATCCTTAACGCCAACTTCCAACCCATAAATTCCGGAGAGGAGATAGGTTGCATTCGTAATGATGCCATTGCTATCAATCTGATAATTTATGGTATCGTTGAGATACCATTGGTTGACACCAAAATGGGCGGAAGCGTTCAAATCATATGCGAACGATTCTCCGAATACATGATTAAGATTTGTCGGTCCATCAATCCAGACGATTGGCTGGATTCGCCCTAACCAAATCGAATATTCCCCCGCTTCCTCAAGTTGTCCTACAATGAGGAACCCCCCCTCGCGTACTTCGACTAATGCTTCTCCTCCGGCATGGCTCATAGCATCATAAGCACGATTCCACATAGCATTCCCGTTCGAATCAGTTCGGACCAACCAAAAACTAGTATAACTTCCTCCACTGGGATGCCACGCCACGCCAATGAGCGCAAACCCTCCATTCCTGCATTCAATAACCTCTTCGCAACTATCACGACCAGTTGCTCCGTAGCGTCGTGCCCAAACTTCGGTACCACTAGCATCTGTGCGTATTAAGACATAATCGGGTTGTCCATCCGAAACTCCCTCACGGGTTGTGCCGGCAAGGGCAAATCCACCGGTTTGACATTCGACAATGGAATAACCATCCTCATGGCCGTAGGTCGTATTCCAAAGCTGGGTTCCACTGCTATCGGTTCGAATTAAGAGAATGCCTGACGCGCCAGTCTTGTCCGAGCCCCCAACTAATGCAAAGCCACCACTACTAACCTCTACGATGTCAAAGCCAAAATCATTGGTCGAGGTAGAGCCATAAGTTTGATTCCAGAGATGTTGCCCATTCGCATCGATTCGAACCAACCAGACGTTATTGTCTATGCTAGATGGAATGCTTTGATAGCCCACG
Organism: Promethearchaeota archaeon; assembly: GCA_048939245.1. Lineage (GTDB taxonomy): Archaea > Asgardarchaeota > Hermodarchaeia > Hermodarchaeales > Hermodarchaeaceae > Hermodarchaeum. The sequence goes on along the minus strand of JBHLPR010000079.1, from coordinate 26 downwards.
AGAGCGAACCCGCCACCACTTACTTC
>JBHLPR010000078.1:0-8992 GCA_048939245.1 Promethearchaeota archaeon | reverse complement strand
ATTCTTCATTGATGATAAAGGTCGTGCATTAATGGGGGATGTATCAGGAACACTCCTCGCCTACATTGAGCTTTCTCAGCAAGGAGGAGGCACAATTGTTACTCCCATTAATTCGAGCAATCTCGTCGAAGATATCGTTGGACAATTCAAAGCCCGCGTTGTCTATAGTCGGGTAGGGCCCCCTGCAATGGTTGCGGCTGCTAAGAAACATAACGCGGTCTTTGCCTTCGAAGAATCTGGCAAAATCATCTATCCTCGACTTAACTATCTCTCCGATAGTGGGCTTGGAACGGCCAATCTCCTCGAATACCTAGCAAAATCTGAGAAAACACTAAGTGAGATTATTGATGGCTTTCCCCAATATATTCAGCTGAAACGAGCGATCGATTGTCCCAACGAACTGAAAGAAGCCGTTACTACCCATGCATTAGATATGGTCAAACAACATTTCCCTAAAGCCCAGCTCATCACCAAAGATGGGGTCAAAGTGGTTTTCGATGACGGATGGCTTCTGCTTCGCCCATCCGGCACGGAACCGGTGTTTCGCTGCTTTACTGAAGCACGACAGAAAGACCGGGCTCAGGAACTTCTCAAATTAGGGATAGACTGGATCGATGAAGTCCTCAAATCTGCACACACATAAAAAGTCACAACGTGTTGGTGTTCGATACATTGTATTCTACACAATCTCTCTTTGGCAGCTCCGGTATCCGAGGGAAAGTCAACGAACACATCACTGGTCCACTCGCAATACGTATTGGGCTAGCAACAGCCACCGTTCTCCGAACCCGCTATCAATCTCCTCAAATCATGGTCGGGCATGATCATCGGATTTCTGGTCCCATGCTGACATCAGCCCTGATAGCAGGCCTCCTTGAAGGAGGTATCCCCGTAACCCAAACAGAAATGGCCCCTACACCATCAATTGCTTACGCGGCTGGCAAAAGAGGAATGCAGGCTTCAATAATCGTAACAGCCAGTCACAACCCGCCCGAATATAACGGTTTCAAATTCCATAACCCCGACGGCGCAGGATTCTCAGTAATCCAACAACAAGAAGTCGAGAAAGCACTCACAACAGCAAAATCTGTGGGGTGGGAAGATTTCACTGGCTTTACTTCCTTTGCGGCGATTCCACTACATCTGCAAGCGATTCAAGATGCAACCGACGTATCAACAACACATAAGGTTGTCTTGGATGCTGCGCTAGGAGTTGGAGGCCTTGTCACTCCATCCGCTTTAAACCAACTCAACGCCGACGTCAAACCCCTCAATATTCAACCTAATGGCAAAGAATACGCTCAACATTGCACACCATCCACGATTCAAAGCGCAGCAGCAGCCGAATGGCAACATTTTGTCAGCTTAGATGCGCTCAGTGAAATGGTCAAATCCACTAAGGCAAAATTGGGAATAGCTCATGACGGAGATGCAGATCGAGTACTTGCCGTCGATGACAAGGGGCGCGTCCTTGCTGGTGACACCCTCCTTGCTCTTGTTGCGGACTACTATTTAGCCACTCGTGGCGGTAAAATCATAGTCACAACGGTCTCCAGTTCAAGTGTGGTTGACCATATCGCAAAACGACACGATGCCCGTGTTGAAAGATGTCGGGTAGGTGATGTCTTTGTCTCCAACCTCGTCAAGGAACATAAAGCAGTTCTTGGGGCTGAACCCTCAGGCCCCTTTATTTTCCCTGAAGTCCATCTCTGCCCCGATGGTCCTCTCGCCGCATGCAAACTACTCGAACTCTTAGACTGGGCTAAACGGCCTCTTAGTCAACTTGTCGACGAGTTACCACCCACTCATTTACTCCGCGCTTCTATGGCCTGTCCAAATAAACAGAAAGCCAATGTCATGACTGAGATTAGCTCCACCCTTGAAAAATGGAAAGATGTCCATAACGTGAATCAACTGGATGGGGTTCGGGTCAGTTTTGCTGATTCCAGTTGGGTCCTTATCCGACCCTCGGGTACGGAACCTGTAATTCGGATAACAGTAGAAGCATTCTCTGCCAAGACTGCCAAAATGCTGCTAAAAGACACACAATCCGCCTTAAAACGAATCATCAAATAGACTATCGACGCTGCTCCTCGATAAGTGATTGTTTCAACTTCAGATGGATGTTATCTCCCACATTTTTTTCCACAACAATTGAGGGATCAATCCATGAATTGTATCCAATTGTCCGACCTGGTAACACAACAACTCCACATCCAATTTTTGCAATATCACCAATAACAGCACCAAATTTGTCTGTATGAGTTGACACTAACTGCTCTCGAAGCATGACACAGACCTCTGCTCCATCAAAACGATAATTAGACAAGACCACGCTAGCTCCGACTTCCACGTCAAAACCAAGAATGCTATCCCCAATAAAGGCAAGATGGCCAACCTTACTCCCGGGCATCATCAGGGTATTTCGCAGTTCACAGGAAAAACCGGTCCTTGCCCCCTGTTCAATTACTGTATGATCTCGGATAAGGCAATTATTCCCAATAACCGCCTTTGATCCAACAAATACCGGACCCACAAGGGATGCACCCGGGTATATTCGCGCTTTTGGACCAACCCAGACATCTCCAATGATGTGAACCGAATCACTCACCGTCGCAGAAGAGTCAATTCGATCCCCTTTTTGGTGTCGTAATCTTTCAAAAAGAATTGGTAATGCTTCTAGAATGTTCCACGTTCGCCCTACATCCACCCAAGGATCTTTTGAGTGGCTCCCATAGACAGTGTGTCCCTCATTGATAAGCGACTGGATGCCCACTTCTAAATCTTTAGTTTTTCGAAGTGTATTAAAAATTGCATCCGTGAATACATAGACACCCGCCACAGCAAGATTGCTAGGCTCGGTGCCCTTCTTGGGTTTTTCGACAATAGTCCTGATCCTAGTTCCATCTAATTCCACTACCCCAAATTGCCAAGGGTTAGGCACTTCGTAAAGAGAGAGGGCCATATCCCCTGCTTTCGCTGCACTCAGTGCCTCTTTGAACCGATTTGTCGTTGTGATAATGTCACAATCAGTCATTAAGAAACGATTTTCACCACCCAGTTGATCTTCGGCTGCCAATACGGCATCATACTCGCCTTTCGGCTCCCTTTGTTCCGCATAATTAATGGTGACTCCAAATTGTTCACCATTACCGAAGTAGCTTTCAATTTGGTCTCGATAATGACCCACAACTAACACAATTTCTTTCATTCCTGCTTCTACTACAGAGTCAATTACATGGTGAAGCATCGGTTTGCCGAAAAGGGGGAGCATAGCTTTTGGCCGATTTTGGGTTAAGGGGTGTAAGCGCGTGCCATAACCTGCTGCGAGAATTAACACTTTCATACTCATGCCCACTTCCACACAGTTCCAGTTTTTTCATCCTCAAGAATGATGCCCAGGTCTTTGAGCTGACTTCGAATTTTATCTGCGGTCATGAAGTCTTTCTGTTTCCGCGCTTGATTACGCAGTTGAATAAGTAATTGTACTAGCCCATCAACCGTTTCTCCATTCGTCGATTCGGTTTTCATTTTCTCTCGATATAATCCAAAGACTTCACCAATAGCATTGACTAATTCGAATGTTTTTTGGAGGGTACCCGCCGTTACTGACCCCTTTTCTGATAACACTGAGTTCATTTTGGTCAAGAACTTATTCAAACTCGCTAAAGCAATGGGCGTGTTAAAATCATCATCCATTGACTCCTCAAATTCATGTTGTAAAGTTGAGAGAGCTTCCCATAACGCGTTATCTGCAGACGAGGGTTTCACGGGGTTCTCCGCTTCAGCTTTCTGCGCTTCCCGTAGGTGGCGCTGCAGAAGATCAATTGAATTATGAATGCGGGTAAGACGGCTTTTAGCTTCCTCGAGTTGGGCGTCACTAAAATCAATGGGGCTTCGATATTGTGATGAAATAAGGAAAAGTCGAACCACTTCCGGATCGTATTTGGCAGTAATTTCTTGGATGGTGAAAAAGTTGCCCAATGATTTGGACATCTTTTCTTTATTCACAGTAAGGAAGCCGTTGTGCAACCAGTATCGCACAAATGGCTGCCCAGTTAACACTTCGGATTGTGCGATTTCGTTTTCATGATGAGGAAACACAAGGTCGAGTCCTCCACCATGGATATCAATAGGTTCCCCCAGATATTTTGTTGACATCACAGAACATTCAATATGCCAGCCTGGACGACCCTTCCCCCAAGGAGAATTCCAATTTGGTTCACCAGACTTCATCGCCTTCCATAAAGCAAAATCCTGGGGGGTTTCCTTCTCTTCTGTTACACCCGCATCTTGGTCATCTGCTTCCTGTGCTCCTTTGATCTGACCGGAAAGCTTCCCATACCGTTTGAATTTCGATACGCGAAAATACACACTACCATTAACCTCATAAGCAAATCCTTTCTCGACTAGTTTTTGGATGTGTTCAATCATATCTTGGATGTGTTCCGTGGCCTTCGGGTAGGCTGTAGCGCGCTTCACCTGTAATTTATCAAAATCTTCAAAATACTCCTGAATATATTTTGTGGCTAACTTGTTCGTTGTGGTATTTTGCTCCTGGGCGCGTTGAATCATTTTATCATCAATGTCAGTGAAGTTTTGAATGAAACGCACATCATATCCTTTGTACTCCAAATAACGCCGAATCACATCAAAAGCCACAATTGACCGTGCGTGTCCTAAATGGCTGGAATCATACACCGTAGGTCCACAAACGTACATGCGAACCTCGCCCTCATGCAAAGGTTCGAATGGCTCCTTCTTCCGTGAGAGCGTATTGTAAATTCTTATCATAGGTTCTCCCGACCAAACCAGCTATTCCTACCGTATAAAAATAGTGGTTCACGATTTCTGTTTTTGCTCCTTAGCGGCTTTGAAGACTGTCTGCGCTAATCGCTTCTTGCGTGCTAAAGAATTCATCAGCGTCTGTTCAACCACCACGCTCATACCCAACTCTTCAACACGTGGCGCAAGTTCGCGATCCTTCTTGTCGATGACCAATACATCAAGGAACTCCTGGTAGATTCCCGCAACCCCTACCGCAGATACTTCAATTCCCTTCCCTTCCATCAGCTTATCTGCAGGCCCTTTAACCGGTCGTCCACCGATAATAGGGGACACCCCCACACAAGGTGCGTTAGTCTTCATTAAAGCCTGCTTAATACCTGGTACCGCTAAAATTGGTCCAATACTCACAATCGGATTACTTGGACAAATAATAATGATCTCTGCTTCCTCAAGCACCTCCAATACACCAGGACTCGGTGAAGATCCATCGATACCATCAAAAATCACATCCTCCACCGCATCCTGTGCTTTACGTTTCACTAAATACTCTTCAAAATGAACCAATCCCACATCTGTCACAATCCGTGTGGGCACCCATTGCTCCGTCATCGGCAGAATCCGACTACGAACCCCCAACGATTCACTAATCATCTGTGTCGCCTTCGAAAGCGACAAACCCTGCTGCAGCATCGCCGTCCGTGCAAGATGTGTTCCCAAATCCTGATCCCCAAGAGCAAACCATGTGTCAAACCCTAGCTGTTGAAGCACCTCCAAAGCCTGAAAGGTGTCCCCTTTAATACCCCACCCTTTCTCAGGATCCACGATACCAGCTAAGGTATACGTAATGATATCCACATCTGGCGAAATATACAAGCCCATAAAGTTCGCCATATCATCCCCTGTATTGACGATAATGGTACACTGCTCAGGAGGCATCACTTGAACAAGCCCTTCTAAAAATCGCGCGGCACCCACTCCACCCGCTAAAGCCACCACTGACACAAATTCAATCCTCCGTTTCATTAATAAAAGTGACAACGTCTTCAAAGGCATGCCGGAGTGGAGCGTCCGGTGTTTCATCTGGTTCTCCCAAGATGAGGAGCGCTTGAGGAACTAACTCTTCCGGTAATCCGAGGGCTTGCTTTACCGTCTCAGGACAAAACAATGGTGCACAATACCAACAAGCCCCCAACCCTTCCGCATGAGCTGCAAGAAGTAGCGTCTGAAGAGCTGCAGCTACACTCTGAACCGCCATGACGTGTTCAGCCTGCTGACGCTTCTCATCAGGATATACATCCATGGAATTCATCGTTAAACATGCCAAAACAAGAACTGGTGCCGACGAAAACCGGCCAACTGACCCTTGCACCAAATCTTCAATAAGCTTGGCTTCTTCACCATCGGCTTCCAAATCCTGCCGAAAAATCTGTCCCATCGCCTTCGCGAGCTTCGTCTTCGTTTTAGCATCTTGTAACACGAAAAACCGCCACGGCTGAGCATTATGAGCCGAAGGTGCCCACCTGCACACCTCTAGGATACGCCTCAATTGTCCATGAGAGATTACAGTCTTCTGGAATTGGCGAATACTTCTTCGCCCAGTAATTAGTTCATATAATTCCTGCATGAGTACTCACCCCGACAAGATTAGATACTCTAACCTTCACAATCCCTTATAGCCTAGACTCCCGAGTCTTGTTTATCTCTCAACAGCGTTTCCTCTACCCACCATCTAGACAAATACTTAAGAACGCGTATTTCACGGCTCTAGGTGGACTCTGAAGAGGAAGCTAGGCCTCTTCAAAGCTGGTGCGCAGCACCATTGCGGCTACAAAGGTAAATCTCGCCAGTTAAAGGTGGCTACTATGAGGCGAAAACAACTCTTCTCTCTGTTAATAATGTCTATGATACTATTCCCTATTCTACCCTATATTCCTTTTAGTGACGCCGTTTCACAACCCAATGCCATTGCGGATACGGGGCTAGAAAATCCTCCAGATGCGCTGTCCAGCAACATATTAGGGTCCCCATCGAATCAACAAGACCATACTTCTCCAAGCGAATCCTTTATGCTAGAAACCCAAGTGGAAACACCGGATATCCCCGACTATCAAACTGGATCTGGTTCACCCCGCTTAACTCAATTAACTTGGAATGTTTCAAGATCTTTTTTCAATCAAAATTCTGTTACTGATTATTCTGTCCACATCACTAAAGGGATGCTATATCATGATATCAGCTTCTTTTCACGGATTGGCGATATCACCTCTCAAAAAGATTACATTCTGGTTGAAGATCATGATCCCTTAGTAGGTTGGACCTATTATTGGCCGATGGAACAAAAAACCTGGCCTGGTGAAGTTACGTTAATGGCGTTCAATATAAGTAGCTTATCACCTGTCGAATTGACCGAATTTGCGATATATCTCTATTCGCCTTTTCCGCCTGGCCCTGTCACTGGAGGATTGTTTAACTATACAGTGTATGCCGCTGCCCCCAGTGGAACATCAGGTCTTGGAACAATGCCAGATCTAGCTAAGCAAATTGGCCCATGGATGCAGGAACTAGTTCCGGATATACCAAGAGGTAATGAAGAATGGGTATCACTCCCTACTGTTCCAATTGTTTTAGATAGTGATATGACGTATGCTGACACATTCTACTTTGCCCTCAATATGATGCCTGGTGCGGCAGCATGTTGGGTATTAATGGAGGATGTGGGGATTCCACCGGATGGTGATGGAGAAGATGAGGGTGATGCATGGAACGCTTACCCTTGGCCAAGCCTAAATTTCATCTCAGGGCCTTCTATTGATTTCTTTCTTGTAGTTGCATTTACACGGTTTTTCTATCCCAGTGAGATAGGGATGATTGTAAACGGGACCCCTGTAATGAATATCTTTCCGACTCCCGGAACGGGTATCTGGGATGGGGGATGGCATTCACCTGCTATCAATATGACGAACGCTAATCGCTATTATAACGTTACATATACCATGTCCGGTTTAACATATGATGTCGATTGGCTTGGATGGTTTTACGAGAATCTATACGCGGATTCACATTTCACTGCATATGCTTTTCAAGATTGGGTCGATTGGAATGTAAGTTTCTATGCTGATTTTCCCATTTTGTCTATTGACCGGAGAATATCGGTGGCGATTGGTTCTGATTGGAATGTGAACGCTGTCTTGCTGAACGGATTGGCTCACATGGATTGGTATTATCGATATTCACCAGTCACTGGATGGTGGATTATAATTGATAATGCCGCTCGTGGTCAATGGACAATACTCTGCGACTCACCAGATTATATGGTGGATTCAGAAGTCCTAGATATGTCGGGGCAGGTGATTACACAAGCCACTGGATTCGATACTGTTACAGCCAGAGGATATGTGCAGGATCAATCTGGCCACAACGCAACAAACGGTTATGGTTATGTTATTGTTTATGATCCACGCGACGCATTAAACACGTTTAATTTCAGCATCCTCCAAATGCCACCTGGTGGAATCGCAGATATCAATTGGTCAATTTGGTGGACCTCCACTTGGGCAGGTGTCTACACACTTCATATTCTCTGGTCGAATGGTACTGAGGTTGGGTTAAATCTTCAAACCCTTGAAGTCTACATGGTCAGTAATCTTATAATCACGTATGAATTTCCCCAAGCTGGTGAACCAGTAATTCGTGGAGACATCGTCCATATTGAAGTCTACTTTGAAAATCAATATGGATTTCCTATCTATGATGCCGAAGTCACAGTGATTAATGACAGCAGTGGAGAAGAATGGGGGATTGGACCCGGCGATTCAACCGTTGATTATGAATGGATAAATTGGGCCGAAGAAGGTTTCGAAGGATACTATACTGCGTTCCTTTTCACAGAGAACGCGTCAATAAACATATTACATAACATAACAATGCAACTCTCCTCACCCTTTAACCAGGACCAAAATGTCACAAAGCAATTTGAAGTTAAAAGTCGGGCTACTCATATCGTATTCTTCTGGAACGGGCAACCCTTACCAGGGCTCAATAATATCTCAGACTATTGGTTTACCTCTCCGCATCCCTACATCAATGACTCCTCCCTCCAATTCACCATTCGCTACACCGACGATTTCGGTCTACCCATCACCGGCGCACAACTAACCCCCTACATCGTACACGAATCTCAAGGAGTCTATAAACGGTTAGACTG
>JBHLPR010000113.1:0-3056 GCA_048939245.1 Promethearchaeota archaeon | reverse complement strand
CCAGATGATTCAAGAAATGCACATACCTGACAATCCATCTTCAATAGCTGCATTTAGCTTTCCTTAAACATTAAATCAGCTAACTAAGTAGTATTGCCTGATAACGATGAAAATCGGTAGATGCCCCTTTTGTAATGAATACCTCTCCTCAGAGGATATGGAATTCAAAACCGTCGACCTCGGCTTGGAAGCGTATATGCGATTTTGCGTCTGCAAAAACTGTGAAAAGATACTTGGGTTCACTAAAACCTGAATCCCCTAACAATTCCTATTCCTTGAATAACACCAATCCGAGGAGTTCTATGGTCCCTACGCCACTTCACCCACATAATTCAACACTTGAACCTGCATCGCCATGTAGCCGTTTACGCAATGCACAGCACATGAGAGTTTTGTTGTGTTACTTGATAGTATAAATTCGTTAAATGATACTTGTGAGCCGATGCGTGAGCTCACGGATTCGTTCATGGTTGGGTATCTATCGAGTGCCACGGTGTTCCGTATTTTCCATCGAACGCAATATCTGCTAACGCTTTTCGTGGGCGAGCAGAAGGATGTTCATCAGGGACTCCGAGCGCTACTAATGCAACGATGTCGGCGTTCTCGGGGATAGCAAGTTGAGTTTTTACCTGTTGGATGAATGCAGCTGTACGTGATTCATAGGTGGCAATCCAGCAGGTACCATAACCTAGGGCTGTGGCCGCTAAAACGAGATGTTCCGTTGCAATCATGGGATCTTGGAGATGCCATCGAGCCTGGTTTCCTGGACAACATGAACTTTGTTGTTCTCCCAGCACGACGATAATCGCATTAGCATTCGCAATGAATCGTTGTTGTGAGGGCTGTGCTAAGAGCTGAATGGTCGCAGTATCTCTTACAACAATGAACCGCCATGATTGGCTATTATTCGTTGATGGAGCAATTCGAGCGGCTTGCAGGATTTTTTCTATATCCGAATCAGGAATATCATAGGGTTTGTATCGTCGAATACTGCGACGTTTTTGCAGAACCTTGAAGAAATCTGTGGTAGCTTCGAGTTGCACGATTGGTGGGGATTGTGTCATTTTTCTCTTCCTCTTTCGTAGATTTACGATTTCGGTTTATCGACGACTATAGATAAGGGATTCAGGGAATGATCTCCCGCCTTTGATTTTGGATGCTGGGCAACACCTTGTGATGCATTTGTTGTTGGTTGTCATGATATCGACCTCCTTTTTATCGGGTGTCCGATATTTATGTATTGGGTACCCGATATTTAAATGTATTGGGTACCCGATATTTTCTGTGGAAGTGTCGCACAACGTAGTTTAATGAACGATTACCCACAGAAGCCTTTCAATCAAAAGGGGTTTCCCGTTAGTCTGAAGGTTGGCTGGCTTCAACGATTTCATGGAAAACTCTGTAGAAATAACGTGTGGCCACTTCTAATCCTATTCGCCCTTCTTTGGTGAGGGAGTAGACTACCTGTCGACCCTGTTTTTTACCGTGTATCAAGTTCTTTTGATCGAGCTCTTTGAGGGCTGGATAAATGGTTCCCGGGGAGGGTTTGGATCCTCTTCGAAGTCCGATTTGTTCGGCTAACTCTTGACCGTTCATGGGTTTTTTCCCGAGTTCCCAGAGTATCTGAAAGGAGAGCATGCCACGCATGTCGCAGCAGTCAGGGGGACAGCATTCTTCGACTTCGGGCTCAGTTTTAGTTGGTTTAGGCATGGAATTTATTGGGTACCCGATACATTTAAATGTGTCCGTTTTCTAGTAGCCACAAACATATTGGATAACCAATATATTTTGGCGGTAAGAATGACCCAAACCAAACGCATCACCGAAATGACGGATGAAGAAATCAAAGCAGAAGTTAGAAAAACCTATGCGAAAGTAGCCCAGAGCACGGGCTCTTGTTGTGGTCCCAGCACCAGAAGCAATTATGCAAAGACCCTAGGATATTCGATTGATGATCTTCCCGAATCGGTAAGCGAATCTTTTGCCGGATGTGGTAACCCCACAGCTCTTGCAAACCTCAAGGAAGGCGAAATTGTGTTGGATTTAGGAAGCGGGGCTGGATTAGACGTATTCATGGCTGCTCGTCAAGTTGGAAAAACGGGCTCTGTGATTGGTGTCGATATGACGCCAGCTATGATTGAGAAGGCGAAAGAGAATGCTAAAAAACTTGGTGTAACAAATGTCGAATTCCGATTTGGTGATATTGATGAACTCCCCGTAGAGAATGACTCCGTCGATGTTATCATTAGTAATTGTGTCATCAATCTGGCTCCAGACAAAGGCAAGGTATTCCGAGAAGCCTTCCGGGTACTTCGCCCAGGTGGACGAATATTAATCTCTGATATTGTCTTAGAAGCATCCTTGCCTCAAGAAATCCGAGATGAGGTGGCTTCTTATACAGGCTGTCTTGGCGGTGCAATTCCCAAGGAAGAATATCTTCAACAAATTCGTGACGCCGGATTTTCCGATGTGCGAATTGTCAGTGAAGCTGCATTTGACATCGCTACGAGCGCTAAAATTGAAGCCTTCAAACCCAAATAGTGACATCGCCTGTAATCCATCAATTCCACTCATCATTACCTTAACCCTCCTTTGATTCAATGGAAGGTGATTATATTCATAAATAGTCAAAGTCAACAAAAGAGAGTCTATGAAGAGAACATGTTTAGCCCACATCCCATTGCTTTGGTTGGGGCCCTCGTTAACGACATTCCTAACTATCTCGTAATTGGATACATCTGTCCCTTCGATTTTGGACGATATCTATTCTTCAGTTTATATAAGAAACGACACACCCGTATTGGCATTCACGAACACCGAACTTTTAGTGTGAACGTGCCCTCCGAGAATCTCATCAATGAGGTTACCTTCTGTGGCAGCAAATCAGGACGAGATGTCGATAAAAGCATTCTTTTCGAAACGTTTTATGGTGAACTAAAAACTGCACCTATGATTCAACAATGTCCCATCAATATTGAATGCGAAATTGCCGAAATCTTGGATTATGAACGAAACGACGGCATCATTGGACGCGTAATCAAATCTTACGTCAACCC
>JBHLPR010000027.1:0-28717 GCA_048939245.1 Promethearchaeota archaeon | reverse complement strand
GGACAGGTCATGGAGTCCTTGAAACCGACATCAATAATAATTTGGATCTATTCAGTGTGTCAATTCCAGTCCCACAAATTATTACAGATCCACGACAAGCTGTTGTAGATGCAGCAGTCCTTTCGCATGAGTATTATGATGATTGTCATGCCCTTTACCCAGATGAGAATATGCCGTCACCCAGTCCGTTAACCTCTAATGGAACATTTCATGATATCATTGAACTCCAACTTGAACAGGCTATCACCGGCATCCGTGATCTATGGTATTCAGCAATTCAAGGTTTAGAAGCACCAAACATTCCTTCAGGAGCCGTCAGCTACACAATACTTATCGACGGGGGACACGACAACTATTATGTTGATTCTCAATTAACGAATTTCAAAAGCAGCTTAGAAAAATGGGGTCTCACAGTTTTAGTTGATGAGGATGGAATAACCGCTACGGATTTACTTGGTGTTGATTTGCTGGTAATAACAGCACCCTATATTGATTTCACTTTAGCAGAGACGAATGCAATCGCTGATTGGTTCGTGAATGGAACGCGAACAAACCTACTCGTTACAGGCTATTCAGACTTCCAAAACCAATACGGATTCAAACGAGCAACCTTGAACTACTTAATGGCAAATTGCACAACACACCTCCGGTTCAACGATGACCAAATTTACAACCCAGACGGCTACCAACTCTGGTATTGTGACATTACCCAGATTCTCCCAGCCACTCAGACCTATAACATGACGAAAAACGTCAGTACGATTCGAATGTACTCCACTTCCAGCTTATACTACACTGATCCTAGCGCCGTAACCAACATCACTTTTGGAAATCCAAACTTCTACCAAGTAGACGATTACTTACCACCAGTTACTATTATCTACGACGATACTGATGATGGAAGTGGTGGAGACCGAATCCCCCTAATGGCTGTGGAGGAGATTGGGGATTCCCGCATTATGATTTCGGGAACTACTTTCTTTAGCGATTTTGATTATCCTGTTCCAGATAATGAGATTTTTATTGAAAATGTCTGCGAATGGTTACTGAACACCTCACTTACTGAATTGGATATTTATGGCCCCACTATTTCTGATGTAACACGTACCCCGGATCCTCCAAAGACGGGAGAAGCACTTAGCATTTCAGCGAACATTACCGATCCAGCTGGTGTCAACAATGCAACGGTTTACTATCAAATCGATTCCGGGTCAGAACAATCACTTGGCATGACTGTTGCTGGAACAATCTATTCTGCACAAATCCCTTCAAACCAATTTGGCCTCGGAAGCAACATTACATATTACATTAAGTCCTATGACCTTCTGGACAACTGGAAGACAACCTTCCCTGTTGAACTCATAGTTCAAGCCAATCCGCCCTCTGCGCCGATCCTATCAGATCCTGGTGCGTCAAGTACAACAGGCAATTTCAGCATTTCTTGGAGTACAAGCACAGATGTGGATGGCACGATTTCACACTATCAATTACAGATGTCCACCATCAATGACTTTTCCACCGTACTCCAGGAATGGAATACCACCTCGACGAACCAAGCAATAACGGGACTCACCGATGGAACGTATTATTTCCGAGTTCGTGCTCTGGATAACGAGGATAATCCTAGTCCATGGAGTAACCAAGAAACCATAAATGTTGAAATTCCTAGTACAACAACGCCGCCACCACCAATCCCTGGATTCCCCGCCCTTGCCATCGCTATTGGCATAACTCTCGCAGCGGCTATCGGAATCATAACACGACGGAGACGACCTGACTAACCTTCACAATACGTTAACTACGTGGCAATTCAAGCTCTATTCAATCAGGGGGACTCAGTAAACCGAACATCTTCACATGATGGACATCCAGCATATAATACCTGCACCCCTTCTAAGCATCCATCACGAAAGACCGTAATCCCCTTCAAGGCCAACTTATCAGCTAAAAGGAATATTCGCCGAATATCATCTGTAGAGGAATCATTTGACACATTCACAGTTTTACTTACTGCATTGTCAGCGTGCTTTTGGAATGCAGCTTGCATTCGAACATGCCATTCAGGTTCGATTTCGTGTGCAGTTTTGAATAAGCGCTTAACATCATCAGGAATTCCCTTGATGTCTTGCACTGACCCGCTTGTTGCCACCTGTTGTTCTACTTCTTCATCCCAGTATCCCCGTTCTTCAGCAAGCTCTACAAAATATTTGTTCGTCTCAGTGAGGCGAACACCTTCCGCGAGAATCCGATCGTGCACAATCGCAAATAAGGGTTCAATCCCACTACTGGTTCCTGCAATAAGACTAATACTTCCGGTGGGAGCTATAGTTATGAGCGTTGCGTTCCGTTTCCATTTCCGTCGTTGCTTCAATAGATCAACTTGTTCGAAATTTCCACGAATTTTTGCTAATTCTGATGTCGCTCGTTCAGCACGATTTCGAATGAACTCCATTACCTTTTCAGCTAATTCAAGAGCAGCCTGTGAATCGTAAGGAATTCCCAGTTGAATAAGCATCTCTGCCCAACCCATAATACCCAAACCAATTTTGCGAGTGGCTTTGGTTTGGATCTCTATTTCCTCAACCGGATACTTATTCAAATCAATGATATTATCTAAAAACCGAACAGCTAACGGTATTATTTCACCCAATCGTTTCCAATTCACTTCTCCATCTTTAACAACCTGAGCTAGATTAAGACTCCCCAATACACAGGATTCATAGGAAAGTAATGGCATTTCGCCACAGGGATTGGTGGATTCAATTTGCATGCCTTTGAGGGGATGTTTGTCATTGATACGATCGATGAAGATAAGGCCAGGATCTCCTGTGTTCCAGGCATTAATGATAATTGAATCAAAGATCATGCTAGCTTTAATGGTTTGTTCGACTTCACCGGTATTGGGGTTCACCAAGTCAATTTCACCATTGCTTTTCAAAGCATCCATGAATTGGCGTGTAATAGCTACGGATATGTTGAAATTTCTAAACGATTTCTTATCGGATTTAGCGGAGATGAATTCCATAATATCTGGATGGTCGCATCGCAGAATTGCCATATTGGCCCCGCGTCTGCGTCCACCCTGTTTTATGACATCGGTAGCTGTGTCATATATGCGCATAAAGGAGACTGGCCCACTTGCAACTCCTCCTGTGGATTCCAACTTGGTACCCTTTGGGCGGAGCTTTGAAAATGAAAAGCCAGTGCCACCTCCAGATTTTTGAACTCGTGCCATGTGCCACAGTGAAGTAAAGATGGAATCCATGTCATCACGGATAGGTAAGACGAAACAGGCACTTAATTGTCCGATTTCAGTTCCTGCATTGAATAACGTAGGACTGTTAGGCATGAATTCTAGGCTGGCAATCATGTCGTAGAAAAGTTCTTCATAGGTCTTATAGTCAAAGCTTCGATCATACAGTTTCTCCGCTTTTGCAATGGCTTTGGCAACGCGACGAAAGAGTTGAGATGGGGTTTCGATGGGTTTGCCTTCTGCGTCTTTGAGCATGTAACGTTTTGCTATCGTAGCAGCGTTTGGCCCTAATTTTAAGTCATCAACCACACCAACAGACCGAAGTAAGCGTCGAGCAACCGCCCGCTTTTCACGATATTTGATGTACCGCTTAGCTGTCTCCGTATAGCCATTGACCATAAGCACTTCTTCAACGACATCTTGAATCTCTTCGATATGGATAATATCTTCTTGGCGTGATTTGATGATCTTAACAACTTCGTTGGTTAGTTCTTTTGCTGGTTGGCTGTCGGCTTTATGAGATTCGAAGGCATGCTGTATAGCGATCTCGATTTTACTTGAATCCCATTGGACAATACGCCCATCGCGTTTTTCTACTTTCACTGAATAACACCTCCAGCTACTACAGGATTATCCCCTGAGATTGGCGTTCCGAAGCTGTGTTTTTGTTTAAATGCCTTAGGTTCTGCAATGGCGATTTCTAGCCTTCTTCATCGAGTTGATGTACACAACTGGCGGAACTACTGATTATTAAATACAGGTGCTTATAACTCCATAAATTTCTGGGAGTATAATCGTCAATAACCAATCAATGGAACCCAAATCATAGTTTGGCTTCAGCTATGATTTTTCCGAGATTTGTAGTCAAATCAACTTTGAACCAAGTTCCTGCAACGATACTTTCGAATTCCAATAAATCGGCTAACGGATCGTCGTCGCTGTTGTTCAGTTCAAGTTTCCCTTCGCCAGCCATTCCTTCATGTATGACGAAATCAAGTTTTGATGCAGTTATGTGTTGCACATCATAGGACTCACCATCAACTGCGGGAATTAGTTTCAAATTGATTGTATCACCAGTGTCAATCCATTCTCCTGGTCCCTCAAGTTTGATATCAAATTTCATGAGCGGAATTTTTCCTGTGATTACTTGGGCTTTGATCCGATTTTCTTTACGTGAATACTTGAATTTCGCTGGTTTTGAAGGAAAACCCCAGATTTCTCGATGGGCTACCATTGATTTGATGTTATCAGTGTGCATCGTGATGCAATAGACCCCAAAGTACTCTTCATATGTACACTGGACAACAATAGCAGATTCCCATATATCCCCATAAGGAGAATTACGAAATTGTGCAAGATATGCACCACCTAAAAGACCCGGTTTAAGGGGCTTAGGAAGAATTCGTTCATAACAGGCTTTCGTGGGTGTGAAGATAATTTGAATCATTTCTGAATCAGTATATTTCAACGGTCCTTGATACCAGGGCTTATAAATCGGCATGGTTAGCTGTTTCGTCATAACTGAATCCACATCCATCCAAAGTGGATAAAGTGTTGGGAATTGGTTTCTTTATACAGGATTCACTTTTTAACTATATGTACTGTTTTATCTAAGAATTCCCGAAAGGCTGAAGCCTTAAATGAATCAAGAAATTAATGATCAATGGTTGCCATGCGTTGGATCGATATTGTTTGTCCATTATTTTTGATAATCCTAGCCTTAATTGCCACCTGGATTCTAATACTAATCAACCCAGTTATTCTTCCATTCGCAATCGGATTCGCCATTTTACTATTCATATTCATTCTAGCGTCCTTCTGCTCTGGAAGGTATACACGCGAAGATGCTAGTAACCAAGCCCATAAATTCAAACGCTAATCTAATTCCGTCAATCATTACGGGAAGAACAGGATAAACAGAAAGTTGATGGCAAAGTCGATAATGAGAATCAAGATGAAGCCGATGATGACGATTGTGAGTCCACGGAAGAACATGGTATCAAAGAAATGCTGAACTAAGAGCATCCACACAATGAAGGTAGCTAATAGACTCACAACGCTCCAAGCAAATATCACTATCTCATTAAGACCTGGTACAAGTACAAAGCTTAGAGTCCAATCGATTCCAAACTTTAGTAACAAACCCAGCAAGGCTACAAAAATAGCATCAGTGAATTTTGC
This sequence comes from Promethearchaeota archaeon, assembly GCA_048939245.1. Taxonomy (GTDB): domain Archaea; phylum Asgardarchaeota; class Hermodarchaeia; order Hermodarchaeales; family Hermodarchaeaceae; genus Hermodarchaeum. Next base: position 23,283 of record JBHLPR010000027.1, on the reverse strand, counting down.
ATTAACTCCTGATAGGAGGCGACCTGCAGCATAGAAGGCAATCGTGGCAACAATCATGCTAATGATAAAGGTGATAATCGCATCCAATTCAGCCGGAGTAAGTAACATTAGTACAACCAACCAAATCAATAATTTCGTAAAATACCCTGTCACTTCCCTAAATAGCTTCGCCCTAGATACGCCAGAGCCATTATCTGAATAGGTAAGCTAAGCTTATATCAAAGAAAGAAACTACACAAAGGCTAATCCTAATCATTGGAGGACCACATAATGAGCAGCAGTAAAAAAGTCAGCGACCGAATCAAAACGGCATCCATCGCCCAGATTACGGGGGTCGTCCTCATTTGGTACTGTTTAGCGATTATCGGTTCCCGTATTATTACCGTCGTTGTTGCTCCCGGTATTGGAATCGAAACAGGCATCTATCACTATCATCATATCCTGTGGGGTCTCATTCTCATGACACTCGGAGGTTTCATCGGACTTTACTGGGATAGTCGTGGTGCAATGGTATTTGGCGCCTTTTTCCTTGGACTAGGCCTTGGATTGGCTGTTGATGAGGTCGGATTAATCCTTGTCACGGCAGATGCGGGATATTGGGATCCGATAACATATCCGATAATGATTATCGTAGCCCAACTACTCTTTATTGCATGTATGGCTGCACGGCAACAAGGACGTTAATACAAACTAGCGATCTTTCTGGAGACTCTCCAAACTTTCAATCACAACACCCCGTTGCCCTTGACGAATCAAACTACGAAGAAACGTCCCCAACACTCCTACTTCACTTACGCCTAACCGTTGCATTGCATGAATCGATCTTTTCTCAAAATCCTCCTCTGAAAGACTGTGAGGGTCAATCCCTACGAATTCCACAAGGTTAGATGTGGATTTCACTTCCACAACGACATCTTCAGATGACACCTCGGGTTCACTTGGAGGAGAAACGGAGACTGGTTCGGATTCACTTACCGGTGGAGGCTCAACCGGCTTAATAACCTCAGGTTCAGGGGCTACTGGCTCAGGCACAGGTGTTGGTGGACTCTGAACCTCAGACTCATCTAAGATAAGGGGAATCGGTTCAACTTCCGGTTCAGGTTCAACCTCAGAAGCCGTCACTTGTGGCTCTTCTGGCTGACTAACCTCTGGTTCCGCTTCTGGTTCAGGAACTGCAACTTTAACCGGAGCTTCAGAGGTGACGCCATACTCCGGTTTGGTCTCCATAATCGTCGCTGCCATTAAATGAAAGGCATCCCCTACATTTTCATCCATCTTCGCGCTTGTCTCAATATACCTTAAGCTTGCTTGGGCCGCGAATGCCTCCGCTTCCTCACGCGACACCACTCGTTGATCCATCAAGTCAGTCTTATTCCCAATCAGGATTCCCGGAATATTCCCTGAATTCTTCCGCGCCTCCTCAAGCCAACCCGCCAAATGATCAAACGAGGCTCGATCCGTCACACTAAATACGTAAATGACGCCCGTTGACCCCTGATAAAATAACGGACGCACCCCTCCAAAATGTGGTTGTCCCGCCAAATCCCAAATTTGCAGCTTCACTATCACCTGATCTAAATCAACTGTTTTCACCGCAAAAGAGGTGCCAATAGTCATTTTGTACGTCTCAGTAAAAGTTCCCTGGGTGTACCGGACGATGAGGCTGGTCTTGCCGACGGCACCGTCTCCGGCTACGGGGACTTTGAAAATAAATTGGGGTTTACTCATAGGCAGTTTCTCCTAGTATGGGGTCAGTAGGTCCTTGAGTATTTATTTTGTATGTTGGCTTTTAACTCGATTGGTGGGTGTTGCGTTTTACTTCCTTGCTTCGAAGGTTTGCCAAGTAAGCCATAAATTAATAGTAATCGTCGTCTTCAGCGTGCCGTTCGAGTTGTTCAGGGGTCATAACCACGATGATAGTCTGGGGATTTTCCATTTTTTTGGGAGGATGTTTATTTCTTCGCCAACGGAACAAACTGAAACAGTTGACTCGGCAAATACAGGGTATTAGTATGAAGACGACGAGACCAATGATTATTAGATATCCGAAGAGGTTACTGATTCCTTCAAAAGGATTTGGTGGTGGCATTGTGGGTCCAGTAGCCCAATGGTAGTGGGTAAGGCGTAAGGAGAAGTAGAGAGTCACTGGACAGCTGTTATTGAGGATGAAGTACCACTGACTTGGATGTGGAAGGTCGACAGTGGTGTGCAAACTATAGTTGATGGCTTGAACAAAATGGCACTGGTGGGTATTTCCGGTTTCAATCCACTGATGATAACCTGGTTCATCACAGATGATTACAGTTGCTGGGTGAAAGCCGAATCCGCTGATTGTACAATTGATGCCCCACCGATCGTTTGGTCCATGTGTGATATTAAAAATCCATGAGGAATGACCGGATAATGGTTCAATGTAGGTGAAATAGTCTTCACCGATTAATACCCATTGACCGTTTTGTGCAAGTACTGAAGAAGTGCTTGTCGCGATTATGAAAATACAAAGCACTAATAGCGCGTGTCGCAGTTGTGGTTCTCGCATTAGAGTCACTTCTGCAATTGCAGCGGAATTTAGTTTGTTTTTAACTGTTACGGTGCTGAAGGATGTACCCCTGGCTCCCCCGCTCCTCCTTGTGAATAAGGGCTTCAAGATAGCGGTCGATCACTAGGATGCGTTGTCGAAGTCGATAACGGATGAATCATCAGGTAAGTAAGTTATCCGCCACTTTTGTGGGTTCAAATAGGGCGTTTTAGATTTGAGTGGAGGGGTGCGAGTCATGATTCTTCACGCTGTGGTATCTATTCTTCATTTCATATATAGAAGGAGAGGGAGGGAGTAAACTGAAACAGCTAACTACGGTGTGTTTCTGATGGCTGAGCAAGACATTATAAAGTCTGATTCTCATTGAACAGGTAGCAGTATTTTATGAGGTTGATATAAATGGCCACGTCATTTGCACGACAGATTATCCGTGATGCACTTCGTGTGCGAGATCGTGAATGTATTTGGGTGCATACTTGGGATCATACGCTAGACCTCGCACAGGAGGTCGCTCAACAGGCACAGCTCCATGGAGCTAGTGTCATTGTAAGCGTTATGACGGAAAATCTCTTAACGCATGTTCTAAAAAAAGGACCTCAAGAAGCAGTGATAACGGCACCGCGTCATTGGTTTGCAGGAGTTGCGAAATCTGATGGATTGGTTGTTTTCGAAGGACCAGGAGACCCTGGGATATTCAAATCAGCAGATAAAGGAAAAGTCCTTCATCTGACAGGCCAAATCACTCAATTATTGGGTACCGCGTTTATGAATCAGGTTCGCACACTCCATGTGCGATCAACAGGCTTTACGGAGCAAGCTGCTAAAGCCTATGGTATTGTTCATTCAAAGCTTATGCAAGAGAATAATCGTTGTATGACTGGAAATCAATCAGCAATGATTGACTTAGGTCAACGAATTGAAGCTCTGTTGCGTAAACATCGAGACATTCATCTCAGTTCAAGTGAAGGAACAGATCTTCGATTTCGAATCGAAGGAGCCCCGCGCATCGATGACGGCATAATTGACCAAACCGATATGAAAAACAAAAACGTCTTTGCCCAGTTACCGGCGGGATCCATTTCAGTTCCAGTAAAATCATCGAGTGCCGAGGGAACCGTTGTCTTCAATTGGCCTCGTGCTTATCTTGGCGATACCGTCCAAAATTTAAGACTCGATTTCACTAAAGGACAAGTAACCGAGTTTCGGGCATTAAAAGGAGAAACAACTTTTGACCACGCAATCCGTGCTGGAGCAGGGGAAAAAGATCATTTAACGCGCTTGACCTTTGGTATCAATCCCAATGCTTCAACCCCTCTTGGAGAAGCACTCGACGAATTAATTCCAGGGACTATAACTCTAGGTCTCGGAGACAATAGTGTCATCGGAGGACGAAGTCGGAGTAACCTCCAATATAGTCATTCTCTCAACGACGCGATTGTGAGCATTGGACCCACTGCTGTCATTATGGATGAAAAACTAACAATCTAAGTACTAGGAACAAGTCTAACTAGTTTCATCAATAAGAACTAAGATTGCTGCAATGACAATGAGCAATCCTGCAATCCCCCATGAACCAATAGCAATAATAAAACCGATGCCAACGAGGTAAAGAGCTGAACGAGAGGGATCTAACCGGATTCTACCTGGAAAACGAGTCAATACGAAATAAGATAATAGTAAAGCAGCAACGCTAAAGATTGCTAGGAGAACCTCATAAAGATTCACCACAAAGAAGGGCGGACCTAATCCGATTATAATGAAATATACCCAAAACAGCGTTGATAACAGGCCTAATACCATTCCCAAAATAGAACCAAATTTTAACAAACGATTCGCCGCTTCAATCAGATCCATAAGTCAAACCTCTATCCATAAATTAGACCTCACACTTTTCTTATACTGTCCGGTTCTGAGGTTATTTAAAAAAGAAAAGAAGAGAGGAACTAGCTTTTCAAAGGCTGAGTTCCTCGATGGTTTTTGATCCCGCTGAATTATGCTTACCCTTCTTTGTCCAGAAACACTAGGATACCCGCAATGAAGATGAGAAAGCCTCCAACTGCGGCCCATGAGAGGATTCCTAAGATGATTAAGGGAATCGCTGTAGCATTATAGTTTACGTCAAGCATTGGAACATACTTGCGCCAAACGATGAAAGCACAGATTAAAGCAATCACATCAAAGACGATTGTTGCTAGAAAGCTTCCAGCAGCCATTAGCCAAAATGGCCCCAGAAGAGGGATCCACATAGCGAGAGTAACCGCATAATATGCAATCGAAATGAGAGCGATAATTATAGCGATGATTGAACCCCAGAAGCTCAATAGTTTAACATAGTGTTCATAAGCCATGATTAAATTCCTCCTGAAAAGAGGTAAGCACCTTTAAGCATACTTCTTTAGAAAAGGCTTTCGTGTATTGGAAAAATCAGAGATTTTTCCTTGCTAGGAGCTAATATTTCATAAATCCGATACCCAAATAATTTTAACCGTTCACCGTGCGTGTGAACACACCAAATTTTGGTGAGTCATGTGACTGCACTAGCAACCCAGTATTATCGTCCTCCTCGACGGGTGCCAAGAAGCGAAGGTGAGAGTCAACCCCGGCGTTCACGCATGCGTGATTTCCTTATTTTTGCCATTGGATTATTTATCATGAGTATAATCTTGTTTGGGGTTAGTTTTGGTTTTAGTCTGTTGGGTCTAGATACCATGGCCCTCGGGATATGGATGTTTGCATTTATCTTTGTCTTCGTTAGTATCGGAATTGGTTTTACGGTCGGTTTGACTTATTTCATTATGCAATCATTTTTAAAACGGGAATTCAAAAAACGCTTTGATCGAATGGACCAAGAGCGATATGCCCGATATCGTAAAATGATGGGTATTGATGAAACTAAACAAAAAGAGACAGATTGATTTTTCAAAATACAATAATTGCAAACCTTTTTGACAATCTCATCGGCATTTCTATTAAGAGTCATTTAAGAGGAAGGAACACGAGAAGGAATACGGATTGGTGCAGGCTTATGGGAAAAGAAAGTGACCTATTTCAACGAGCAGTTATCGCATTTAGTGATGAAGATTTTGACCGGGCAGAAATGCTCACAAAGGATCTCCTGGATCTAGACCAGAAAAACATTGACGGTTGGAATCTGCTCGCAAATATCTACCACCAAAAGAAACAGAATGAACTTGCCATTCAAGCAGCCAAAAAAGTCACAGAACTTGAGCCCAAAAATCCTCAACACTGGAACAATCTAGGTTATCTCTATTTACTCGAAAAAAATTGGGCTGAAGGGGAACGCTGCTATGCAAAAGCAGCTAATCTTCCCGATCCTACCCCAACGATTTTCCTCAACCATGCTTGGGCGCTCATCGAACTTGGCAAAGAAAAGCAAGCAGAAGAACAACTCCAGCAAGCCCTTGAACAATCCCTGGAAGATACTCTCTTTGATGATATTGAAACCAATGACAACTATACAAAGCTTCGACCACTCTTTAAACGTATCAAAACCAAATCTTAACCTATTTCTTACGGTTCTTCTTTTATTACAAAGAAACTCCCCGATGTAACCGTTTGTCCAACACCCGGAATTTGGCGTAAATGATTCACGACCAGCTCACCGATTTCTTGTAGCGACCCACCTCGTGCTTTCAGAATGATATCCCATTGACCCGCAACAACGTGTACCTCCACCACATTTTCCATTTTCGCAATGGCACGTGCTACATCTTGTTGAGATACGTTGTTTACTGGATTAAACGTAACAAGCACAAAAGCAGTGACGGGAAGACCAATCTGAGAATAATCAGGAATAGCCACGATTCGCTTAATGACCTTGTTTGTTTTCATACGATCAATTCTATGTTGAACTGTCGAACGGGGTAACCGAAGTTTGCGGGCAATTTTCAGAACGGATTGATTCGCATCTTGTCGTAATTCCCGAAGAATAAGTTGATCTTTAGCATCAATCATAATTAGCAAATAGCCAATTATTGTATATAATATTTGTGATATTTTGTTAAAATGCTAATGCCATTAGCAAAAAGCTAATATCGTTGAACTATATTGAAGAAGGTGGGTGCGTTAATATGGTAATGGAACCGGTTCCGCATCGTCAGCTCTCAAGCGAAGTAGCCGCAGACGTGGAACGCGGAGTGCGCTTCCGTTACCGTTCCATCCGTTCCTCCCGAGCTCAGACCATTCTCCGAGTACAACATCAACTTTCTCGGACCTGTCGACAAATCTTAGACCAGTTGGGATTTTTAGAAGTATTAGCACCCATCATTGGTCCGGTCACAGATCCAGGAATCAGAGGAGCGGACGTCATAGAAGTGCCCTTCTACGGGAAGACCTATGTGCTGATGACCAGCATGATCTTGTATAAACAGATGACTATGGCGAGTTTCCCCCGTGTATATGCTTTTTCTCCAAATATCCGGCTGGAACCATCAGTAAGCCGCAAAACAGGTCGACACCTAGCCGAGTTTTATCAACTCGACCTCGAAGTAGCACATGGAACCTGTGACACGATGATGACGCTTGGAGACACGTTGTTGTTCGAGGTCATCCACACCGTCAAACATGAGTGCGCTGAGCAACTCACGGCACTCAGGCGCACCCTCCCCTTACCTCCTCGCCAGTTACCCCGCATCACATACGGCGAAGCCCTTGAAATCCTACTTACCGAAGGGTTCGATCTAGATTCGGCTAAGGAATTGCCTTGGGAGGCTGAGGTTTATCTTTCCACTTATTTTGACACACCGTTCTGGGTCACAGAATATCCCGCTACATCCCGTGGGTTCTATTACCTACGGGATGTCGACCATCCCAAATTGGTACGATCCATGGACTTGATTTTGCCTGAAGGGTATGGAGAACTCTCAAGCGGAGGAGAAAGGGAATACACCGTGGAAGGGGTAACTCGTCGAATGCAACAGACTGGTGAGGACCCCAAAAAATATGGTTGGTATTTAGAGATGTTACAGGAAGGAATCCCGCCTTCAGCAGGATTTGGAATCGGGCTAGAGCGATTAACCCGATATGTTTGTGGAGTAACGCATATCTGGGAATGTTCACCCTTTCCAAAAGTCCCTGGAATAAAATAATGCCTGAAAGAGTGTTATAACCTGATAATTGGCTCAGCGCTAAGATTTTGAGTGGGATTTAAGAACAAAGGACTTTTCAGTGAAAACACGCGTAGAAGCATTACATCCAATGAATGACGAATAGTGACAAATCAAAAAAGCTATCAAAGGAGCATCTTGTTATGAAGGTCAGAATTCTTTCGCATACAGAGAACCCAGATCTTCTCTGTGCAAAAATTGGTCGTTATTCCAATGTATCAGAGACCTGGGACGAAATCGACCGGAAAATCCCGAGTGGGGGTTGGGACAAATTTCTCAGAAAGGTCATCGAAATGGGGCATACATCAGTTCTTGAACATGCCGTATTCACATTTGAAATCACGGAAGTATCCCGGGTATTTACACACCAATTTGTCCGCCACCGGATTGCTAGTTATCTGCAGAAATCCTTCCGTCGTACTAAAATCAAAAAAATAATTCTTCCTCCAACAGTGCTTGAAACAGCAGAAAACCCCGAGCAACTTCAACAAGCCGCGGAAACTCTTTATCGTGAATATTATCGTCGTGGGGTTCCAATGGAGGATGCACGCTATCTAGCCCCAATGGGTTCCGAGACAGCAATCATTGCTACATTTAATGCGCGGACACTTCTTGAATCATTCTTTCCCCTACGAATTCATCGAACCGCCCAACTCGAAATTAGGACCGTTGCAAATGAGATGCTGCGTCTCGTGAAAGAAATCGCCCCTGTAATTTTCCAAGAATTAATAGTCGACCAAGATCTTCTTGACAAATTTAATGAAAACTTTGGTCAATCTTGAAATATCCGGCCATATTGTTTCTGGAATTCCTGAGCTTTATATTCGAATCCATATTTATTCCAAACTTCAACGGTCTGCTGAAACGCAGTCTTCGCAAGTTTCACGTACTTCTCATCATCAAAGGTCTGGCTAGCTTTTTTCAGTAACCCCAAATAATTCGTTGCCAACATAGCGATATCCGATTCATGCCGTTGAACATCAGGAACAGCAACCCGGTTCAAAGTGATCGCTGAATCAACATAAATCCGATAGTCATCAGTTAAATTGGCCGGTCTTAGGTATCTTGTCAGGAGCGTTGCTGAAGCGATATCGTCCCGACATAAGACTCCGTGCTTGATGAAAAACTTATGTCCCTGCAGTATAACCCGTACACAACGTTCTAGATACTGGTTTTCAAGTGAATCAGGAAGAAATTGTATAATGAAAGTTGCTAGCGAGGTTTGGATATTAAGCAAATCCGTAGTAAAATCTTGAACATCGATTTTCTGTGATTTCATTAATGCCATCGTATTAAGCAAACGCATTGCTAGATAGAGGAACCGAACCTCGAGTACATCTGTGGCATTTGCCAAGAGAAGGACAGGAAATGTAGCATTCGACAATACAAACAGGGTGGAAGTATCTGGATGCTTACGGAGCCAATCAACTGTCATAGTATCCAGAACGTCCTGTAAATATTTCTTAACCACTGGGATATGTTCGTGTTGGGCTTCTCCTGAACGCAGGTAGAATAACTCGCCTAACACAACGCTAACACTTTGAAATACACTATCAATTGTGTAATTAAAGAGTGGAAGTTTGCTTTCTAGTAGTTTACGGAAATATTGTGAATAGACCCATAACACCTCTTCGAGCACTTCTTTTCGTTCCCGAAGATTCAAAACAGGCGATTCAGCCAAGGCCGTATATAACGCAATATACGTACCTAAGTTAAGCGAGCCTCTAAGACCCGCTTCAGGGTTGCTACGTAATAACTTCCCTAAAAAGCCGGGTTTTAAGAATTGATTAACATCTTCTAGAATCGAACTAATTTTTGTTTTCCAACTGCTAACCTGATTTTTAAATTCCGAATAGGATGTGCTTGAATAGAGCTTAGTAAACAACTGCTGTCGATCTGACATAGCCAGGATGTAATTCTGAAGAATGGGTGATTTCTTTTCAAAATAACCTGCTAATTTACGTGCAAATTCAGGAAGCGTTACAATTCGAGTATCAATGAAGAGGAAAGCAAAAATTACACCCTCGTCGTCCTCTGAGAATGTAAATCTTGAAGCCGCATTCTGATAAATTTTCAGATAGTCCTCATACGGCATTAGGCGGTCGTAATACAATGTCGTAGCATACGCTAATTCCGAATACGGTTGATATTTTAGAGGAAGACCTTCCGCGATTCGGCGTAGTCGATAACGGGGCGGAGCGGCTAAATGAGTCATCGACAGCGCGAGAAGGCCTGTTTTGACAGCAAAAAGTTGTGCAAGTGGTTCATCAAGTTGTAATGCGATTGCACAAGCTTGATCAAATTGTCCAACGAACGCGAGATTCAAAGCCTCTAAAAGTGATCCTTTCGCCTTTGCTTCAAGTTTTTCCCAGATTTGATCAGGCTCTTTGGAATTACGAATAAGAACATCAATCTTCTCAATAGCCTGTGCATACTCTCTATTCTTGTTTAACCGATCGAGAATAGCGCCCCATACTGGATCAATGATCTCTTCGAGGGCTACATCCAAGGTTGGTTGTAGAAAAAAATCTAAAATGGCATCTACAAGTACTCGCATCCTTTCGGTGACAGGTTCGCTAGCTTTCACCAAAGATGAGTCATCGATAGCAATTCGGATAACACGTAACAAGCCTTCCACATAATCTTCCGCTTTATCCGCCAAGGCGATAATTGAATAGCCTTTTTCAGCCTCGGTAACAAGCAGAGTATTTTCCTGAAATTGTAAACGCTGAACCTGTCCCAGTTCCAGTTCAGAGGATAATCCTTTCAAAACCTCAACAATCCCACCAAGGACTGATGCAGATTCTACATCTACAAATGCCCGAATTCGAACTGGCACACCGTCTTCAGCAAGCACACCAATAAGTTGAATCACATAGCCACCAACAGCAAAACGTGATCTATCAGATTCCTATTTGCCGATAGGATTAAAGAACTGTCGGAGCTAGCGCTTGATATTCAAATAAAATAAAGGAAAGGTCAACAATCAACTTAGTCTATTTTGTTGAAGAGTTCGACCCTTCATCTTCGTCATTGAAGAAATCAACCCGTCGTAGACGAATTTCATCTCGTCGTGGACTAGCGGACATCAAAAAATATTCGCCACCCTCCAGTTCCATCATTTGACGAATTTGCTTTGGAATGACAACATGATAGGAGGAACCATCAGGACGCATATACCCTTTGACGATAACTCGAACACGTTTGGTCCTTTTCTTATGTACTATATGGGATGGAGGACGTCTTTGCTTATCTTCATTAAACATTGTTTAGTTTTCACTTCTATTTTTTTTATACTGAGTATAATTAGTAGTATAAGTATACTCAGTAGTATATAAATTTTTCTTCACCCATAGAAACCTGAAACCCCAGGAATCAACCACCAAATAGAAGAATCAGATTGCATTCCCAGTTGGTGTTTCCGTTTGATACCTAAACAAAATGAAATCTGTAATAATCAATTATCAGAGTGGAACTGCGATGGAGGTTGGTATCCTGAAAGTCCTCTTTACATATCGAACAGCAACTGGTAACACAAAACAGGTTATTGATGCAATGTTTGACGCCGTTCAAATTTAAAAAGAACAAAAACCATGGGACGACACTATATCCTTAGAAGGCTACGATTTGTCCTTCGTCGGATTTCCGATCGAGATGTTTGGGCCAGGTCCTGAGTCAAAGGACTGGCTTGAAGAAAATGTCAATGGCCGGCGAATCGCATTAGTGATCACTCATGGCTCTCCTGATCAAGCGCCGCCCCTTCAAGAGTGGTTACAAAAATGCAGGGATGCTGCTAAGGGAGCAGACATTGTTGACCTTTTCCACTGTCAGGGTGATATGAGTGAGCAACTTATTGAAGGAATGCTCCAATCTGAGAACCCACAATTAGTTGAACGGGTAAAACATGCAAGAGATATGCCAAGAGGATTTCCAGATGAAGAAGCACTTCAACGAGCCCGTCGATTCGCACAAGATGTCATCGAAAAAATCTCTTAGTGTACCACTACTTTAGTGGACTAGCCCTAACTGAAATACTAATTAATTGAATCTTGGAAGTAATTGATATGGATAAGTTAAGGGGACTTGTTTCACTAACTCGACCCTACGTACTTCTAACCACCACATCTTTTTACATAGCTGCAACTTTTCTGAGTACTAATACGATTCCGTTTTTCATTCCTTTTCTTACTGGGTATGTTGCTGTTGCGTTAGCAATTGCTTCTGCTCACACATTGAATGACTACTTTGATTGGATAACTGATAAAAAAAATCCGAGAACCGCGAACCGGGTAATTCCTAGCGGAGTAGTTCCCCCGAGATTAGCCTTAATTCTTGGTTTGACATATGGCGTGGTAGCAGTAGTGCTCACTTTCTTCCTTAATCCGTTGTGTGTGCTTCTTGCGTTCATTGCTATACCCTTGCCTTTTGCATACAATTACATGCGTAAGCAGGAAATTCCGTACAGTTTTGTGTGCACCATGCTAGCCGTGTTTTTTATCATTCTCTTGGGTAGCGCCGCAATCACAGGCCAGTATTTCCCAACTTTCGTTCTTTTTTTTGTGTTCTTTGGGATGTCCTGGGAAATGGGCCGTACTCTCATCAGTGAAGTTCAAGATGTCGATATTGATAAAGTAAACAAAGTCACTACATTTTCTACAGCGATTTCATCGAAACGCGCTGCGCAACTAATCCTAGTTTTATTTTCAATAGCATCAATAATGAGTATTGTAATTGGCGTCATAGGTCAACTTGGGTTTCTTTACCTCATAGTGGCGGTGGTGTCCTCTTGCTGGTTGATTTATCGGAGTGTGCAATTAGTAAAAACCCCTACAACGCCTAACGCGGTTCAAATGCGTTATCGTGCACCAAGATATCTTGTTACGATTTGTCTTGTGCTAGTCTTCGCGACTCTTCTGAATTACATCTTCTTTTAGTTATAACCTCACCATCAGGCCATGGATCTAATTCACAGGCCAGTATTTAACGAATGTAAATAGGAATAGCCCAAGTAAGCAGAGACTGAGTACAAATGGGATATAAAGCATAGACCACAAAGCATAGCCAGACCAGAAAGCCAATGTAAGGACAAGACTTAGGGCAATGAAAATTGGTAGTCTGGGCTTTGGATTAAATCGGTGTTTGATGAGAACAAAGAAAATCGAGACGGTTATTAGACCTGTTATGAACCATCCAACGAAATTAGAGATTGGTACGCCATAATATGCTCCAGGCGGCACCCACACCCAAACCCCCAAGTGCACGAGAATCGGATCGATAACCAAATCTATAACTACTAAAAGCAATGCAGTTCCCAGAATTAATTTCCAGGGGGTTTCGATATAATGAATGGATAATGTAATTGCCCCCAGGAGCAGCGGTAAAAACGCGAATGGAACAGCCCAAGGCACTAACCCAAAGACTTTGAATCCAACTAAATCGGTGTAATAGAAGACCCCATATGGAAACCCTGTCAACAACCCAATACTTTCAATTAATAAAACCAAACCGCCTAGGGTGAGTACAATGAGGAGTGTGCTTTTCCAACCAACGCAGTGATATAGAAAAAACAAGCAGGGTAATGCGACAAGAAGGATAACTATACTAAGGCTACCTTGGAGCAGCGCAACAGGAAAGAAGAAGAAAAAGTAGCTTGCGACATAAGAGCCTATGAGAATAGATAGAAATGGAATAATACGATTGAACTGATTGAGACTCATTAAGGGATCACGATTTTTGGAATAGTAATGGTGAAGAATAGGAGTAACCCGAAGACAGCGTTCCAATAAGGATAGAGCCAATAAACTTTCTCAATGTTCGCTTTTCGACGCAGAAGAAGATAGAGGGGGATAGCAGGATAGACAAACATTAGCACATTCCAGGGAGGATTCCAAGGAACGAGAAAAACCAGAATAACGGCAAAAATGAACCAAAAGGAGAAGCAAAGAATTAGAGAGGGGATAGCTCCGATAAGAACGGCCGTTGTGGTTATATTCGCCTGTTTATCAGCCTCTATATCGGGAACGGCTGAGAAAAGGTGCATAGCTGAAGTCCACATGAATGCAGCGAAAAGAGGCAGGATCGGGGGAATGAAGAAGCGAAGTTGATAGAAGGCAATGATTGCGGGGAGAACATAGAGGAAATTTGACATGAAATCAATGAATGGATGGGCTTTAAACCGAATAGGTTTAGCGCTGTATAGAAAGGAGAGCAACAGAAATACTCCAAAAAGAGCCATTGCGATGATATCAGGTTGAAGTAGCATGAGGATTATTCCGAATATGAATGAAACTAGAATAAGGGCAAGCAGATTTCGTCGATCCTTGGAAGTGACGCGATATTCCTTGTCATCTTTTTTGGGATTAAAGATGTCAGTGTCCTCGTCATAGAAGTCGTTCACTCCATATAGGAAGACATTGGCAGGGAACATGAAGAAAAAGAGTTGAAGCGCGAAGAAGGGATTGAGGAAGTGGATGAGCGTGGTTACCCCGATGGAATAACCAATGAGGTACGTACCTCCTAAGTAGAGCCAAAATCGTGGTCGTGAAATCCGCCATGCAAGGCGTGCTATGCTACTCATTGCTTAGAACCTCAGCCTTCAAAGTGTTTATTGATTTGGTCAGTGACAATCTTTGAGGAAACAAGGGCCATTGGCACCCCGATTCCAGGATGCGTGTACTGACCTGTGTAGTAAAGGTTTTTCACTTTCTTACTTCGGTGTCGTGGACGGAAGAAAGCAGATTGGCGAAAAGTATGAGTGAGACCAACGGCAGTCCCTTGGTATGCATTATAATCTTTAGAGAAATCATTCAACGAGAAAATCCGCTTAACACTTATTTCGTCTCGGAATCGTTCACCAATAAGTTTCTCCATATGAGCGATAATTTTGTCAAGATACGCGCTACGAATTGTTGGTGTATCTTCAATTCCAGGCGAAATGGGAACGGTAATGAAAATATTCTCTTTGCCCTTTGGAGCTACCAAGGAATCGTATCTTGATGGACAACAGACATAGTATGCAGGCTTATCAGGCCATGAAGGTTTCTTGAAAATCTGGTCGAAATGTTGAACCCAATCGTATTCTAAAAAGACATTATGGTGAGTGAGCTGGTCCAGTTTCCTATCAACGCCTAGATAGACAACGAATGCGGAAGGAGCAATTACCTTCTTCTCCCAATATTTTGCAGGATAAGTCTCATATGATGAGTCAAGTAAATTGATTTCACTCCAGGGATAATCAGCATTGACAACCACCAAGTCTGTATCAATGCCACCTTCTGATGTTTGGACTCGATGGGCAAAGCGATTCTTTACATCAATATGAGTTGCTTCAACCCCAAACTGGATATCAGCACCTTGCTCCTTTGCCAAATTCATTAGACTTTCAGGGATTTTCCCGATACCACCTCGCGGATACCAGACACCCAGATTGTAATCAATATGTGAAATGATAGAGTAGAGCGCAGGAGTATTTTTCGGATTTCCACCAAGAAACACAATTGGATATTCTAGAATTTTTCGAGCACGGTCACTTCTGAAGAATTTTTGGACGTATTCATCAATGTTACTTAGGATGTGCAATTTCATTCCTGCTTTCATTAATGACGGACTAAACATTGACCAAAAGCTGTCTAGGTCTTTGTACATGATGCCTTCCATCATATACTCATAGGTGTCCTTGGCTTTGTCCAAATATTCTTGGAGTTTCTTCGAACCACCTGCTTCAAATCCTTCAAAAGTTTGCAGATTTGGTTCAAGATCAGCAGTAATCTCGACAATATCGTCAGTGCCAAAGAAAATGCGATAATTCGGATCCAACCGTATTAATTCATAATAATCCGAAACTGATTTCCCAAATTCATTAAAAAAATACTCAAAGATTTCAGGCATCAGGTACCAAGAGGGTCCCATATCAAAGACAAATCCTTCGGTTTTCCAAACTCGCGCCCGTCCTCCGGGTTCTGCATTCCTTTCAATGATGGTGACATCATAGCCTTCTTTTGCTAGTAAGGCAGCAGCAGATAATCCGCCTACGCCTGCACCAATAACCAATATGTTCTGAATAGCCATTGTAGCGTTCCCTCAGAATAAAGCGCTGTCATAGCTTGCTTTATTTAATCATTATGCATTATTGTGACGTCTAATTGTTCTTTAAACAAATTGTGATATGTATTAGATTATGACGATAGTAAGAGGAAATTATTTATAAGCAAAAAATATCCCCCCAACCCAAAATCAACCCCGTTAAGTTTAGCCTATTGGAGCGTTAAATCAATGATTAGGGGAGAACGTTACCATCTAGAAGTCATACCAACCCAAATCCAAACCAAGGATAACTTCACATCTGCCGATCTCAACCGCGCATACGACTATTGTATGAACCTATTCGGAAAACATGCCAAATCATTTTCTTTTGCTTCACGTTACCTTGAACCAGAACAACGTAGAAGCATCGCTGCACTTTATGGATTTTGCCGGTTAGCTGATGACTTCGTTGATGAAATAGACCTCGAGCCAAAACAAATTGATACTGAAATAAATAGACTAGCCGAGATTATAAGCCGGTTAAGCAACGGAGAAACCTTTAACCACCCAGTATTTCACGCCTTTGGAGACACCTTGGTAAAATATCAAATCCCAGTCCAATACCTATATGAGTTACTGGAAGGCGTCCGCATGGACGTTCATCACCAAGAAATCCAAACCCAACAAGAGCTAGAACTCTACTGTTTTCGTGTAGCATCCACGGTGGGACTCTCTATGTGCCACATCTGGCGAGCTATCCATCCAGAGACGCTTCAACGAGCCTCTGATCTTGGAATCGCCATGCAACAAACAAACATTTTGCGGGATATTGCAGAAGACTTCGATAAAGGACGAATCTACATACCAGTTGAGGTACGTAAGAAGTTCAGGATTAGAAGAGAAGATTTTGAAGCTCGAAAAATCACTCCAAATTTCAGGAATTTAATTAAATTCGAAATTGCCAATGCTCGTGCAAACTATGCAACAGCAGAAATTGGCATTCAAGATCTTCCACCAGCTGCAGCATTTTCTGTGAAAGTTGCGGCTCGTGTTTACGCAAATATTCTCGATGAAATCGAGAAAGTGAATTATGATGTCTTCAAAAAACGGGTGTATGTACCCAAATGGAAGAAGTTCTGGATTTCTCTTCAATGTCGGCGAGAATATTTACGCGATTTGAGAGAGTTCGTAATTCACCCCTAACTTTGAGTAATTAGTAGGATACGAATTATTGATGGTGAAAAGAGAATGAATCAAACGACTACCCCATCTAATGTGATTGTGATCGGTGGAGGATTTGGTGGTCTATCCGCAGCTGTAAGGATGCAGGCTGCAGGATACCAAGTTGTATTATTAGAGAAACGTCACCAACTTGGAGGTCGAGCAGGTGTCTTTGAAAGAAAAGGATACAGGTTCGATACCGGACCTACAATTGTAACACCGCCGTTTGTGGTAGAAGATGTGTTTCACGATGTGGGACGAGACCCCTCCAAGTATATTGAATTAGTACCAATCCATCCACATTATCGTCTTCATTTTGCCGATGGTTCCCACTTTGATATTGGAACTATTGACGAAATTACTGAACAGATCAAAAAAATCAGCCCCAAGGACATCAAAGGATATCATCGCTGGCTCAAGCTATTGAAACCCATTTATGAATTGGGATTTGAGAAATTTGCCATGATCTCCTTTGAAAGTCTGTGGAGCATGGCAAAAATTGTTCCTTCAGCAATCCGACTGAAATCGTATAAGAGCGTTTATGGCCTTGTAGCAAGCAACATGAAACACCCCCATCTTCGCATGGCGTTCTCCTTTCTCCCTCTTTTCATCGGTGGAAACCCCTTTACCACTACTAGCGTCTATTCACTAATCGCATACCTCGAAAGTGAATATGGCATGCTCTGGGTCCGAGGGGGTACCCATCGACTCGTTGAAGCCCTAGAACGATTATTCAAAGAACTCGGTGGCACAATCAAACTCAACTCAGAGGTTACCATGATAGAAGTCGATGATGAAGACCGAAAAGTCACCGGAGTCATTGTTAACAACAAAGAACTCTATCCCGCCGATATTGTGATCAGCAACGCAGATGTAGCAATGACATACATGAGCCTAATTGACAAGAAATACCGTCGCAAAAATAGTAATCGTCGATACAAGAAAGCAAAGTATAGCATGAGCCTATTTATGATCTATTTTGGTACAAAGAAACGCTATCCGGAAATGCCTCACCACAATATCATCTTCAGCCCACGATATAAGGAATTGGTCAAGGATATCTTCGATCGTCATATCTTACCCGACGATTTTGCCATCTACCTGCATGTCCCCACACGAACGGATCCAGAGTTAGCACCAGAAGGATGTGAAACCTTCTATGCCTGTGTGCCTGTAACCAACCAAGATTCGGGTATTGATTGGGATCAAATGAAGGAACCCTTTCGAGACAAGGTACTACAATTTCTCAATGATAATTATCTCCCCGACCTTTTGGAGAACATCGAGGTATGCGAAGTCTTCACCCCACAAGATTTTGAACAAGAATTCAATGCATACAAAGGCAACGCCTTCCAATTACAACCCCTCATGACCCAATCCGGATGGTTTAGGCCCCATAACCGTTCACGGGATGTCAAAGGACTTTATATTGTTGGAGCAGGAACGCATCCAGGCGGAGGCGTCCCAAGTGCATTCCTTAGCGGAAAAGTGTCGACAGATTTAATTTTTGAAGATTACGGCATCCCAATAGAAGAAAAATCAAAAAGCACATAGGGAATGAAAAAAATGGTTGAAAAAGTCGATACAATCGTAGTTGGAGCAGGACCCGCTGGTTCAGCCACCGCGTATAGCCTTGCCAAATCAGGGCATGAAGTGCTTTTAATCGAACGAGCAAAAACTCCCGGAGAAAAAAATGTCTCAGGAGGCGTACTATTTGGATCTGTGCTTCATGATTTGATACCAAATTTCTGGGAAGATGCACCACTCGAACGGACGATTACCAACAGGAACCTTGTCTTCCTAAGCGGTCAATCTTCACTCTCGTTTGATTTTTCTAGTAAACGACTTGAAAAGCCCCCACATAACGGCTATTCCATCATCCGCTATGACTTTGATCAATGGTTTGCCAAACGCGCAGAAGAAGCTGGAGCACTCCTTGCCACCGGCATTCGAGTTGATAACCTACTTTGGGAAAACAACCGTGTTATCGGAATCAAAGCTGGTGATGATGAGATTCGGGCAAATGTAGTTGTTGCAGCTGATGGAATCAATTCACTGCTAACTGAGCATGCAGGTTTACGCAAAGATCTAAAAACCAAGAATATCGGCCTTGGTATTAAAGAAGTCATTCAACTCCCCCGTGAAATAATCGAAAATCGGTTTCACCTCGAAGATGATGAGGGGGCAGCTCATACCTATTTGGGCTGTACTAAGGGATTTCCTGGTGGAGGGTTTCTTTACACCAACCGTGAAAGCCTCTCTTTGGGAATAGTCGTCAAGCTTCCAACCTTCAAGAATGATATAAAAACGAAATCCTTTGAATTCATTGATTATCTGAAACAATTCCCCTATGTTCAACGATTAATCAAGGATGGAAATCACATTGAATATTCAGCACACCTTGTTCCCGAAGGTGGATATCAAGCGCTTTCTAAGTTGTATTCCAATGGCTTTCTCGTCACAGGCGATGCTGCAGGGTTCGCCCTTAATATTGGCTATGCTCTTGAAGGGATGAACTTTGCTATCGCATCAGGTATTGCTGCTGCCACGACAATCGCTAGAGCCCAACAACGGAACGATTTTACTAAAAAGACCATGAAATATTATCAATATCTAATGAAACAAAGTTTTGTTTTCAAAAACCTGAAAACGTTTCGTCATGCACCAGCCATAGTAAGCAACCCCCGCCTAATGGAGCGGTATCCAGATTTCATCAACGAGTTAGTCCTACAATTATACCAGTCAAAAGCAACACCCCGACCCAAGCTCCTTAACCTACTCCTCAAAAATATCGTTCACGAATTATCGATTCCACACCTCATGATCGATGGATTACAAGCGGTGAGAGGCCTATGAGGGATAATATTGAAACCAAACTTAGCACGCTCCGATACAATATCGATAAAGAAGCCCACATTTTAGTCAATTTTGAAGAATGCAAAGAATGTGAATCCAAACCCTGCAGACTTGCCTGTCCAGCACACTGCTTTCAACTTATCGAGGGCCAAGTCCAATTCCAATATGAAGACTGCATCGAATGTGGCACATGCAAAATCATATGCAATAAAGACGCCATCCAATGGAATTATCCACGCGGAACTTTTGGCATAGCCTTCCGCAAAGGCTAAAAACAATTCGTGGACAGCATAAATCGCAGTCTGAGCATCCGGTGCAAAACCATCGCTCCGGTTCGCTTCCAAGACTGAGGACCAACAATCTGTTCGTATTCATTTATCATTTTAAGAGAGCCCAGTTCGAATTAATCAGGCGAACCCAAAGCAATTGTTTCGACGATGTTTGTGAGCTTCACAATATTCAATGGTTTCTCAACTGTCAACGCTTGCCAGCCATCAGATCTCTTCAACCCATGTGCTGCTAGAAAATTAGTTGACAGTTTTTCGGATCCAAACTTAGCCATATGGTTTATCGCTTTCTCCCTTTCCATAGAATCACGAACTAAAACAAGTTCTCCTCGAAACACGACAAAACAATATTGATGAAGAGCTGGCTCAAAAGCTTCAATCTCCACCGCAACCCGATTATCCTCTTCAAGCAGTTTCATTTTCTTTCCATAGCGAGTAAAATGAAAATAGAGATTTCCATCAACATAAGCATACTGAAAAGGTGCCATGTATGGATAATCATCCCCCCGAAAGGCTATGCGGCAAATCACTTGAGAATTTAGTAAATCCTCAACCATCTGATGCTCCATTTGTGGTAATTTAACAATCGACACTTAGTTCACCCCATACATACTTGAGGAATTGCTTCTCACATATATTCGATATCGATATATTGCTAGGGGCACCAACTTGAATAAATCCTATGTTAAGCCTTTATTCATTTTTCGTCGTGATCTCCGACTGGCTGATAATACTGCATTAATTCATGCCTTAGCAAATTCGGACAAAACCCTTCCCTGCTTCATCTTTGATCCCCGGCTAATAGAACAGGCCCAACCCCACCTGAATGCGATCCAATTCATGATGGAAGCACTTGACGATTTAGATGCCCAACTAAAAAAGAAGAAGAGCCAGCTCCTTTACCTTTTAGGCATTCCAGAAAAGATCATTCCATCCCTGTTAACAGAATATGAAATTGATGGACTCTATATAAACCGAGATTACTCCCCCTTTAGTCGGAGAAGAGACACTCAGATTAAACAGATTTGTAAGGACTATAAAGTGGGATTTCATTCATTCGGCGATTCTTTACTAAATGAACCAGAAATGATCTTTACCGGAAAAACCAAACCCTACAAAATATTTACTCCCTTTTTCAAAAAGGCATCAGCACGCCCAATTTCTACTCCAAAAGAGAACACCTACACCAATTATCTGAAAACAAGCAAAGCACCTCAAAAACCTAAAATTGGCATAATCAAGCAGATAAGAACTAAACCCAACGAGTCACTTCTTGTTCAAGGTAATAGAGCAGCATGCTTAGACATCCTCTCCAATCTCAGCCGTTACAAGAATTATCAGACAACGAGGGATTTTCCAAACCAACATGGAACCACACGCTTATCAACATATATCAAATTTGGGTTGTGTTCAATTCGCGAAGTCTATCATGCCATCACCAAACACCTTGGAACCAATCATCCATTAATACGCCAGCTCTACTGGCGAGACTTCTACACCCACATTGCTTTCCATTTCCCTTACGTATTCAAAAATGCCTTCAAATCACGCTATGATTCCCTTCAATGGAACTACAGTCAAACTCTTTTTGAGATGTGGTGTCAGGGAAACACCGGCTTCCCAATCGTTGACGCTGGTATGCGCGAACTAAATACAACGGGTTGGATGCACAATCGGGTTCGAATGATTGTCGGATCTTTCCTGACCAAGGATCTCCATATCGACTGGCGATGGGGTGAACGCTATTTTGCACAACACCTCACCGATTATGATCCATGCGTGAATAATGGAAACTGGCAATGGGCAGCCTCAACAGGAGCCGATGCCCAACCCTATTTCCGAATTTTTAATCCCTGGCGCCAACAAGAGAAATACGACGTAAAATGTGAGTATATCAAGAAATGGATTCCAGAATTATCAGACCTACAACCAAAACTTATTCATCGTTGGTTTAAACCAACACCATTTGATTCGCAAATCAATTACCCAAAACCAATAGTAAATCACAAAGAGGAGAGTCAATATTCAAAGGAACTCTTTGCGACCACTTCGTTAAATCGATAAGGAGATAGTTGGAAAAAATTACTAGTGGTCACAGTTTGATAGACTAGATGCATTCAGGCAGAGGTTAAATTCTGAACCACTGATTATACTATGACTCAATACTCACTTTGACCATGTGATTCTGTTATTTAGATTACTTATCTTTCACTCGAAACAGGATAATGAACCCATAGACGATTTTTGTTATCACGTCCAGTGCAGCATAGAGAATCGCTGCATATAATGTGGGTATCAAGCCGAAACCGGTTGGTGCAAGGATAAATACGCCAGGAAATAGAGACCAGAAGATGACGATGAACCACATAAGTTGTGAATTCATTCCTTCTCGAGGCACCCCTTTAAACAAGGTGATTAATAAGGCAATGTAGGCAATGGAACTGAATACAAAGAACCACCATCGCTCAATACTTGTAATAAAAGCCGCGAGAAAACCACAGAACATTACAAGCATCGTTAAGATAGGAATTTTTGCGAAATTAATTGCCTGAGTTTGTTTAAGGATAACTACAACAGAAACGGTCAGTAAACTACAGCTACCCATGTAAAAGAGCCATCGACTCCAATACACCGGTTCACCAATACCAGAAGTGACCACTAAGAACCCCAGCGCCATGAGTACATATGAAATCGTTGTTATGAAGGTAACGAGAATATCGACGAAGGCATAAAACTCATTTGAATCTGAACGAAAGGAAAGTAAGGTAAACATCACAGTTGCGATACCAAATATTGCTGCCATGATCCAGAAGACCAACAATTCTTCTCCAGCCATCTTGAATTACTCCTATTGAAGAGGATTACAGAAGGATAGGGAAACAACTTATTCAAAAATCTATCAAGGTAACCATTTTAGCCTGATAAAAAATTGAATTAGCCCTTAAATTTAGAGAGAGCTTTCATCACTGTAGCTTCTTTCTCTTCTGAGAAATTTCCTGTATCTCGCCAAAGGATGGTGCCATCACAATCGACTAAGAAAAGATGAATCGTATCTTCAGTTGGGATATCCAAGGCTTTATCAAATTCGGCTTTATCGATGTAAAGAGTGATAGTTCTTGCCCGCATTTCTTTAGATTTTATTCCGCTCCGCATCCCACTGTCAATCATCCACTGGGAAACGAAGTTATATTTGCGAAGAGTGGGACGTTCATAAAACTGCACAATGGGATGT
>JBHLPR010000077.1:0-9208 GCA_048939245.1 Promethearchaeota archaeon | reverse complement strand
CTTGTAATTTCATTTTCTTGATAAAGTCTAATAATATCTTGAAACTGGAGATTAGCCCTTTGCATTAATTCTATATTGAATGCCCATTTATGTAGCGCAGAACCAAAAGCCACTGTGTTATTACTGGCACCAACCTTCCAATCATCTCTATTCGAATTTAAGGCAAATGAAATTACTTTGTTCACATCTTGGATTATCTGAGACAATCGACCCTGAATTTGAGATGGTGATAATTTTAGTTCGCGAATAAGGCGGTCAATTTTATTTATAAACAACACAGGTTTTACTCTTTCCTTGGCTGCAGAACGGATTACACTCTCTGTTTGTGCCATTACGCCTTCAACTGCATCCACAACCACGATAGCTCCGTCAATAGCTCGCAAAGCACGTGTCACTTTCCCACTAAAATCAACATGTCCAGGTGTATCAACTAGATTGACCACGTATCGGGACTCATTATAATCATGGAGAAGGGAGATGTTTGCCGCTTTGATTGTTATTGAGGCGTCAACGGAACACCGCAATGACGTTTCCTCGCCGTTGCTCTTCTACCAAAAAATCAAGTGCTCGGGCTTGCCCCACAAGATTGTAGGAAAGCATTCCGGCGTTTGCTAGTAGGGAATCAGTTAAGGTGGTTTTTCCATGATCTATATGTGCAATAATCCCAACATTTCTTATCTGGTCAGGGTTTTTCATTAGTTCTAATAATTCATCAATACGTTGTTGGCGTGTCATATCGCTACTCCAATACCCACTATATGCTTTGAATTACAGTAATATTAGTGGCTATCACGTAGAAATAGCTCAATGAATATCTAAAGCTTATCGAATAGAGTTAGATACTGCGATTTCCGGTTCATCCAAGGAAGTTTTGAAATCAAAAATTGGGTGAAAATAAGAGTCGTATGGCTAAGAGACTGGTTGAGCTTAGAACAGCTCTAAGACTGTTTGTTCGTATACTATCATAATAATTTGAATCGTTCCCAGGGTCGTGGTACCATCCTCTGCGATTATGAGAAGTTCATGGGGACCAAGGATGAAATCTTCATCAATTAACCATGACAGCGTCACATATCCTGATGAATTAGTTAAAGCTGTACACCATGTTGAATTAGAGCTATCTTCAACAAGAGATACTGAAACGTTGAATAATGGTTGATAATCTAAGTTTGTGAGTTTTAAAATAAAATCAACGTCATTTGGGCGAATTACAGAGACCGTAGTGTTACAAATAAAGCGAAGATCATGGGTATTTGTCACAATCGACTCGGTTTCAGAATAACTGAATTCTGGGGAACCCTGGAATACTACTTTGAATCTGAAATTGTCATTTCCAACGTTTTGGGCATGCCATTGGTATAGAGCAAAACCATTTTCATCAACGATGACTTGTGCTAATAAATTCCAAGTCGATTGATTGTACAGATAAATAGAGCAAATTCTATCTGAGATAGGAACCTGAGAAGAATCGTCTACTAATTGTAAAGAGAATTCGATAATATCGCCATAAGCTGCTTCTGTGCAATTTGGCATAAATGTGATCAGGGCTTGTCGGTGAGTTACACTCAATGGTAATGAACAATTGATTGGATTATGGTTGGGCGCTAAAGCAGTAATATAAACGAGATACTGACCTGCTACAGATGGCGCCGTAAGTTCTGCAGAAAAATAGTTAGGTTCAATGTAATCTAGATTTGTCGTTTTATTACCAAGATCGCAGGTCACATTTGCTTCTTCCAAATCATGATTTGCTTCTTGACAATGAAGATAGACTGACACTAGAACAGAACAATTGTTCATTGATGGATAATAGGTTTGCACAATCGAGGCGTTCAGGGTTGCGGTAATACTCAAGCTGGCGTTATCAATGAATAGTGAGAGGTTAGAGTGCGTAGATTTATAGTCATCTGAATCAAGCACAGTGATTTGGCATTGAAACCCTCCAGTTCCAATTAAAGTCGAATTAATTGGTTGGGTGAAATTATTCAAGAAGTTAGTTTGTAAGGTCCAGGATTGCAAAGTTACTTGTTCTTGAAGGATAGAAATCATTAGCGGGTGGTTAGGAACATAAATCGAATAGTTATGTGGATTGAAAAGCGCACCTGTAAGGCTGTAATTACCATGGTATAGGAGTTGTGATGAGAGCGGATTAACCTCTAGAATCAGGTTGCTTCGCTGAATGCTAAATTGCTGCTGAACTGAATCAGACATTGATCCCATTGTATCCTGTACCCACCCTTCTACTTGAATAAGTCCCATTTGCCCTGTCTCATATGGAGTCCAATTATATGGTGAGACATCAAAGGTCATTGATTCTTGAATATTAAAACCAATACTAGTAAATTCATAGGATGAAAGGGAGATAGCTTCTCCTTGGACACTTATTGAAACACTTACTGATCCAATTCCTAGAGGATCCATTTGATCATAATACAAATCGTATACTAGGGTTATCTGTAATTGTTCACCAATTTCGAGAGAGGATTTGTTTAATGTTAAAGATATTATCTGGACATAGCAATCTTCAGTCGATACTAGTTGATCTGGGATTATAAGAGGAATAACAATAGTTGCTAATAATAAAAGGGCGATAGGTAAGCGTTTCATTCCGTGTTTTTATTTTGAAAGAATAATTAAACCCCACATATTAGTCTCTTCTTGGTGTTGAATAGATTAGGATGAAATCTGGGGGTTCTGGTGGAGTTGATTTACTTATCAAGCACTATGGTCTTAAAGCACCTTATGAAATTTTTTGACGAAAAATAACCGACATCCCAGAGCGGAGGCCTTCAAAAATTCCTTCTAAATCGGTTGTCAAAATATGACCAATTGGATTAACCTTTCCATACGGTTTCATTTTTTCAAAAAAGAGACATACAGCATCCCCTTGAGGCCAGTATGCAATATCACCCGCATCACATGAGGTAACAGCTTTTTCTGATCCCATACGTATTCCAATTTCAAAGTAAAACTCTTTTTTCCACAGATGTATTCGACTCTTTATTGGGAGTATCTTCAGTATCTTTTCAAGGGTGCGTGGGGATAAAACGCTTCGAAGTTCTCCTTCAATAGAAATATCATTACCTACAATAAATTCGATAGGAATCTTTGATGAGAATTTAGGACTCGTCAAATAGCCCCACCATTAAGCTGATGTTTTTGAGTAGAGTTTAAATTTTCCTTCTGATGTTACTCGGTGAATTAAGCCTTTCATCTCCAATTCAGTTAAAACAGCTTTAGCTATACTCACACGCACTCCATATTTTTGGGCGATTGAGCTTGGTGTAATTACTTTCATCGTCGGGATTTCTTTCTCCATTTCTTGCTTTAGTTCTTCACTAATTATCAGTTCACGGCGTCCTGTTTCCCTTCCTCGGCTTTTTGGTTCTTCTTTCTCTTTCTCACTCTTTGAAGCCTGTTTTGAAATTGGTTTGTTTTTCTTTACCATAGGTGCCACCTTCATTGAAGGAAGAATATCGTCCTTAAAGAGCTTTCTAAGCTACTTGGATAATTTCTTGTTTTTTATCGAGCTGGGCTTTTTTCTCTTTTAGAAACGCAGCGAGTTCTTCTTTTGTTCTTACAAAATGGATTCGACGATGCTTAGTAAATCCAGAGAGATCAGTTTGAGCTAGAACAAAATTTGAGTGTTGTGTCAGAAGGAAAATTATGTTTTTTGTTCGATTCTTTTCTAAAAATGTGATTATCTTCTGAATGAGCCATTTTAGGTGGTGTTGCTCTGCTGTTGGAATCACAAAGATGAGTAAATCTTCTACTTGTACATCTACTCGTATTGGAATTCTATCAATGAATAGTATTCTATCTCTTTCAAATGAAAGTTCAAAGTGTGAGAGCTGATCGATTAGTGATTCTCTCCATGCCCGAGAATCGATTATTTCAGTTTCATCTACTTGGTCTGTTTTCGTTGTTGAATCTTGTTGTCTTTGGGAGGAACGTTGGATGGATAATAAATTCACAAGCATTTTGGCTGTTTCGGGAAATTTAATCTCTAACGTTGGTTTTTGAACTAGATTGCGCGATAATATATCACCTAGTAGGTGTATTGATTTTAATGCAGAAATTGGTTTAATGGATAGGGAATCTTGGGTTTGTTCCTGTAATGCATTGTAGATAGTAGAATTGTCGAGTACAAGGATCATCGACTTACTAACCATGGTTGCATTCTCTATTTTCTTAACTGGAAGAATCATTCGTAAATTTTCGTTCATATCAAATTTGTTTAGAATTTCATTAATTTCCGCAAAATTTGCTGGGGTAATAGTTGCAAAGAATCTTTTTGAATTACCCCTTTCAGTTTTGATTTCTATTTGCCCCTTTCTGCTAACAGATATTTTCTGGATACGCCCAGAGACTCCCATAGAGAAGTGATTCATGAGTTCATTTCCGTTAAGTAGGCGGAAACTTTGGGATCCGAGAGTATTACGAAAACTCTTAGTGATATTGTCCATTAATTCTCTACTACTTTTCAAGAATGAGGCTTTTTCTAATTTGATGTAAAAGGTAATGAAGCATTGTCTTAGGGATGTCCATTCTAATGCTAAGATAGTTGAAATAGGCAGTATCTTTAGAAGAATTGTTAATGTCCGGTGAATTGATGACTCCTCAAAATTGGTATTGTGGATATTATATGCGAAGAAAATTGCCACACGCTTCATCGGGGACCGGAAAACAAGAAGCCCTGACTCAAAAAGCGTTGGTGTGGATAAATCAAATATCTCACGTTTATGTTCATAGAAAATTTTCCTAATTAACAAAATTGTTGAGACAATTACCGTCGAAGAAAGCAATCCTACACTAATATTCAAACCGGGTTGTAAAATTATCAAATTAAGAAGTAGAAAGAACCCAATTGTTAAGCACAATACGAATAACGTTAGTGTTTCCTCGTACCTCGAAGTATGTGCGACTCTCATCTTCATCTATAGATTCATGGAAATCAGAAGCTAAAAAGCCGCAAAATACATCGAATCTTATTCGACGCTAGTACTTGTTTCAACTAAATGAGTAAAATTTAAGACACCTTAAGACTTTGCCGGAGCTAAAGCCTTATCTAGGTGTCCAATATCATGCCTCTATTTCGTACGGATCGCTATGTTAAAGTCACTGTTGCTGATTTTAAACTCCAAAAGTCAAGTGAAAACCTTCTAGCAATCTTACAGAAAATATCAGATCTTCGTAATGTTCAAATGGCAAAAATGAGAATCGATCGGGAAGTTCAGGGAATAATCAAGATAGAAGAATGGTATGAAATTACTGGGGCCTTTAACGTTCCTGAAGGGGGGAAGTCCTTCTGGGTTATTTCAAAGTCCAGTACGGAGATTGAACCCTATAACTTCTTTATACGAGTTGACAGGAACATCGAAGCTGAGGACTATGAATCTGCACAACAAAAGGCGGCTAATTGGATTAATCGATCTCTAATGAAGCCTTTGGAAAGAGGTTTCTCAATTAAAAACCTCAGCATAAGTCTACCAGAAGAACTCAGTCAATTAGGGAGAAATTAGGTGATTTATGATGACATTTGAAATAGTAGATACTGATGTATTGGTGATTGGTGCAGGTGGGGCAGGTTGTCGAGCAGCAATAGCGGCTTCGGATTCCAACCAAGAAGTCACAATAATCACAAAAGATATTCTGGGAAAGGCTCATACTGTAATGGCTGAGGGAGGAATTAATGCGGCGCTTGCAAATCTAGATCCTGATGATTTGTGTGATATCCACGCACAAGATACGTGTAATGCTGGAGCTTACCTTAATAATCAAAACCTTGTAGAAATTTTAGCTAACGACGCTCCTCAACGAGTGTTTGATTTAGAAAATTTTGGTGCACTTTTCTCTCGAACACCTGATGGATTCATTATGCAACGTCCATTTGGTCATCAAAGCTATCGTCGCACATGCTATGCAGGGGACCGAACCGGTCATGAGGTACTTGCAACATTAACCGAAGAACTCCGAAGGCGGCAAATTGAGATAATAGATGAAGTCTTTGCAACCTCTTTACTTCGTAACAAAACACGGGTTGCTGGTGTTTCTGTAATAGATATCCGAACAGGAAAATTCCAAATTTTCCGGGCGTCTGCAATTGTTATGGCGGCAGGTGGTGCTGGTCGAATCTTCGATGTCACCACCAATGCTCAAGCAGATGTAGGTAGTGGTTATGCCATGGGATACAAGGCTGGTGTTGAATTGATTGACATGGAGCAGTTTCAATTTCACCCCACAGGGGCAGCTATACCTCCAGCTGCAAGAGGACGATTAGTTACAGAGGGTGTCCGTGGCGAAGGCGGAATTCTGCTAAACAAAGACGGTGAACGATTCATGAAACGCTATAATCCACGACTTCTAGAACTCGCAGGGCGCGATCAAGTTGCTAGATCAATTGCTACGGAGATTCGCGAGGGCCGAGGAACAGAGAATGAGGCAGTTTATCTGGATATTTCGTTTCTTCCAGCAAAAATCATAGAAGAACGGTTACCCACAATGCTAGAAGATTTTCTCGATATCGGCATTGACATTCGAAACGAACCAATGGAAGTAACTCCAACTGCCCATCATGTCATGGGCGGATTAAGAATTAATAACTCCGCTGGAACTAACCTTCCCGGTCTCTATGCAGCAGGAGAGGTCGCTGGGGGCGTTCATGGTGGTAATAGATTAGGTGGGAATGCACTTGCTGCTGGTCAGGTTTTCGGAAAAATTGCAGGAGATTCAGCAGCGAAATTTGTTTCCACTAAAAGCCCTCCAAAGTTAGATAGAGATGCAATTGATAAGGAGTATTCCCGAGTAACAGCTCTCCTAGAAAGAGAAGAAGGGCTAAGCACAGCAAAGGAAACAAAACAACTTCAGCGTTGTATGTGGGATAAAGCCGGGTTATTCAGAAATGAAGAAGACCTAAATTCAGCTCTCCGCTTCATTATCCAACAACAAAAGCGCATCAATTCCAAGCTTGTGGTTCAAAACAAATCTACACGGTACAATACAGAGTGGATCACTGCACTTGAATTACAGGATATGACCCTTGTTGCGGAAATGATCGTGCGATCAGCTTTACTGCGAAAAGAATCCAGGGGGGCCCATTTTCGAACGGACTATCCTGTGCCTAATAACAAACGATGGTTCGTGAATATTGTAACCTCAAAAAAGAATGGAAAAATGTCTCTCAAACGAACACCAGTGGTTATAACCAAATGGACTCCACCATGGATCAATAACTAACATGTAATCGAGGATTAATTCAATGGGCAAAAAACAACTCATCAAATTTCACGTTCAACGATATAACCCTGATTTAGATGACAAACCAACCTTTAGAACTTACAAGGTTCCATATACGGATCGCCAAGGAGTTCTTGATGCGCTACATTATATATTCCGAAATCTTGACTCCTCGCTAGCATATCGCTGGAATTGTCGAACAGGTCAATGCGGGGCCTGCGCAATTAGTATTAACGGAATCCCCGGTTTGGCTTGTCGAACTGTAGTTGATCCCTCAAAAGACTATGTCTTAAGACCCTTACCCAATTTTCCTGTCATTCGTGATCTAGTTGTGGATCTTGGACCCGGATTTAAGCGTTTAGAAAAATTACGACCATATTTGGAAAGGACCTCTGCTTCAGATCGACCTGAGAAATTAACGCGTGAAGAAACTTCGGCAGCAATGGAAATGCGCTCGTGCATCGAATGCTTTGCCTGTTATGCGGCCTGTCCTGCTGTTGCTTCAGCTAAACAAGAATACCCCGGTCCAATGGCAATGCGAGAATTAGCAAGCTTTGAATTCGATCCCCGGGATCAGGGAGATCGGGTTCAACTTGCAGTCAGTAGCGGTCTATATGATTGTACCAGTTGTGGAATTTGTAAGGAAGTTTGTATTCCTAAACACATCGATATAAGGAGAACCGCGGTGGAAGGTCTTCGTGCACTCGCAGTAGAACGAGAATTGGGACCATTGGATGGCCATCAGGGATTTATCGATCAAATTAAAGAATCTGGTTACGCTGTTGATATCAAAACCACTCCACTCACCGAGCAACTACCCGCGATTATTGATGTCCCTAATCCAGTTGATGAGGTACTATTTTTCCCAGGGTGCCTCATAAATTTACGAATTCAGGACGTAGGTCTAAATCTTGTTGAAGTACTAAAACGGAATAACGTACGTGTGCATATTCCAAAGGATTTCGTTTGCTGTACCAGTGTTGCTTTTAGATCGGGGGCAAGAAGCGTTGCATATGATATGGTCATTCGTAATACAGACTATTTCCGGAAGCTTGGAGTAAAAAAGGTTGTTTCCCTTTGTCCTGGGTGTATGTCAACCATTAAACAAGATTGGCCAGTTGTGCTTCATGAAAAAAACAAACCCCCCTACGATTTTGAACCCTTGGATATCAATGAGTATTTGATTAAGCAATTTGGTGTGGAGGGTTTTAACAAGAAAGATCTTCATCCCCTTCCGATTCGAGTAGTCTATCATGACCCTTGCCATCTTAATAGGCATCAAGGAATCACTGAGGAGCCACGACAACTTATAAGGATGATTCCAGAGATCGAATTCATAGATGTCGAAGATAGTGATCGTTGCTGCGGGGCTGGTGGTGGGGTACGCGCAGGACGCCGAGAACTCTCTTATGATATTGCTGAAATAAAATTAGATATTTTGAGCAAACCTAAACCAGATGTAATTGCTACTTCCTGCTCATTTTGTTATATCCAATTAGTTGACGAAGTAAAGAGAGAAAATTCAGATATCAAGGTTATGAACGTAACAGATCTTTTAGCGGCCTCTTATCGTGGCGAGAGTATCAAGTAAAACGATTTAGACTCCCACCTGTTTGTAGATCTTCTCTCTATTCTTTTCGACTTGTTTGCTTACATTTTCGAAGAGATTATCTCCTGTGGAATCAATTGAGATAATCAGTGGACCAAACTTTTCAACTTCCATGATCCAAAGTGCTTCCGGCATGCCAAGGTCAAGCCATTCTACATTTCTTATTCGGCGTATTGCTTTTGCTGCTAATACAGCCGCACCCCCGGTGAAAGCCCCATATGCAGCTCCAACTTTTTTCATGGCTGCAGCAGTTTTTGGTCCCATACCTCCCTTTCCAATAATTATTCGTACTCTATAGGCTTCGATGAATTTGTCTTCAAACATTTCCATTCGTGTGCTTGTCGTCGGACCTGCTGCTACAAT
>JBHLPR010000076.1:0-9375 GCA_048939245.1 Promethearchaeota archaeon | reverse complement strand
ATAGTCAAAGCTTATCATTGTCAAAGATACTCCCCTTCAATCGGGGTTAATCAGCTAGCCGACTAGCTATTAACATGGAGAGTTACTCTCCATGTTGAGGTCACAAATTATGACTAGAAAAATCTGAACTAGCTGGTTCATGTTTCGCTGTTTTTGATGTATTCTTTGGAGTTTTTGGTAACTGGTCGGCTCCCGTGAATATATGAGCTAGACTTACTACCCCTAAGTCAAAGCAACCACCTCTGGTGAAAAAATTGGCACTCTTGAAGAAGAAAGAGAAGAAAGTTCATTTCGACAGGATCACTGTCGGAGAACGTGCAGCCCTCGGCTGCCGAAACCCCCATCCCACACCCGGATTTCAGCGAGCATTCAAGGTTATGGCATCCCGGCGTGGTTCCAAATGGTAGCTACCACAACACAACCGTAGCTTAACCAGGATAATTGTGGGACTGGGTGAGTCCGTTGTCCAAATTTTACCTTTCTGAAATTCTCGGAAAGCATTTGGTTCCTGCTTCATCGGCGGGCACTGGTTCAAAGGACCTGTAACCTCCCACCTCTTGACAGGCGTTTTTTGTCTCCGCCCAACTAGCGGCGACGAATGCCAAGTTAAAACTAGCATTTATATCGCGGTCAAGAATCAAACCACAATTGTTACATTTGTAGATTCTCTGGGATAGCCTTAAGTCGGCTTTAATCTTTCCACATCTAGAACATCGCTTTGAGGAAGGGAAAAACCGCGATATAACCACTAACTTTGAACCGTACCATTTAGTCTTATATTTAAGCTGTTGACGAAATTTATACCAGCTAGTATCTGACATAGCTTTCGCTAATCGTTTATTTTGAATGATTCCTCCAATATTAAGGTCTTCAATACCAATTACTGACTTGGTTTTCGCCAGTTTTGTAGTTATCTTGTGGAGGGTGTCTTTTCGAACATTCGAAATTTTATGATGAAGTTTTTGATATTTGAGAAGTGTCTTACGATAATTTTTGCTTCCTCGTCGCTTTCTTGATAATATCTTCTGTATACGTTGAATTTTGTGTTCTTTCCGTTTGAGAGCCTCCGGGTTCTCGATTATAGATCCATCAGAAATTGTTGCTAATCGGTGTAATCCAACATCAATACCAACAACTGGTCCCGTTTGTTCGACTACTTCGATTTCTTCCTTCACTTGGAGAGAAACAAACCAGCGACCTGCCTTTTCTGATATTGTTGCAGAAAGAATATGGACGCGCTCAGACTCTTCAGGCAAGTAACCTCGTTCTTTTAAGCGAAGCATTCCTAATCTTGGTAACTGAATTTTACTTTCAAAAACACGTATAATCCCTGTTAAACGAAAGGATCCAATACCTGTTTTTCTGGATTTAAATTTTGGAAAACCTGGTTTGACTCCCACCTTAACACGCTTATAAAAGTGATGAAATGCTTTGTCCAGATTTCTAAGCGCTTCTTGTGGGGCACACTTTGAGATTTTATACATCCAAGAAAATTGATCATGTTTTAACTGGTTCAATTTACGATGCAATTTAGTGGCTGATGGCGTTTTTCCTGTTTTCAAGTACTCCCTAATCTTTTGTTGTAGTCCCCAGTTGTAAGCAAATCTAGCACAACCAGCATGCCGCCGACAGAGGGTTTTTTGATGGTTATTCAGTTTCAGCTCTGTCTTGTATCCACGATATATTGTCAAAGCGATTGGTTTACTTCCCATAAGCTCTGCCTTCACTGATTGTACCAGGTTCTAACTTAATTTTAACAAAATGGAATATAAGAACCAATAAAACAAAAACCGAGGTGTCCCCGGTATCATTCGCTCATTGTGGACGCACAATGGGTGAATGGTATCTCTTTATTTTTCAGCTCTGTTTTTTGCGTGCATAGCTCCTTCACAGTAGGTAGTGTAAATGCTTCAACGGAAATGTGGGCTCCTTTTAGGAATGATTCAACTCTCTCATGATGGGTTGGATAGAATGGTAATTATTCTCCTGTTCAGTTTTGGGAATTGAAAATCGCAGGGTCCGTTGGTGAGTTAACTCTTTCATAAACGCTTCCGCGGCTTGTCCTACAAACTCAAGAGATTGCGGAGCAATATTTTCAATTCGATCATGTGGTGTGTGATTGAGGAGGAAATTCACACCGCCACCAAACCACCAATGGATTGCTGGAATACCATAATGTGCAAAGATCCGGTTATCGCCCCCTGTAGGTGCTTGACGGATTTCCGGCTTCCACTGCCGAATCGATTGTTCGACTCGAGTTAGCAATCTTTTTTCTCCTATCACACCCAAGGCAAGATTTCCCACCCGGGTGCCTTGAACATCAAAGTTGAGGTTCAGTTTAATTTCTTCTAGGGCAGGTGAATTAGTTTTACAATAACTGCGTGCCCCTTGTAAAGCGCATTCTTCACTTCCTGTCGCAAGAAACCGTAGGGTCCAACGTGGATTTGAATTCGCAAAAATTCTCGCCAATTCGAGGAGAATTGCGGTTCCCCCTGCATTATCTGCAGCTCCAGGGGAATAAGGTGCTGTGTCATAATGGGCGGAAAGCAGAATGACATCTGGCTCCTCCCCCGGAATTTCTCCAAGAATATTGTAACTTTCTGATTGGAGAATTGTCACATCCGCATGGATGGTGAGTTCACGAGCATTAGCTAATAGCTGTGCGCCATCTTCATAACTCACAGAAATAACTGGCGGTAAAATGTCGAAATCGCCGGTGTTTAAAGCACTGTAAATGAATCCCATGGGAAGCTTCGGTGGAATTCCGGGGTAGTATGTGACATGAATTATGCCTTGGACCCCAGCTTCGATGAGATCTTGCACGATTTCTTGCGAAAAATTCCGAGTATACAAAATAATGATTTTCTCTGAGATACTAGCTAAGAACTGGGGTGTGGGGTTCCAACTCCATGAAGTGTATTTCACGACTGGACCCGATATCCCTTCTACTTCAGTTCTGCCTGATAATCCAAAGCTCAACCCGTCGTATTTGTGTTTTTTCAATATGATTTGCGCTTTTTTCTGACGGCTTGTAAGCACAGGAAACGCCTCAGCATGGACATTTTCGAGACCATATTGCGACAGCTGCGTGAGCAGATAGTTTTTCGTGGCTAGGTTGGTTTCTAGCCCGTGCACCCGTACACCAATGGATTGTGCTAAATGGCGGCAAACCTCAAAAGCCGTTGTACCTGAAAATTTGGTTACTCTATTCATAACAACAGAATATACTACTTAGATTAAAAAGCGTTCATAGGATATACGGTTTAACTGATAAAGAGCACAACTTTTAATGTTCCAAACCGCCGAAAAAAGTGCCTATTTGTTTTTTTACTTTGGTTTTGCTTTTGTCTTCGTAGCCTTCTTTTTCGCTGGTTGTTCAGCCATTTGCACAATGACTTTATGGAGCACGGCGAGGCGGAGTACATCGCCTTTTTTCAGGCCAGCACTATCAATTAGCCAATCCGGAAGCTGAATCGTGTTTCCTTCTAAGACATGGGCATTGAACTCAATCATCGGTTATTACACCAGAAAGTGCACTGCTTCTTTACACCTTGGACTGTGGGTATTTAAAACACTCTTGCTAACTTGGGTGTGTACAAATTCTCTGCAGTGTTCGAAAACCGTAAGGGAAAGTTCTTTTTGTATTGTTGTTGACAAATCAACCAAAGGTGACGTACATAGTGAAGCTTCCATATGTTCAGACCAGTGTCTTTGTGGACGACCGGTATCCCTTCGGGGGTAATCAGCTCGCCACGTTTTGGGATATTTCCGCGAATTCCCAAATAGCCACAGAAGTGATGCAAGGTATCGCTTTGGAGATGAATTTCTCTGAGACCACCTTTTTCGAAACATCTACCCTTGATGCCTGCTCTTTCAAAGTTCGTATTTTCACTCCTGCCCGAGAAATCCCCTTTGCCGGGCATCCAACTCTTGGCAGCGCTTACGTCTTAAAACACAAGGGACTTATTGATTCCTCGATCAGAGAAGCAACATTAGAACTTGGAATTGGACCAATTCCCGTCAAGTATCTTGCAACAGGTGTTGTCCAAATGATTCAACCCCAACCCAAATTCCTTAACAAACTTGACAATCACACGTTAATCGCCGGAACCATGGGGCTTCCTGCCTCTGCAATTTCCAAGCAATACCCCATGCAATATGTCGCCACAGGCACACCGTTTCTCATTGTTCCCCTCATCTCTCTTGAAGCGGTCCAACACGCTCAACCTGATGGACAGGTCATCCTGAAAACACTTAGTGACGAATCTACTGCGAAAATCGTCATCTTGAGCACCAACACAGTAAATGCTGACTCGGATGTACATGTGCGCATGTTTGCACCTGATGTAGGCGTTTTGGAAGATCCTGCGACAGGAAGTGCAGCGGGACCAATCGGCGCATACATTGATCAATATGGACTAGTCAATAGAGACACCAGAGGAACCGATCTTGTCATCGAACAAGGGTATGAAATCAACCGCCCTAGTAAGCTAGTCGCTAAGGTCGTCGGAGAAAGGGCTCCTGAGAATGTCTTAGTGTCCGGGAAAATCAAACTCAGAGCCGAGGGGACCTTCTACATGGATATTTGATCCTCAATGATTTAGAGTTGAAATAGAGTGTTGGATGCGATTCGTCCGCTCCCTGAATTTGCTGAACTCAGTGAAGAACTCACCGACTATCTCATAGGGCTTTTTGGAAAATCAAGAACACACGCATTAACCGCTGCTTTGAGGAAACCTGGGGCGTTCTTTTTTCTTCGCACTAATACCCTTCGTACGACGAACGAAAAACTGGTTGATCAACTCGAATCAGAGCACATCACGGCGACTATTGTGGACTCAACTTTGAATACCGTTGCTCTACCAATCAGCAAGGCGGGACCTGTACCTCAACATGACAAGATTATCATTGCTGACAAAGCCAGTAGCGAAAACGTAGTTTTAGGCAGTCATTTGTATCGCCCCGGTGTCAAACGCTTCGACCGGTTCTCAAAGGCTGACCCCGTTACAGTAGTGAATCCTAAGGGACATATTGTCGGAAGTGGAATTGCTCAGAAAGACAGCACCACCCTTGCAGAAATCAAGCACGGACTCGTCGTCGAAATTACTGACTCTCATTATCGTCTTCCAAGTATCACAGATTTAGCAGCACACAAAGAGGGACTCTTTTATTCTCAATCGCTTTCAGCAATACTTGTTGCGCCA
This sequence comes from Promethearchaeota archaeon, assembly GCA_048939245.1. Taxonomy (GTDB): domain Archaea; phylum Asgardarchaeota; class Hermodarchaeia; order Hermodarchaeales; family Hermodarchaeaceae; genus Hermodarchaeum. Next base: position 4,171 of record JBHLPR010000076.1, on the reverse strand, counting down.
ATTCTTAACCCTCAACCAGGCGAAACCATCATCGACTTTTGTGCTGCCCCGGGAGGAAAAAGTACGCACATTGCGCAATTGGTGAACAACAGCTGTGAGCTCATCGCAGTCGATCGATCAGAGCGACGAATGGACCATCTCCTCTCCCAGGCAAACCGACTCGGTGTCACTTGTATCACACCCTTTGTTGGGCGAGCCAAGGATTTTGTTGCTCAACATCCCCAAACTCAAGCGGATCGCGTTCTTGTCGATCCTCCTTGCACAGCCCTCGGCGTTCGTCCCAAACTCTATGATGAGACCACCCTCGCCCGAATTCAAAGCACAGCATCTTATCAACGCATGATTTTGGAGTCAGCGGTTTCCGCACTCCGTCCTGGTGGAATTCTGGTCTATTCCACTTGTACCTTAACAATTGAAGAAAACGAGCTAAACATCCAACACCTCGTCGACACCCAAGGATTTACCCTTGAACCACAAACTCCGTTCATCGGAACCAATGGGCTAGCTGGGAAAACGGTTGTAAAAGATTTCGTTCAACGAATCTACCCAGACGCTCATGATCTACCCGGCTATTTCATTGCCAAATTACGTAAACCTTTATAGCTGCGGTCAAGGAGACCATCCCTCTTTTCCAATGAGCGGAACAAAGGCTACCGACATTTTTCGCTGCATCGTGGCACTCCCTTCTTTGTTCTTTGAGACAAGAGTTAGTTCCTGCCAGAAATGTTGCTGACCTACCGGAATCAACATTAGTCCTTCTGGGTTGAGCTGCTCGATTAACGGTTGAGGAATATGTGGAGCTGCTGCCGCCACCATAATCCGGTCAAAGGGTGCCTCAGGTGGATATCCCAGTGTTCCATCTCCTTCGATCATGGTTACTCGGTCACTATACCCCGCACGTTCAAGATTTATGTTCGCAAATTCAACGAGCGAAGGTTTTCGCTCAATGGAGAACACGTGCCCTGATGGCGGTTTACCTGTTGGTGAGACAACTTCAGCCACCAATGCAGCATGATACCCTGAACCACCCCCCACCTCTAACACTTTCAAACCTTCTTTTAGATCAAGCAAGTCGAGATAAATTAGGCACATATGAATGGCTGAAATGGTTTGTCCGTCACCAATGGGTAATGGTGTATCTACATAGGCTTCATGGACAAGATGGTCAGGCAGAAACAATTCACGTGGAACCATTCGATAAGCGCGTATCGTCTCCTCTTGTTTAATAGTTCGAGAGGCAATTAAACGCTTTAAAGTGACCTCTTTTTTGTCAAGGTCAGGTTTCACGTTATTTGAGGGCGTAATATCACCCGCTATTTACACTTGGAAGCTAATTAGTTGAAACTATTTGTACTCGCCCTACTAAATATCCCACTATGGCATCCACCAAACAGACGCAATTTACCCTAACTGCTCAAGGACACGTTAACATCCAAGGGACCCATTCTTCCACATTTGAAGTGACAATGGACTCCCAGCTTTCCACTCGGGGCGATTGCATCATCGGCGTTAACGCCTCCCATGGCGCTCAAGATATCAATACTCTTATCGGCGATGCCATACGACGCCCTCATACTCGGATTCTTACCATTCTTTCAGACGGTAAAATCACAGATCAAGTCCACGGGTATGGGTCACCGCAATGCTCCTTGACTTCTCCATCATCGCTAGTCTGGCGAACCAGCGATTTTATTGATGAGAGGACACTTGCTGTTCGCTGCAATAAAGCCGCATATGACCTCAACAGGCAATTGATTAAATCGCTTCAAAACCCTTACACAACGCTTCAAGTGGTTCTTGTTGTGTTAGCCGGAGATAAATGAAGATCCAAAACAATCTGATTTTCATGAGGGGCTGCTGGGCGCACAATCCGTGAATTTAGGACCTGCACTTTCCATCCTTTTTCAGTGAGCCGCTCTAATACATTCCTTTCTAAGTCTTGGAGTGAAACAGACTTGGTGGTTACACCATAGAAATGAATAACTCCACCATTTGGATTCAATGCCTCACTGGCTGCGTCTAAATAGGTAATCGCGTCATTCGGGAGGTTCATAATAATCCGGTCGGCTTTTCCGACAAGTTGGTTGCGTATGATGGTGCGGGTATCTCCAACTAACGGCACAACTTCTCCAGCAAGACGATTGAGACTTAGGCTTTGCTTAAGGCATTGGATGGCATGAGGATTTACATCAATGCCAAATACTTGGACTTTATGCCGTTTGGCTGCAAGAAGTGCAAATGGACCGACACCGGTGAACATGTCCACGATAACTTCATTGGATTGGATTAGCCGTGTCACTCGGTCATGTTCAGTTCCAAGACGTGGACTAAAGTAGGCATGAGTTACATCAATTGCGAGTTTCACGCCATATTCGGTATGGATGGTATTTGGTTGGTTCTTTCCTGCAATCAAGCGAAGTGGGCGAAGACGGTGTATTCCTTCGACACCCCCTTCTTTTGCGTACACTGTTATGACTCGGGAATTGACCACCATTATCGCTTGACCAATCTGTGCTTCGTATGGAGTGAGCAAATCGTTCAGTTCAACAATTGCAATCTCTCCGACAATATCCATGGAGTGAGGAAGCCATTGGTGCAAATCGTCGGGTAGAGTATCCTGTAAGGCCGCACTGAGATCTCCAGGTTTTTTGGTTAAGGGTTCAAGGTCCACTTCCACTTGCTGGAGTTGAACGGTCTTTTGTTCGAGGTTCTTCAATGCGCTAGGTGAGAGTCGACTGCGAAGCGGTAAATATATGTGTGTGCCTTCTTTGGTAATTGGAAAATCTGGGTCAAGGAGCTCCTGCTCAATTAAAAGGACGCGCAGTTGTTCTCCAAGACGTTGATCAACTTTAACACACACTTTTCTCATGGTTGGGGCCTACTCAGTCGTAGTCGGAGACATATTAATATCCACATCATCTGACGGTGACTCACGGAAAATCTTCACCCGCGTTGGGGTAAGGATAATATACCGGTTCCCAAGTTGCCCGATGTCTCCGTCAACACTAATGCACACGGCTCGGAGTTGTTCCACTGCCCGTCGCAACTGTAACTGTGATTCTGTGCCTTGCTGAACCAGTGGCGAAACATCCATGACTACCATGTTCCCTTTCCGAACCTCTTCTGAAATGGGCGTAACGTCCATTAATCCTGTAAGTTCCATAAATCGCACAAACATAGAAGCAGCTTCTAAGCTCGTACTTGGTGTAGATTCTTTGGAATCTGCGGATTTATCCTTATCTTTCTTCTTTTTTCGACCAAATGGGCTCAAACCGAATCATCCTCCGACGATTCTTCAATTCAACGATGATTTGTGAACTGTAAAAATCCTTCGCCTTGTCACTGAGAGAGCTCCTTGGCAAGCGTCCATATCGGGTCGCCGACATAATGAAGCGTTTGGATGGCGCGCCCTTTGTTCACTTCCAAAATCGTACTCGGCGTCATTAGCATTCGGCCAACAGCTAACGGAATAAGATTTTTCTGGTCAATGACAACTGCCAACGCATCAACTTCCAATATTTCATCGAGGCTAAAGATGCCAGGTGCCATGACATCTGCTCCATTCGCAATATGTGGCACCGCGCCCATATCAACAACAACTTGTGGTAATTGCACATTTTTGCTTATCAACGCAGGTAAACCAGGAAACACGATGGTTTTCAACTGAACGAGCCATAATTCACCTTCAACAAAGAACAATTCAGATTTATCATCCAGTACGCTTCGTTCCACCGATACTTTCCCAATAGGCGAATCTCGAAGTGCTCGATGAATGAGATTGGGATGTTCCTCAAACCCTTTCACTAATTCTCGCAGCTCTTTTGTTCGAAGGACAGTGCGATGTTTAATACGCATTGATGAACCCCACTTCTCTAAATGAGTAGCAAACTTTTTTAAGGTCTCTTAGGCATCCCAGTTGCAACTAGCAGGCAGGAGCTTGTACCGTGTCAGAACATCGTCCTATCGATTTACTTGGTCGTTCGCTAAAATCACAGGTCTTAGTGAAACTGAAAGGTGACAGAGAACTCCGTGGTCGCCTCCGCGGATACGATCAACACCTCAACCTCATCCTCGATGATGCCGAGGACCTCACCGAACAACCCCCCCAAGAACTGGGAACCGTCATCCTTCGCGGTGATAACGTCATCCTCCTATCACCCTCAGGAAAACC
>JBHLPR010000112.1:0-3205 GCA_048939245.1 Promethearchaeota archaeon | reverse complement strand
ATCCGAAATCTTATCCGAGACGCCACAGGCTAATGCTCGAACGAACTGCAAATGCGAAAAGACTTATTAGGGGAGGAAAGATGAGACTGCGCAAGACCTCTAGTTGACCATAGGTGAAAAAAATGTCAGAACGGGTATCCGAATTCTGGGAGAATACTAAGCGCATCATTTCACTATCCCAACGACCAACCCGCCAAGAAATATGGCTGCAATTCAAACTCAGCATGCTTGGCCTTTTCGTGGTCGGAGCCGTTGGCTACTTTATTCAGCTTATCCTAATCGTACTATCACCCCAATTAGGGGGAGGCTAACCGAGTCAAATGCGAAGGAACTTTCTTTGGAGCTGGGATGAATGGCGGACGAAACTACAAACATCTACATTGTACGAACGACCATCGGACAAGAGAAGGGTATCGCCCACGTCATCTCTGGACGCGTGAGTAAACGCCAAGTCGATCTGAAAGCCATTCTCGTTCCTGAACCGCTTAAAGGCTACATCTTCATTGAAGCTCGCAGCCCCCGAGAAGTCGAACTCGCCATCGCAGGAATACCCCACATCAAAGGCATCATCCCCGGCAAGATTCTCATCGACGAAATCGAACACATCCTCGTCCCACGACCACCCACCGAAGACCTCGAATTAGGCGACATTGTGGAAATCACCGGCGGCCCTTTCAAAGGCGAACGCGCCCGCGTCATGCGCATCGACTCCGCCAAAGACGAAATCACCCTCGAACTCTTTGAAGCCCCATCTCCCATTCCCGTCAAAGTTCACGCCGACTTCATTCGCATCGTCGAACGCAGTGCCCGAGAAGAAACTGAAGAGGAAGAAGAACTCCTCGAACTCTAGTAATATCACTCAAGGAGTATCGAAGTCAAGGCAGAACATTTTTAAATCGCGTAAAGCTCTTGAAGCTGACCCATCTCTAGAGGAGATACCAACCATGGGCAAAGTTGTCTGTGAAGCCCTCGTCGAAGGCGGAAAAGCCAGTGCTGGTCCACCCATCGCTCCAGTCCTGGGACCCACGGGAATAAATCTTTACGCCGTTGTGCAGAAAATCAATGAGTTGACAGCAGATTTGAAAGGGCTAAAAGTACCTGTTACTATAATCGCAGATGATGATACGAAGGAGTTTGAAATCGAGATTGGGCTTCCGCCAACCTCGGCCTTAATTGTCAAAGAGGTAGGTGTGGAAAAGGGTACAGGATTAACCGGTACCGAAATTACTGGTGATATTTCCTTTGATCAAGTAGTGAAAGTAGCGCGAGCAAAAGAGAATGATTTGTTGGGTGGCTCGCTTGCGAATCGGGTGAAATCGGTGCTTGGTACATGTGTGAGTATGGGTGTCACAATCGATGGGATGGATCCTCGTACCATTCAAAAGGAAATTGATGATGGGGCGCATGCTGACAAACTGCAAGGATAGGAAAGGTGAATGCAACAATGTCTCTGAAACTTGATAATATTGTCACGGCTGTCAGCGAAGCGCAGACGAAGGCCAAGAAGCGGAAATTTGAGGAATCCGTGGAAGTCATTGTCAATCTCACAGGCATTGACCTCAAAAAGGGTGGCAGACAATTAAACGTCGATGTCACACTCCCAAATGCGACGGGTGAAGGTGTCAAAGTCGCTGTAATTGGCTCAGAAAATTTTGCGTTCAAAGCTAAAGATTCTGGTGCCGCACGCGTACTCGAACCCGGAGACATTGAACGATTAGAAACCGATAAGGATGCAGCGAAAGCTTTAGCTGATGAAATTGATTTCTTCATCGCCCAAACTGACCTGATGCCCCTGGTGGGGCGTGTACTGGGTCCGTATCTTGGTCCCCGAGGAAAGATGCCACGACCAGTTTCACCCGATACTGATCTCAAAGCACTTCTTTCTGAATTTTCCTCTTCAGTAAAATTACGAATGCGGAAAAATCTAGTCGTGCAAGCTAAAGTTGGTAAACGATCCATGAAACCTAAACTTATCGCGGAGAACATCCAAGCCATTGTCAATTCCTTGGAAAGAAACCTTGAACGAGGCTTACAAAATATCGACAAAATTTATACGAAAACGACCATGGGACCTCCGGTTAAAATTGAAATGTAATGTGACGGTGAAACGATATGAGTTCAAATCAACAAACTTCCGCAACTGCTGATGTTCCACTCACAGGAAAGGGGCGTCCGGTCCCCAAAGCCAAGCTAAAGGAGGTTGCCGAACTCGTTTCCTTGCTCGAAAAGTATGATTACATTTCGCTTCTACGCACCGAGCAGATTGGATCAAAACAGTTTCAAAGCATCAAAAGAGTGCTGCGTGATAATGCCAATGTCCAGATGGCTCGAAACACCCTTATGATTCGTGCACTCCAACAAGCTACAAAAAAGAAACAAAATCTTGACAAACTTATACCCTATGTCGAAGGTTCGTGTGCCTTCGCCTTCACAGATATCAGTCCCTTTGAATTGAATGATTTACTCCAACAAAACAGAGCCAATGCTCCAGCCAAAGCGGGAACCATAGCACCCAAAGATATCATCATCGAAGCTGGAAACACAGGATTCCCGCCTGGTCCCCTGATTTCTGAGCTCAGTCAGGTGGGGCTGAAAACCCGCATTCAAGGCGGCTCAATTTGGATTACCCAAGATCATGTTATCGTGAAAGCAGGAGAGGAAGTGTCCCGCGAACAAGCCCTGGTTATGTCTCGATTAGGCATGGAACCGTATGAAATTGTGCTTCAACTCACTGTCGCCTACGATAATGGAATTATTCTAACGGCCGACGTCTTCAAGATTTCACGGAGCGATGTCGTGGACCAGTTGACTCTTGCTGGTCAAGAGGGTCTTGCATTGGCTCTAACGATGGCTTATATCACTGAGGAAACTGTTTCCTTCCTGTTGCAGCAAGCTATGCAAGAAGCCCTCAGTTTGTCACTCTTTGCTGCCATCCCCACCGCTGAGACCAGAAATCAAATCTTAGCAAAAGCTGAACAGAGTGCCGTTGCACTCGCGCAAGCCGTCCGGACGAAGAATCCAGACGCTTTGCCGAACTGAACCTGACGTAATTAAGACAAAAGATTAAAATACGCCTCAATGGAAGCGTTCCCTCTCACAGGTAACGCCCCTGTCTTCCCCATCAAATCCGGAGGACGAACACAAAATGGAATACATATACAGTGCAATGCTCCTTCACAAAGCGGGCAAAAAAGTCTCCGCATCT
>JBHLPR010000111.1:0-3266 GCA_048939245.1 Promethearchaeota archaeon | reverse complement strand
GGACGTGTTTCACGAACTATTCCGCATCACCAAAGTTGGAGGATGGGTCGCTTTCGAGGTCGGAGAAGTCCGACGCGGCAAAATCAAGCTCGAAGAATACATTGTGCCCCTTGGCGTTAAAGCAGGATTCCGCTGCGAAGGAATAATTATCAATTTACAGGATTTTACCAAGACCTCAAATATCTGGGGAATTGGTAACAACTCCTTTGGTACTAACACCAATCGAATTGTCCTATTTAAGAAGTAATTACAACTGGAATTTGCTCGGACAAGCTTGTAGTGTCTTTTAAAGTAATAGATATGTCTTCGAAAATCAGGAACCTGCATATAACATACCAAAAACAGTTCCTAAAAAGAAAGAGGGGAAGGAAGTGGTTCTACTGCCTTCTGCGTCGTCGAATGAGAACCCCTAGACTAAGTGTCACCAGTAATCCTAACACAATTGTTTCGAGAGGGAGATCGGGAATTCCTTGTGGTGCAGATGGCAGAACTGTGACTGTAATGAAGACCAGGCAAAAGCGACCAAAGGGATCATAGGCACGGACTTCTAGTACATGAAGGATTCCTACAAGTGTCACTTGCTACTCGGCTTTCGTTTGTAGTATAAAGTGATTCCCAAAGCAACGATTATTATGACTGCAACGGACGCAATGATCAAGATACTATTCAAACCTGTAAGTGGTAGTGGGTTGTAAGGAGATTCATCAATTAGCCATTGAGTGATTTTCTGAAGTAATCCCCACTCTGAGTCAGGATCATCCAAATAATCAAATTGACTTGTACCGTCACGGTTGTCTCCCTCTTCGTATTCGGGATGTGGACTGCTACAGAAGAATGTGCCGCTACCATAACGTGCAACGAACATTCCAGGTTCATTATTTTCAGGATATGACATGATCGGGATGATGCTGCTCGGATTTAGTGGAGTAAAGAACGATGACCCCCAATACAAGGTTTCGTAGGTGCTTGGTTCATCAGATAAATCAGGACCTGTGCTATTCTGATGGACATTCATGACAGTTAGATGGGTTCCTCCTCCAATATCTGGAATCTCAGTATCCCATGTTCCTGAGCTAAGACTTAGAAATTCTGTTGCAAATAAAGCACCACCGCATATTCCAAAATAAGAACCACCCATTGCTACAAATTGACGAATTTGGTCCATACCCGCTTGGGTCAAATTGAAGCTATACGAACGCATAGACCCCCCAGGAAACGCAATAATATCGAGTTCATTGAGTACACCGCCGCGTACAGAGGGGCCATCCACCCATTGAACAGTTGCGCCCATCCACTCGAACAAAGCGCGCAGTGCGATTTCACTATCTGTCGCAAGTGTGCCTGCGTTGAATACTCCGACATGGATACCTGTTAAATCGGATTGAGCGATAACGAAGTTTTGTTCAGTGTGATGAAAAACCACTGGGAATAGTAGAATTGATGCTATGAAGATGGCAAGTCCGACTTTAGTTAGAACTTTTTTACTAGCTGGTTTTGTCATTCGGATTCACCTTAAGCGAAATAATTGTATGCGATTTTGGATTCAGTTAGCGAAAAAATACAACAAGCCCTAAGATATACCCTCGTTAGCTTATTGGTTCTGAATTCTACTCGTTCATTTAAACCCTGTACTCTTTCTCGAACAGATTAGTTCGAAAAAATGAATGTCGAGAAAAAAGGAGTCATTAAACACCCGTCAAGTAGATACGAGGTCAGAGCCATTAGCTCATGGATAGTCAGTCTCCTCGGAATCCCTGTCACCACCTTGGGACACTACAAAATCATGGGCGAAGAACAAGATTGCCTTCAACGATATGGAGGGAACTATCGCACATATATGAAACGAGTACCCCGTTATCTCCTCATTAAAACGCGCATCAAATGATAATACGCATCTTTAACATTATTCGAAAAAAACGCGGACAGGTCTTCGAATTCAAAGAGATTAGCTAATAACCCCTATAGTTACCAGCTTCAACCATGAAGCACCAATTCTAGCCTCTGTACTATCGAGGATAAGGAAATAATTTGCATCCGGTTTCATCATATTTTTATAATTGTAGACATTAATTTTCTCAATACCTGAGAATGTTTTAGCCATTCGCGATACATAACGCCCGCAACTTGAGAATGGCTGTCTTAAAGACGTTCGCTTAGGAGGTGGATAGAACATGAAAGTCATTTATCGTCATTATGAACCAGAGCAGAAGTTAGAAGAAATAAGGGCAAAGATTTACACCACAGCTTCAGGACTCCCTGCAACTGCTGATCAGATCAGAGTTCAAGCATTGAATAGTGATCCCAAACTGATGCGGTTTGCATTCACTGAAAAAGAAGACCCCCTCGCCTACATTTCGGCAAGTGGCTCTGATTCCCAACCGTGGACGATTGGCATGGGTTATCCTTGGTCCTTGCCCGGATGTCCCTCCAATGTCCAGGATAAAATCTTCAAGGACCTAGTTAATTACATCAAAAGGAATGAAAAAATCCAAGAAATCACTACCGGAGTGGTTTTGTCGTCAAAAATCGCTGATGAACAAATCCGGTTTTTCAAAGAGAAAGGCTTCACTGAGAAAGAAAGGGTGTTCCTCTATTCCCTTGACTATGACATCACCGAGGTTAGCCAATGGAAACTTACCAAAGATCTTCACCTCTATCGTAGTCGAGTGGCAACGAGGAAAGATGTTAACCAGCTGATTGAAATCTGCCAATCTGATCCCAACGTACGAAACGCCTTCCCAACCCAAGAAGCGTGGAAAAGCTACTTCGAAGACAGAGTTCTCAAAGACGGCCACGCTGTAATGGTTTTCAAAGGAAAGCAAGTCATTGCTGCAAGCGCCCCCCTCCGGTTTACACCAGACGGGATTTTCCTTCGAGGAGATGAAGAACGAATCATAATGCGATTCCGAGCTGTTAGACCAGGCTATCAAGACGCTTGGAAAAGACTGCTAATAGAACTAGCCAAGGAAACCGTAGTTGCAGGATGGACTGATCTTCCACTACGAGAAAGCATTTTCTTCTCGACAAATTCATTAACGACAACGATTTTAGCCAAACAACACCCGGATATCGAGGAAACCCAAATAATACTATCCTATCAGCCCCCATCCTAAACCACTCTACAACTCATTGTTTTCGTGCAGATTTCACGATGTACAGATTTGCAGATTCAGCAGCATCCTGATGAACTTCTTTCACCAAAGACCGATGTGAACTAAATCGTATCTTTCGAGTCCGTAGTAACAAATCGCATATGCGTCTTCGAA
>JBHLPR010000026.1:0-31693 GCA_048939245.1 Promethearchaeota archaeon | reverse complement strand
GCTACCACGGGGCTACCCATCTGATAGGCTTGTGCAAGGGCAGGAACAGCATTTACGATTCCTGGTCCCATTGGAAGAAGACAAACACCGGGTGTACGTGTAACCCGAGCCCAGCCATCAGCTGCATTTCCTGCCGCTTGTTCGTGACGTGTAGTGATGATTTCAATGTCCTCGGCAACGAGGGCATCATAAATTGGAAGGATTTCACCTCCTGGGAGTGAGAAGACATGGCTAATGCCTTCTGCTTTCAGGACTTCCACTACTGCTTTACTACTATCTTTCTGAGGCATCGAAAACCTCACCTATGCAACATATAGGCATACTATATGGGTTCTAATTCTTTGCCCTTGGTTTCGGGAAGAAGCCACGGCAGAATCAACATTAGGATAAATCCAAAGCTTCCAAGCAACATGGCTTGAGCCATTGGCCATCCAAAGAAGTCTACCAAGATTCCTACGATGGTTGCACCAAGTGCAAATGCCCGTGCTGAACTGAATATAAATGATGCAGCAGCAGCCCGTGAGCTAGTGGGAAAGATCTCACTGGTCCAGACCCCAAAGAGCCCATGAGAACTGAAACCAAGTGCTAAGATGAACAATCCTGCCACAGCTACAATTGGGCTTAACAGTACGAACATCGCGATGGCAAAAACTACTGTACCGATAAGTCCGAAGAAGGTGGGTACCATGAATCCCTTCCGTCGACCGATTTTGTCACCGATGAATCCGACTATTGGAAAGACAAAGAAGAGTATTGTTGCAATCACTAGAAAGATTAGCAAGGCCATGGTTTGTCCGAATCCAAGGTCTACGTTGATAAATAACACGCCCAAGTCTACATATGCGTGATAGGCAAATTCAGCAGCCCAGAACAGGAGGATACAAATGATGAGAAGCCGAAAATATCCAGACCGAACTAGATTCTTGATTTGTTCCAGCATTGGAATGGATTCAGCAGATTCCAACTCATGATATTTGAGCCACAGTTGAGATTCTGGTAGGATGAAATATAGTATCAGTATGAAGGGGAGAGGTATTAGGGCGATCAAGAACACTGGACGCCACCAATTGATTGCATAAACCGGTGCCAAGACAGGTTCTAGAATCAAGGTGACCAGAAGGACGCCAACAAATCCGATGATGAACATGGCATGAACAAATCCGCCCCATGTTGCTCGTCGATTGGGCGAATAGACTTCGCCTAGAAGGGCAAAGGCAATCCCCCATGAAACGCCAAGTCCTGACAGGATACGGAGTAGTGCGAAGATTATATAATTAGGTGAATACGCTGACAACCCAGTTAGAATGGCATCCCAAGCGATGGTTAATAGAAGAATGTTTTTTCTTCCCATTTTATCGGCTAAACGACCGAAGATAATTGCCCCGGGAACGGTGGCAATGAACTGCGCTGACATAACGAAGCCCAATGCAGATATTGGAACTCCGAACGTCAGTTGAATAGGTTCTGCTAACGCTGTTATGAGTGTCAGTCCGATAGCATCATGTGCCCATCCGAGGGCGCAGGCAAAGAAGACAATAATTTTCTCAGTTCGCGTAAACGGTTTAATCTCCATGAGGAGGCCTCCGTGCGAGAGGGAGAATTTAGATTAGTGAGTTTCCTTGTGTATGTCAGGTTTCTCCCTAAAGGGTTTGCGATAAAGCTTTGTGAAAAGATTTGAGTTGCCAAAGTACCGGTTTTACTGAAAAACCAAAAGAACCGAAAAGGCATGAGTGCACTGTTATTTTATCAAACCAAATTTGTAGTTCGTTATCTTGTATGGATGTTTACGATCATCAAAGGCAAATCCACGATTCTTAATGACCTGCATCAGTTGTTGGGGTTGACCATCAGCCGTTGTTGCACCAGTGAATTGGATGATCGTATCACATATGCGTTCAATGCTTTCTACAAAGGCCAGAGAATGCATTTCAGGATAAAATGAAGCTACAATTGTGAGCTGACGATAGCGAATGAGAGGAAGAAGACTAAGCCAAAATCGCCAGGCCACTTTATCGGATTCCATAGCGTGCAAAAGCACACTTAACGAGTCAATGAACATAAGAGGATACTGAAACCTGCGGACCGTTTGTCTCCATTCCTCATAGAATTTTGCGGTATATCGAACATTGGAACAGCGGACAATACCCTCCTCATCACTGCTAGCCACGTGAGTGGGTTCTCCATAGGTCATTGAGGAGAGAGCATCCATAAAGACAAACTGGTCAGGTTTCGCCTTTGACAAAATATGATGAACACCTGGTAAGATTTGAAACTCTTCCACCGTGTGTTCTGAGAGAAGAAAAATGCCACCTTCTCCACGGTCGATGCCTGAGGAGAGGAAATCTGTCCCGATGACACCAGTGAGTCCACTAGATTCACCATGCAATTCTTCAAGCAAGCAGGTTGTTCCTCTTCGTATTCCCCCACCCAGCACCACATCAATCTCAGAAACACCAATGGATATAACATTCTCTCGATTGGGCATATTTCGTGGTTCACCAGTATTGTTGTCCACTATGCAATATTGGTCATCCGCCTAATAACGATTTTTCCCTTCTGATGTTTTTAATATACTAATCACGAAAAAGAACTAGAATAATAGGCAGTAATATTCATTGAGAGCGGTAGTGTGGTTTCTAGATTTGTCAAAGGTAGAACAGTTAAGAACCTTTTAGTTTCTCAGCGCCAATTTCAAGCAAAGCGACTAGGTTGTCTAAGTCATCTAAATGACAGATTTCTACAGTCGAATGCAAGTACCGAACAGCAACGGAAATTGCCATCATGTGTGAACCAGTACTAGCTCGTTGAATAGCAGCGCCATCAGTCCCTCCACCAGTAGCTCCAACTTGTAGAGGGAGGGAATATTTCCCGGCAAGTTTTTCAAATTGATCTCGAAGTTTTGTAGAAGCAATTGCTCGGTTATCAAGTAGACGAAGAACGGGTCCTTCACCCAGCCTAACTGGTGCCAATCGAAAAGGAACGTCAGGGGCATCTCCAGTTGCAAAGGAATCCACAGCAACCACTATGTCCGGTGAAAAACGGTTTCCAATCACTGTTGCACCATGTAATCCAATTTCCTCTTGGACACTCCACACGAAAGTGATTTTTCGATTAAGTTTCTTCTCAGCAAGTTTTTCCACTAATTTAATCAGAACGGCACAACCAAAGCGATCATCAATTGCCCGTCCACACAGATACTTGCCTTGAAGGACAAAGGCGTCTTTTTGGAGAGTGATAGGATCTAATAGTCGTACACCGAGGGATTTGGTTTCGTCGATGCTTCGGGTGCATAAGTCGATTTGGAGGTCCTGCCACGGAACCACTTGTTTCATTTGAGACCTATCGATCATTAAATGAGGAGGAACCATTCCAATAACCCCGCGAACCGGGCCTGATCGCGTATGAACAATAACTGGACGACTGGGCAGAAGTCGATCATCAATACCGCCAATTTTTCGAAATCGCAGGCACCCGTTATCTTCGATATGTGTGACAACTAAGCCAAGTTCGTCCATATGAGCTATGAAAAGAATGTGTGGCGAACCGTCTCCGAGCGTTCCATAGAGATTACCTAAGGAATCGGTTTCGAGGTTTAGGGCGTCCCCGACACTTTCTCGGATTGCATCGCGAATCGGTGCTTCGTATCCAGATATTCCAGATGCAGCCAGTAACCATTGCATTAATTCCAGCATATACTCAATTCCTGGGGAGGCAATAGTAAGAATTGTTATTTGAATTTATTTCAGCTTTTGGCTCAAAGTATTTTTCAAAGAAGAAAGGCAGAAAGAATAGCATAGGTAGCCCTAAGGTTTTTGAAGTTGAGAACTTAACGCTACTCATTATCATAAGGACAGTTTGAGTGATGCAGGAGCCAGAAAAAAGTCGTACTAGTAAAATTGGACAGCCACCAGGAACCCTTGTATATGTAGGAGACAAACCCGTCGAGACTACTGTTATTTCCTACACTTTATTTGATGAAAAAACTGTGGAAGAAAAAATAATCACGACAATCGAAAATATTCCGAAACTTAATTCAGAAGGTTCAGTGTTATGGGTTCAGGTTACAGGATTAGCCAATATTGAATTGATTCGACAAATAGGCAAAAGGTTTCAATTACATCCCCTGGTATTGGAAGATGTTCTCGCCACTGATCAACGTCCAAAACAAGAGAGCTATGAAACTTACGATTATATCGTTGCACGAGCGATTCTTAGGAAAGCACCTCAAAGGATACCTGACGAAGAGCAAGTCAGCTTGATCCTAGGTTCAAACTACGTCATCTCCATACAGGAACGACAGAGCCTTAGTTTTCATTCTGTTCACGAATGGATCAACCACAATCGTGGCAGTATCAGAACCAGAGGAGCTCATTATCTCCTTTATTCCCTTCTTGATTCAATCATAGACCAATACTTCGTTTTTCTTGAAGCATTTGGTGAAGAGATTGAAGATTTGGAAACAGAACTAGTTACTGAGCCAACCCAGAATACACTTCAAACAATCTATGAGCTAAAACGGACTATGATAATGTCGCGAAAAGCCATTTGGCCTTTACAAGAAGTTGTGAGCCGAATGGAACGAACAGAAACACCTGCTATCCGTGAACAGACTGGACGATTTTTACGAGACATCTATGACCATGCAATTCGGGTTCTAGAAACTATCGAAATCAACCGAGAAATACTTTCTGGGATGCTGGACATATACCTGTCGAGTTTGAGTAACCGTACTAACGAGGTTATGAAAGTGCTAACCATTATCGCAACCATCTTCATCCCCTTAACACTAATTGCGGGCATTTACGGAATGAATTTTCCCAACATGCCTGAATACAGCTTTCCGTATAGTTACCCCATTCTCTTACTTGTGATGTGTATCATTAGTTTCGTGCTAATAATTTATTTTCGGAAAAAGCGATGGTTCTAAAAGTAAGTTTCATCTGTTGAACGAGGTATCCCAGAATGATAGAATTATGCAATGAGAGGTTTTAGTCTCGTGGCTGATGTCAAATACAAGAGTGCAACCCGGTATCAATTAGCTGCTTTACGCCACTATCCCGGCGTCACCGTCGTAGCCATAGCACTAGCCCTCTTTGCTTCTTATCTCCTAACCCTTCCTTCAATTTTAATAGGAAATGCCATCAACATTCTTGAAAGCGAAGGATTCACTCAGCCTTTCATCTTCCATGTATGGTTCATCCTCGGAATTGCTATCACCTTGTTTATTACCATACTCGTGACCGGTTACGTCTTCGCCATAATAACGCTGCGTTGGGAACGCGATGCACGGCAAGAATTCTTTGAATTAGTTCAGGAAAATAGCATGACTTTTCATGACCAGGTTGATAGCAAGCAATTGCTTGCCGTCGCCATGCAAGATGTCCGCTGGGTTCGCTTCTCACTAAATCCAGCTCTTCGTAACATCATTTCTGCAATTGGCACCCTTATCATCGCTTGCATTTTTCTTGCTCTCATGGACATCTGGTTGGGAATCATAGTTGTAATCGGTGCTCCCCTCTATCTCCTCTTCGCATACAGGTATGCAGTGAAAGTCGAACCTATACGTCGATCCAGATCAGAACAAAATGAAACAATTACCGCGATTAGTCAAGAAGTCTTTCGTGGCATCGAAGTAGTTCGGGCCTTTGGATCAGAAGAACAGGAACAAGAAAAATTCAGTGAGGCCGCCGGAGATTATGAACAACTCACGGCACGTGAAGGAAAGCTTGGCTCATTCTATATACCCACTCTGATCCTCATAGCCATCACTACACTGGCTTTTATCTACGGAGCAAACCTCGTTTTGGGTGGAACGTGGACCGTTGGCCAGCTAGTTACCGCACTTGGCCTTTTTGCAGCAATCGAAGGATTCAGCTTCATGCTCCCACGCCACCTCCTTGTCATTCGAGGAGGTTATGTGAATGCTCAACGGATAATTAACGTTCTAAATTGGAAGGACCCACTTCAAGAACCCGATCCAGGAATTTCTGAGATTGATTGGACTGGAGACATTGTATTTGATAATGTGAGCTTTCAGTATACCAGTAATAACGAACACAATAATTCCTACGCCCTTAAGAACATCAATCTCACGATTCCCAGTGATTCTCGAGTCGCCCTCATCGGAGGTCCAGGAGGAGGAAAAAGCACAATTTTGAAGCTCCTTTTACGACTCTATGATCCCACAAAGGGCCGTGTTCTTATTGGAGGCATTGATCTCCGTAATGTTCTGACTCGTGATGTCCGTGCAGCCGTGGGGCTAGTCGAACAAGATATCTTCTTGTTCCGTATGAGTGTTCACGATAACATTGGGTTCGGGTGTGTTGATGCCAGTGAAGAAGACATCATTGAAGCCGCAAAGAAAGCTCAAGCACACGAGTTCATCACGAAACTACCAGAAGGGTATGATACTGTTATTGGCGAACGGGGGATGACTCTAAGTGGAGGTCAGCGCCAGCGTCTGGCAATTGCTCGTACCTTGGTTCAAGACCCGAAGATTCTCCTATTAGACGATTCTGTGAGTGCCATTGATGCTCAAACCGAGTATTCGTTACGAAAAGCCCTGAATGAGGTAATGAAAAATCGCACCAGCATCACGGTAACTCAGCGACTCCGAACCCTTCTCGAATCTGACTTAATCATCATCGTCGATAAAGGCGAAATAGTCGCAACAGGCACGCACGACAAATTGATACAATCATCTGAACATTATCAACGTATTTTCGAACGATTGCCTGGTGCCTTTTCTTTTGTACAGAAAACAACACAGGAGGAGAGTAATTAATGGCTGTTCGTCGAGGCCCCGCAGCACTAGCCGGCGAACGGTATAAACGCAGCCGCTCACTCCGTACTCTCCTTGGAGCTCAGTTCGGATATCTTGGTAGATTCAAGAAGTCCATAGCAATTGCAGCAATCTTTACCATTATTGCTACAATATTCCGAGCAATAGATCCAATAATTCTAGCAAATGGTATAAACCTGGTTCTGATTCCTGGCTCCCCGTTAAGCACCATCTTATATCTAGGGATTGTATATGTGATATTACGAGCAGCCAGTTGGTTTCTGAGCTCATTGTATACGTGGATTTTAGCGGGAGCTCAGGCAGGATATATCCGTTCCCTACAACAGGATGTATACGGAAACCTTATTCGTGCAGATTTATCCTACTTTCGAACCAAGCAGAGTGGAGACATCACTTCGCGAGTAACAACTGATACAGATAATCTTGCGGTCGGAATTCAAATCGTCATTGACTTCTCCAGCCAATTACTTACAGTGATTTCGACCTTTGTGATTATGTGGCTGGTTTCCCCCTGGGTTGCCCTAACGTCACTAGTCGTTGTTCCCGTCGTCATACTAATTGTGGTTCTTTTTGGAACTGTCGGACAACGCATCATGCTCGCTTCCCAACGTGCTACGGGTTATGTCTCTGGGCAAATTGCCGAGAACCTTAGTGGCATTCATATCGCAAAGGCATTCAACCGCGAAGACGAAACCGCAACCCTGCTATCTAGACTAAACCAGGAAGCCTATCGATATGGATTTCGATTCATGATGCTGATGACAGCCTTACAACCAATGGTTAGGGCTACTGGAATCGCAGCTGTGGCAGCCGTCCTTTTTGTAGCAGGGAGTCTCGCAATCGGAACTGCTCCATTGCTTACGATTGGAGAAGTATTTCTTGGAGTAATTCTTGTGCAACGCTTCTTATGGCCGCTTCTCATTTTGAGTATGATGGCTAGCCAATTCCAAGCATCCCTTGCATCGATGGACCGGCTCTTGGATATTCTTCAAACCGAGCCATCTATTCAGGATTCCGATACTGCGGTCCCACTGAAAAAACAAAGTGATGGTATAGTCTTTGAAGATGTGACTTTCAGTTATGTAGATGGGGCAGAAGTCTTAGAAGATGTCAGTTTCGTCGTGCATCCTGGTGAATTGGTAGCAATTGTGGGTCATACAGGAGCAGGAAAAACTACTCTTGCAGCACTCATTAACCGGTTTTATGACCCCCAAACTGGAAAGATACAGATTGGTGATCAAGACCTCCGTACAGTAACCCTTGAATCACTTCACGACAACATCGCCTTAATTGCTCAAGAACCCTATCTATTTGATGATACGGTCATGGAAAATATCCGATATGGACGCCCCGATGCCACGGACGAGGAAATCCTAAAGCTTTCAAAATTAATTGGGGCCCATGATTTCATCGAAGTTCTCCCTCAAGGCTATGGCACTATGCTCACAGAAGGAGGCAAGAACTTGAGTGCGGGTCAGGTGCAAATGATTTCAATTGCGCGCACTATGTTAGCAGATCCCAAGATCCTCATCCTTGATGAGGCAACAAGCCGCTTGGATGCCTACTCAGAATCGTTGGTGCAAGCAGCCCAAGAGCAGTTGTTTTCAAAACGAACGACTGTTGTCATTGCCCATCGACTAACAACAATCGCGAATGCGTCTCGTTTATTTGTCTTCGAACACGGCAAACTCATTGAGCAAGGGACACATGATGAACTACTCGCGTTGGGTGGACATTACAAATCCCTATATGACACCTACTATGCCCATCAATCGGTAGAAGAGATCACAGAAGAGACACTCAAGAGTGCTCAGGAAGAACTAGCAAAGGACATCGTTCAACCAAAAACCGCTCCAGAGCCAGTAATGAAGAAGCAGTTGAAACGCCGGTAAACCTACCTTTAATAGACTGATTATTAAGTGGCGATTTCACCATTTACTAGGTAGGAAGCTCGTTTCTGATTAGGGCTAGAACCGATTTCAGAATCACGAAGCTTATTGTCTGAAATAGAGGACAACCCAGTTCCCTAGACTCGATATGATGATGCTAACTCCGATGAAGACGATGAACCAGCCACAGAACATTGCAAAAGCGTTGGTAAGCGCGTAATTCTGGGTATACATATAAGCTGCCCAGGTTACACCAGCGCTCATAACGATACTGCCAATTGAATCGATTTGACGTCGATAAGAGTCCTGAAGGAGGACTCGAAGAATCAGTACAATGATGTTAACGACTATAGTGCCGAGGAAGAAGATGTAGATCCCATTATAGACTAGCAAATGTGCTCCAGGGGTTGTCGGAGTCCACCACCATAACCCGAGAGTAATTTCAGTCCATGTTAGGTCAAGGATGAAATTAATGATGGACGGGAGTAAGGTCGGTATGGCAACTAGGAGCACCGCTATTAAGATGATGATTAAACCTGCAGTGACTGCGCCTAAGATGTCTGAATCTTCACGCGTTTTTCTACTCAATATCATAACCTCCAATATCGATGCCTTGGGCTAGGCCTCCTCCCTAATCCGACGTTTTTGTCGAATTGAGTTAAATGCACAGATGAGAATTAGAAATCCAACAATGAGTCCTATGAGGGGTCCAATGAGGAACCAGAAGTTAATTTGAAAGACCAGAGAAAATCCAAGGATAACAATGACCAACCCTGCGATAATGCCAAAGATAGCGCCGCCTCCGGTGAACCCGAAGCACTCTTCTTCAGCTCTTCCACCGTATTTTTGTCGCCAGGTTCGTTTAATGGGAGCCAACGGAGCACCGCATTTTTTGCAAAAATCTGCCTCATCGGGATTATCAACACCGCATTTCTGGCAATAGACCATGAGGAACACCTCACCCACCTGTAGCGAGTTTCTTCTTCTTAAGACTTTGGGGAACTCGCAAAATACCTAAATGACGAAAAGTCGTGAAAGAGAAGTTTTTATTAAGGCAACCGGTAGGAAACTAGGTGTAGGGGAACCGGAATCAAATTGTGAACCGGAGTCGCGATTATCCAGACACCACTTACTCCCCTAGAAACCATTCCCTCTCCCCTCCAATTGTGTCCTTTTTGTGGGGTCTGGATAGCTATAACTCCGGTTCTCCCATTTTCCTTTAAAGAATGCTGAGACCAAAGTGTTAAATTTCTGAATCGAGATTGCGAATCCACAGTCTTTGGATTGAGTTCCTGTGAAAATTCTATTTGTTGAGCCTCCAAAGGAGCCGTGGTTTGTTATGGGGGATTATTTACCGCCACCCTTAGGGCTTCTATGTATCGCCGCGTATGTGGAGGCTAACGATCCTGATGCTGAGATTCAAGTCATGGATTGTCAAGCTGAACAAGCCGATTGGAACGATGTGGAAAAACGTATTGCAAACTTTGCTCCGGATATTGTGGCACCGAGTACGGTTTCGACATGTAATGCCAATATTACACTTCAAGCGGTTAGTTTAGCGAAACAGGTTGATGAAGAGATAGTAACCGTTGTGGGAAGTCAACATTTCTCCGTACTTGCTCAGGAGACTTTGGAAGCGTATACACAATTGGATTTGATTATTCGGGGTGAAGGAGAAGTCACATTCGTGGAGCTTTTAAAGGCGCTGGAAACGAATCGTTCGTTGAAGAAGGTAAAGGGGCTTTCCTTTCGTGATCGAGGAGCTGTGATTCATAATCCAGATCGTCCGATGATTTCGGATATGAATCAGTTGCCATTTCCTGGATATCATTTTGTGCGTGAGCATATGGGGAAATATCGTTTTCCAGCTGGACGTGAATTGCCGTATGCTTTGGTTGAGGGGGGACGTGGCTGTGCTCATAAGTGTTCGTTTTGTAGCCAATGGCGTTATTGGGGAAGTGTTCGTCGTAAATCGCCGCAACGTGTAGCAGATGAATTTGAATATCTGTATCATGAATTTGGTAGCCGTTTTCTTTGGCTAATCGACGATTACATTCAATTGAATGACTGGATGGAAATTTTATGTGATGAACTTTTGGAACGGGGAATTACAGAGGATTTAATGTGGTTCTTCCAAGCCCGTGCGGATGAAATTGTGACTGGAAAGGATCTGCTCCCGAAGCTGCGAGAGACCGGGCTTCAATGGGTAATGACGGGACTAGAAAGCCATGATGAGCAAATGCTGAAAAAATACCATAAGGGTATTGATGTCTCCACCGGAAAAGAAGCGATCAAGTTATTGAAGGACAATGATATCCTAGCACAAACAACCGCTATAATTGGTCATCGTCAAGATTCACACCAATCTATTGATACGTTTCGAAAATGGATTAACGAGGTCGATCCCGATATTGCAGTGTTTATGACCATGACACCATACCCTGGAACACCAATGTATGAAGAAGCACTAGAACATGGCTTGATGGCGGAGCCTAAGTGGAACCAGTTTGACATGATCCATGCCATAATACCCACTGAGTATTTGAGTCGAGATGAAGTGCAAAAGGAGCTGTTCGCGACCTACCGTGCCTTTTACAGATGGCGACGCCGGATCAGTGGGGCTCTTGCAATCAACGAGGTGAAGCGAGCATATTATCGGCATATGATGTGGAAAGGATTTCTTGGCGCAATCAAAGGACTTGTTTGACTATGATCGGGCAGAGACACGGTTCAGATTTTACATTGGTTTCCCTTCTTTTATCGCTTTTAGGACTTGGACTGCTTCCATTCCTGTTACTAAATCCACTCCCAAACCTCATAATCCCATTCAAACTTCAGCTAATTGGAACTGCCTTTGCAGTCATTTGTATTTTGGGAATTCTCGCTGGCATATTCCCTACACATTGTTCACGATCTGGTAAAAAGAAGACAAAAGCTTCAACAGAAGAATCTCCAAGGAATTTTCCATCAACGAATACAAGTCAGATTCAAAAGCGTGGACACCATCCCACCTGTGACCATTATAGTGGCCATGTGCTCCGGATTCACACGCGAATCTTTTGCGCAGGTTGTACAGGTCTTGTTTCAGGAGCAGGTATTACGCTAATTGGCACAGTGCTATTTTTCTTTGGTAACGCCCAATTTATCAACCCGTTGTTCATCTTTTGGCTTGGATGGTTTTTTACCGCCGTTGGCTTAGGACAGCATTACATCTATCGTGCGCTTCATATTGAACACGGTGTGGTTCGGTTTCTGGCGAACGTACTTTTCGTTGTGGGACCGTTTCTCCTGTTAGCTACTCTAATGCAGTTCACTGATAGTGTGATTCTTGGAACGTACTTACTCGTCCTCATTCTTTATTGGATTTTCACACGAATTCTAATGTCTCGTCGATCGCACATACGCATTTGTGCCCAATGTGGGGCAACTAATTGCCCCCTTTCCGAAGTTTGATAAATGAAGGCTAGCGCCTTTGGCGCATTGTATAGATGGCGCCAGCGACAAGCAACACTCCAAAGGTAACCAGTATTATGGGCCAGAAATAGTCCCAGATACTCCATCCAAGAATAGCACCGATCGCCCAGAGAATGATAAAGACCCCGAAGATGAGCCCACAAATCGCTCCTCCATAGGGGAGTCCAAAGCATTCTTCTTCCTCAGACCCATAACAGGCCTCGTCTTCTTTACGCCTTTGAGGTTTTACGGTTTTGTCGGCAAGGTGGGCGCCACAACGGGCGCAAAAGTCTGCATCATCGTCGTTTTCATAACCACAAGCGTCACAGGTTTTCATGAAAAACCTCCTTGCCTCTATCATCAGATTTTGGACAATTAAAGTTTTCAGGTTTGCTGGAGAAGACCTATAATCTGTATCTTTCAAGTGTAAAAGCCTGGTTGTTGCTGTTGACCTCGGGGGATTCCAAAATTGTGCCCAAAAGTCCAAATGACAAATAACATGCTCCGGAATATATCATCTATAGCTTCAAGAAGCGTTGTTTTTGAAAGCGAGTCCTTAAGTAAGCGAATCTGAAATTGCACTGCGTCCCACACACCTTCTTGGTCTTTAACAGAAAATCCAGGACGCCGTGATAAAAGACGAAGTTTAAGCTCATGAATCAGGGGTTTACGTTTCTCAGGAGACAACTTTGCTAAAGCAGTTTGATGAGAAGGGGCAACACGTAAAATCGAAACGATGAGGACACCATCTTTCATATCACGAGGTTTTACTATCTCGATATGATATGGAGACCCGACAGGATAGTTAATACCAAAATGGAAAGCCGCCTTGGGATCATCAACTTCTTTGCGGAACATTCCTTCTTCCGCTAGCCAATCATAGACCTTTTGTTTCAATTCATTTGTTTCCTGTGTGGGTTTCGTAGATTTTGACACGCCTATCCATTCCATTTTGTATTCGCACGGCTTCATCGAAGTAAAGGAAATAAGAACCTTCCTATTCGAATTGAATATGCGTTCTTTTCTATTATTGTCCTATTCTCCTTCAAAAAATGAAGAGTTAGACTAGTAAGCGGATTCGTGAAGGGCGACGAGGATTGATTTCAGCAACATTGATATGAGCAAGAACTGCGGCAAATTGGCTGGCAGAACTGGATCCTTGTGTGTGCGCTTTTACGACGGCTCCAAGTGTTCCAGGGGAAGGCTGACCCGTAGTGGCTCCAATTTTCATCCAACCATTAGGTGGAAGGAACTTGAATTCTTTAACAAGATCGTCAATAGCGTTCAAATGAATGGCTACTCGCGCCTTCTGTTTTCCGACTCGGAGAACCATCTCAACAGGGGTAACTGAGTCAACGACAAATTCTGCGCCTCCAACAGTCTTGAGGGTTGTTCCTGCGGTTAGTTTGGTTCGAATGGCTTGCCGAATGGTATCAGATTGAATCATACGATTTTTCAGCTCCAAAGTACTAGTATTATTGCGTTGATGCCTTTTCAGACTTACTCCTTCATTCTTCAAAGAATCTAGCTAATCCAATTCGATTTATAGATTTTATTAACTTTTTTGGCAGCAATCCTAGTAACCAATTCTGTGGTTATTGAAGTTTCAATACGGCATCGAAAATCGAGCCCACCTTGAATATGGACAATCTTTCAGTCCATCGTACGTAATTGGGTTGACGTTTGGTTGTTGTCAATCGAATAGTGAATCCTTAGTCTACGCTTGCACCACAAACGCCACAAAATTGGGCTTTGGGATCACTGATTGGATTTCCGCAGGATGAGCAATATTTCACGTCCACTTGGGCTTCTGGTTTCAGAGTTTTTGATGGGGGAGCAGGAGGTGAAGTGGGAATAGCGGTTGGTTCTTTTGAAGCGATGGCACCGCCTACAAGGGCTAAAATTCCAGGAATGACGCCGGTAATAATTAGTGCAATAATACCGGTGATGATCAAGCCGGTTTTATTTTGGCTTGGAACGTTTCGCCACCTGAACCATAGAATGCTGAAGATAAGAGCAAAAACCGTCATGACAATAAATTGGACTGCTACGCCCCACATGACATTCATTGCTTCAGTTAAAGGGGGAAAGTCTGGTGGTAGGTAGGAAGGGGGAATAGTAGGAAGCACCGTTAGTACAAAAGTAACTAAGGCGGTTATTGCTGCTAGCACAAAGAAGAAAATGAGCTGGAGCACAGCGGCAATCAAGACAAGGGTTGAAGATGTTCCTTCGTCAGCCATAATGAAGAGTCCTCCAGAGGAGTTCTTATGAACTGTTTCCAAATCCATGCAGATAAAATTATGCATAATAAAAATTCTATCGATAGTTATGCGATAACACGGACAATCGACTCCATGGCTCTGACTAGCCAGAGCTAGGCGAAACTTAGGTGGCTTCCAAAATTGTTTGGTAAGAAATGGATCCCTTCATTAAAAAAAAGAAATTCAACTTATGTCCAGTGGAAAGGTTGTTATGAACACCTGCGATTATTAGCCCCATGAAATTTTGCGCTAGCACTGTTGGCTATGTCCGGAAACCAGAGAAGGGTTCCATATACATTGAAATCAAACCAGAATACTGGGACGCCACGCTTCAATTGAATCAATTTTCTCATATCATCGTCATATGGTGGATTACTGGACGTGATAATCCAACGAGTCGAGCAAACCTTGCAGGGTATCCTCCGAAAGAGAATGCGGAAAGGTCAGGTGTATTTGCCACTCGTTCTCCTGCGCGTCCCACTCCCATCGGGCTATCCATCGTAGCGATACAGAAAATCGACCAAAAAGCTCATCGAATCTTTATTGACCAAATTGATGCCTACGATGAATCCCCAGTAATCGATATTAAACCGTACATGCCATTTTCTGACAAAGTTGATAGCGCCAGGGTTCCAGCCTGGTTTCGCAATAACACGCCACGATATACTTCTAAGCCTCTAGAATAATTCAGTGCGATTATTACTCACAGCATTTTTTGTGTAAGAAGGGAATAGTGGCTTGAGGAAACAATACGCAGTTGAAGAATTGAAAACCGATGGAAAAGTTCGCGTAATTCATCTTCTGTGAACAAGTGATGAGGAAGCCCTTTCTCAATTCCTTTATGGGGAACCCATGTACCTGGTTCAATTTCCTGTCCATTCTTAGATCCGTGATCCTTGGGTAGCGGTACTGTTACCCATACCAGTCCTCCCGACTTTAAGACCCGCCACATCTCGGCCACGGTCTTCCTTATTATATTGATTCGATTATGGTGAAGAACACGTACGCTGATAATTGCATCAAAGCACTCATTTTCATAGGGAAGGTAGAGGATATCTGCGAGGACATTCTGGCTCGATAATTTCTTTGTGGTGAGCTTGTTGATAATTGAACGAAACCCGCTTGGAGCAATATCAAGGGCAAAGACCCGAAAACCGTGTTCAGCTAGATAGAGCACATGCCGCCCACTTCCGCACCCATGATCAAGGACATACTTTATTCCCTGCGCTTTAAATTGGTCAATAATCACAGGTAATTCATGTTGAATTGGCTGGTTCAGAAAATATCCTCTTTTGTATTGCCGATCCCAAGCTAACCGAGATTCTTGAAATTCGTCATCATAATTTGCGAAGTTGGCCACCTCTATTATGCTAAAAGGCGATGGCTTGTAATCGAGCGGCAGAAGAGAGTTTCATGATATGTTCTGCTAGTTTCATGGTGACATAGGCCAACAAAACGGCTTCACGTGAAGAGAAGCGATGTCGTTGCCCCTTAAAGATGGTGAAATCATGTTTTGCGGGGGTAAAGACAAAGGAATTATACCGCTTCAGATAATCCACCAGATCCTGAGGAAGCCCTAATTTTTTGGGCTGCAACTTTCGCACATTACTCCCCAATGATCGTGTTTTCGTAGCAGCCTCACCTGTAACTTCAAAGGTCCAGGCACGCACGAGGAGCTCGAGATATTCAGCCAAATATTGGATAGCGTCACGAGTAAACCGGGGTAACCCCTTCAAGGCTTCTTGAGCTGCAGATAAGGGATTTTTTGGCGGAGGCTTTACCAATGCTTGAAGCCGTTGCATTGCTGCCTCCTTCAGTTTTTTACTACGAACCAAATACACCGCAGTAGTTTCGGCTTCGATATACTCCTTTGCAGTAAGGACATCTTGAGCCAGCTCAACAATATAAGGCAGGGCCCATAGCACCTCAGATTTTCGACCTGTCTGACTTGGTGTTGCCAATACTGGTTCCTCCTAACACAAGATAACACAAAATAGTGTAAAATCTCTTATATTGGTCTTATCTACTAGTTAAATAACCGATGAAAACGACTGGAAATCGGCTTCTGGGATAATTTTCGATGAAAAACCTAGCAAATTCAGTTTAAGTGCCCAACCAAATCCAAGTAAATAACTAGTGTTGAAACCAGCCATATTTCTTATACCATTCAATTGTCTCTTCAAGACCAGAAAGAGGATCAGGATAAAAAAATTGGTAACCAGTGGCTTTGAGTTTAGAGTTACTATACTGATAATCATGAAATAGCAAATCGATGGTCGCACACTCGATTTTGGGTTCTTGATGCGTGAGGTTACGTGCTTTCCACTCCGCCCAAGATGCTAAGCTGCTTAAAAGCCAGCGGGGAAGGAGTGGAAGCCGTGTATAGTAAATCTTCGCTTTCAGCAACGGGGCAAGATGAGAAAAAAGCTCATACTTGCGATAAGTCGAATCATCCACCACATTATAGATTTGCCCCACTGCATTAGGAATTGATAGGAGGTGCAAAGCGGCTCCAACCACATCTTTGACATGAACCAGCGGAACCAACGTATTCAGGCTTTTAGTGAGAATAGGAAGCTGACCTAGCGCCACCATTCGCAGAATAGTCCCAATACCATAGCGATTACGTGGACCGTAAATGGGTGCCGGCCGAAGAATAAGCAGATCTAAATCACTGTCTGAACATACCTGTAAGGCTGCCTGTTCTTGTTCAACTTTCGAGCGTTCATAGTCATTTGAGGGATACGTCGGATCCGTTTCACTAACTGGTAGAGAGGTAGGCTTACCATACACGCCAGCACTACTGATAAGGACGAATTTCGAGACACCTGCAGCAATCGCAACCTGACAAAGATTTCTTGTCCCTTCAACATTGACAGCGTACAAGTCCGCCCATGATGCCGAATAGCGAAATAAGGATGCCACGTGAAAAATAACATCTACTCCTTTGACAACACGCGAAAGCGTCTGCCGCTCACGTAAATCTCCCGTCATGAATTCGGCGTCACGATTCAGAAATGAACTATCCGCGTTAGGTAGATCCATACCCCGAACGGCATAATTCGGGTCCCTGAGCAACTCATCAATGAAGTGGCTCCCCACAAACCCACATGCCCCCGTGACCAACGCCAACTCCGTCAATTTACCGTCTCCAAGAGTCACAATAACCCCACAATTCCCGTTTGCCCCTCATGGCGACCAAACAACAAGTAGCCAATGAAAACACCACAATACAACCACAGCGGATAAAGGGCAAACAAGACCAGTGCGAGCGCATCAATGAGACCTGCCGTGTAAGTAAATTCAAACCCCAAGATACCACTATTAATCATGAAATCACGCCCTGTCACCGCCCGCCCCGTCCAAATCCACAACCCATCAAACCAGCTCAAGTTCAAATACAATGACCCCGCCACCACCCAGAACAACACCACTGTCAGCCCTCCCAAAATCTTCGTAACATGCGGTGTCAACCGAAACAACCATCGATTCCGTAACCACACAATAATAGCCCCACACACCACTAACAGAAACGGGTCAATAAGAAAACTCATGCTTGCACTTTACCAGAACATAGAATAAAAACCCCAAACCTAATCGCAGCGGGCAAAATATTTGCCCTTATTCTGAATGCCCATGTGAATAAAAAAAATAGAAGGAGGAAGCAGAGGGTTACCGCTTCCTACGACGTAAGAGAACACCAAAGCCAATGGCAACTATCAGTCCCGTGATGACGGCAACAATTGGAAATCCTGGAATAACAGGTGGGGGTGGTGTAACAATGGCAATGTCTTCTTCACTACTCCAACTACTCCACGCACCGTTATTATCGAAAGCACGGACTCGGAAGAAATAGGTACCGGCAGCGAGACCGGTGATGTCGTAAGTTGTCATAGATGGCGTAAAGGTGTCAAGGATTGTTGTAAAACTAGCACTATCGCTCATTTGGAGCTCGTAGTGGTCAATACTGCCATCAGAATCAGTGCTCGCAGCCCATGAAACCGTAATATCGCCTACCAGTGAAGAATCACCAGGATCATCTAGGATTGGTGTTGACGGGGGAACAGTCCAAGTATAGGAGAGCGTTAAGTTATAGAGATGGGCACTGTGATCGTTGCGACTAGTGGTAAAGATCGCCCGCCAGTGCAAATCGTGTCCTAGGTGAGCGAAGTTATGTGAGACCCCAGGTGTAACCGCCTCCCAGTGATTACCTCCATCGGCTGTCAATTCAAACGCGATGCTTGTATCGGTTGGAACGTAAGTGGTGACATCCAGCGTAGCTTCGTACACGAAGTTGACGGATGCATACAGGGCATCAGATTGTGCCATGGACGCGCCAGTAACATAAGTTGTACCAGTACTTTCAAAGAGGCGAAAGATGACCAGTGATGTTTTATTAGCAAGATAGATGTAATCGCCGTGAACTGTCACTTGAATAGCACCGGAGGCAGGAAGATAAATGTCAGCCACTTGCATGTTCTGTAAATTCGTGGCATCGACGAGCATTAGCCCTGCGCTCCCATTAGCGAAGAGGGCGTAAGGTCCAAAACCCCAGCACCCCAGACATTCACCAACGACGCCATTTATCACATCTGTGGTCGTGATATCGTTCGGATCCGTGACGTTCCAAATGGGAGCGTTTCCAAGTTCTGTGGCAAGAGCATAATCACCATCGATGAAGACATCATAGTGTGAATAGCTACCAAGCATTGTATCAAGGGGTTGGATATTACTCAGATCGGTAATATCAAAGACGGTAAAGGTATCATCAGCACTCGTTGTCGTTGAAACAGCGTAGAGGAAATGCCCTTGAACCGCTAAGCCAGTCACATTACTTGTCCCTAGATCAAATGCGTCAATCATAACAGGTGTACTTGGGGTGGAAATATTAGCTAGATAAACTCCTGCCACAGCATCAGCAACGAATATGACCTCGCCATAGATTACAATATCTGTGGGATAAGTGAGTAACCAAGTTCCGACGTAACGAAGGTTGGTTGGATCTGAGATGTCGTAGATTCGTGCACCGCCACCTGGGCCGAAATCAGCGACCACGGCTAGATGTCCTTGCACATCGAGTTTACGGTAAAACCGGTTACTTGTCGTTACATGAGAGTCAAGAAAGACCGGGGCTGCCGGATCGCTAACATCCAAGGCGATTAGTCCATCTTCGCCAGCAGCGATGTATGCAACATCGCCTTGAACTTTGACGTCCCAGAATTCATAGCCACCTGAAAAGCTGCCTTGAGGCGCGAGTGTAGTAACATAGTTTCCAATTTCGAAGGTTTGAACTCCGAGATTTGTCCCAACGACTAAGATGCCCCCGTACAAGGCTACATCATAGGCGATAGGTGCACTCATGGATGTCACGTTTGTTGGATGGGTGGGATCCGAGACATCAATCACCCGAACCCCGCCATCCTCGTCCGCGACGAAGAGGGTCTTCCCTTGGAGGGCTAATCGCCGGGCATTACCTGGTGTATTGCAGGATCCTAAGATGCTGATGTCATTGGGATCGCTGACATCAACGACGTGGATGCCACTGGGTCCATCAGCCACATAGGCAAGTGGTCCCTCAACGAGTACATCGGTGGCATTTCCGGGTGTATTGACATAGTCATATGCTTGGATTAGATAGGGGTTGGAAATGTTGAGGATATAGAGTCCCCAATAATCTTCAGCCAAATAGGCCAGTTGCCCCTCAATATCGAGGCCCAGCGTCCAATCAGACCCCCAGAAATTCGGTATAACCTGAGGATTATATGGATCTTCGACATCAATCATTTTAAAGGACCGAAAGCCTGCAGACCCACGTGCTGTACAGTAGACAACATGTCCCTGGGTATCAATATCGGTAACCACCCCATCGAGAGTGACGTATCCCAGATAGACTCCTGTACCACCATAGTTGTAAGGGTTACTCACATTATACATGGCGAGACCCACGTTCCGCCCTGCATAGAAGATGTCACCATCAATATGGGCACACCTAAGATCATTTAACGAATTCCGCGAGCTCATGAGCTGAAGATTCGCCGGATCTGTAACATTGAGAATATTGTTGCTTGCCGCAGTGCTACCAAAGGAGACAAAATAGACTTTGCGCCCCTGAGTATCCACGCCCATCACCGGACCCACCGAACCATAGGTGTCAAGGAGGCCGTTCGTAATTACCCGATCACCCGTTACGGTCCCAAGACCCCAACCATAGGCATCGGCTGTTAACAAGTGCGTTGTCGAAGCGAAATCCTCAGCATAAACTCCGCTCCCAGGCGTGGGAATCCCCGACCCTGAAACCGGAGGAGCAGCCACGGAAAAAAAGACGCTCACCGAGAGAATCGCTAAGAAACACAATACAACTCCAATTCGAATTTTCGAAGAGATTTGCATAATATCCCTCAAAGAAACCTTGCTACCCCTCTTATCCTTCCCCCTAGAAAAGTCTTCCATTTTCAAACGCCCAAAACCCCTTCAACGCAAATTCCACCCAACACTTCCTTGTTTGTACTCATTGGCTACCCCCTTGAATGCAAACAAACCTGTTCCCAGTCCATTGAAAACTATTTATCCCACGTCTATCAATTAATACCACCTCAATTTGAGGGAGGAGTTAACGCTGAAACGAAAAACCGTGTTTCTAGGAGTAGCTATTGTTCTTCTATTCGCTGGACTCATTCCACTAACGACCGCCCACATGGAAGATGACCCCCTCATCGTGAACTTGATTGCGGGAGGTGGCAATATCAAATCCGCAATCGATGTCGGTGACGTTAGTATATGGAATGATTTGGAGTTCCTTTATGTTCATTATCAGACCGATGAACCATGGTGCATCACTGAAACCCACCTCGAGGTTGCCACCGATTCTAGTCTTATCCCGCAGAAGAACGGTAACCCCATCCCTGGACATTTCACCTACAAAGATGAATGGGATCCCTGTATCACCGGGTATACCTACATGATTCCTCTCAGCTGGCTCCCTGATGCTGAACTCGTAATTGCTGCACATGCAGTGGTTCAGCGCATCATCGGCTACGAACCCCCGACAATGGAGGACCTCAGTAATGCACTACCAGATACGATGGCGATGAGTGTCCAATATCCCTATGCCGGTGGACCAGCCTACTTCCCCGTGACGACTGTTACAGGTGAACCCCTGAGCGGAACCTACGAAGGCTGGTGTGCCGATACTGACAATACCATCAATCAGAACACCGAATATACCGCATATGTCTATTCCAGTTATTTCCCACCAGAAGGTTTGATTGAGCACCCTGAAAACTTGGATCTCGTTAATTGGATTATAAACCAAGCCTACGTGGGTCAACCATCTTTCGGATGCCCTGGAACATACACCTATGGAGATGTGCAACGAGCTATTTGGACACTAATCGAGGACGCACAATCAGAAGCCGGTCTTAATTCTTGGAGTCAATGCAGAGTCGACGAAATCTTGGCAGCCGCTTATGCCAATGGCGAAGGCTTTGAACCAGGATGTGGCGATTCCATTGCGGTCATCTTAGCGCCTATAGATGGCCAACAGACCATTGTTGCCCAAGTCACCTTCATTGATGTCGGACTTGAATGCACTCCCATCTACCAGGCCGAGACCGCATGGGGTGAGGGCGAGGACTTTCCTGGCAAGAACTGGGCCACCTACATCACCTATGAATGGCAGAACATCGTTACATTTCCTGAAGAAGGCAACGCTTACATCGGCTATGAAGACCGCACCAGCGGTGACTTCGATTACAACGACTTCGGCATGAACATGTACGTCCTCGAAACCTATACCAATGGCTTTCTTGATTCAATACATCTAGAATTCACGTCAGTGGTACACTTAGCCGGTGACAACCATGACATTCACATAACCAGAACCTTCGATGCCCTCACTGCATATACCTATACTATAGCACGAGACCACGCCGCCTATGGCACTGAAACTGAGCCATGTATTGACAAAACAGGTTCGGGCTCTTTCGATATCATACTCTTCGATACTAGTGACCAATATGTCGTCGGAAAAACAGTCACCATCGATATTACACTCACAACCAACACTGAACCATATAGTTCAGCCCCAACACCACCCCGATGGGACCTCGACCCCGTCTTTGCTTATTATGACCCCTGGATGTATGATAAATCCTATGGCCCCAATGACTGGCACATTAACGATTGGCAATCAACCACCATATTTGGAGACCCTGCGCCAGGGATCGATGTCCCCTATATTCTCGTAGTTCCCTATACTGACTGGCCAGCACCAAGCGAAGGCAACACCATCAACGGACCATATCCAGATTTCGATGATTACTATCGCACTGAAGATCCCCTATACGAAGACTGGTACCTTCCCTAACCCCAACAGCCAACCATTAACCACTACTCCTGGATAAATGTCGAAAACACGCCGGGTACAATCACCCGGCAACTCCCTTTTTTATCTCTAACCAATAGATTGTTCATGGCTTACTGAATTTCTTCTTTTTTTCAGGAGAAAACCCTAACAAATAATCGAAAAAAAAGTTAACCATTAACAGGTTAATTTTAAATAGCAGATACCACATATTGCAGAGTACTTGAGGAATTGCTAAACTCAGAGGAAAGCGTGACTGCTATGTTTACCTCGTTACGATACCCTTCACCCAAACAAAACTGGATTTGGTCCCAACGGCGACGCAACATTAAACCCTCCGAAATCGCCGAAGAACTCAACGTTTCACGCCCCTTCATCAGCAAAGAACAACGCATCGCCGAAGCCCGCATCAAGAAACTAATCCAGCACGCCGCTTCAACCAATCGTATTCGCATAAACAAAATGAGCACACGATACGGCATTGCCACCGGCTATTGCGCCGCCTCCCAAACCGACACCTACATCCTCTATTCACCCAGCATCGGACTCCAAACCTGGTATGCCCACAAAGGCGACTGCGACGGATGCGGCGACTATCCCAAGTGCGAAGCCACGCTCACGACATTAGCTAAAGAATGGGACATCCCCATTCCATCAGACTTGGCCCCCACTGATTTAGCAATTCTGTTATTTGAAACAATTATGAGGCGATTAAAATGGCACGACGTAAAGAACCGGGGAGGGAAGTGACCTCCACAACTGAGGCTTGTCCAAAAATTCCTAAACCACCTACAGGAAGCCCCAACAAACCTTCGGCGACACGATCTCCAAAATGGACTCAGACACAAATAATCGCCATTGGGTTGACAACCTTAACGCTTCTAAGCGCAGTTACCATTACAAATTGGTGGGCATTATACATCCCAGTCCAAAGTGACATCATTTTATCGAGTACAACAATCGGTGGCGATGGAGAAGATTCCATTGCCGAGGTCATAACAACAAAAGCTGGTGAACTTATTTTTGTGGGCTCAACTTCGAGTTGGGGCCTCGGCGGCAACATCTCGGAGACAGATATTTGGCTGGGACAAATTGACCAAAACGGGAATCTACTCTGGAATCGGACACTCGGCACTACCTGCGATGAGGCGGGCGTTTCAATCATAGAATGTTCAGACGGAGGATTTGCAATTGCGGCATCAATCCATAGTTGGAAAAACGACTCAATGGACCATTATTATTACGATGGTGATGTCCTCCTTGTGCGAACAGATGCGGAAGGTACTTTATTATGGAATACTACTTTCGGGGGCCCGAAGCCTGACTGGACTGAACGAATAGTCGAGTGCAGTGATGGAGGACTAGCAATAGTTGGCTCCACCGTAAATTGGGCCGCAGGCATGTTTGATATCCTATTAATACGATTTGATGCCAACGGCAACTATCTCTGGAATCAGACCTATGGGGGAGAAGATTTTGACCATGCTTGGGACATAGTGAGAACTGAATCAGGATTTCTGATTGCAGGATCATCAGAAAGTTTCTCATCGTATACAACGGTATTTAATACAACAAATCCAGACGGATACCTCGTTTGCACGGACGAGGAGGGAAATCTGTTATGGAACCGCACCTATGGAGCTTGGTCTGATGATGGATTCTATTGTATTATCCCACAACCAAATAACGGATATCTGATCACAGGCTATTCAGCAGAATTACAGCCTACAAAAGCAGCCATGTATGCCTATCCTTGGCTTGTTCGCATTGATGCCGTAGGAAACATATTATGGGAAAAGATATTGCGGTCTAGCGGTCACATTGCAATCGGATGTTCGGATGGAGGCTTTGCTTTAGCCGGAAGCCATACAATTACAGAATGGTGGATACATTATGATCTCTCATTTGTCCGCCTTGACAATGCAGGTAATGTCTTATGGCAATGGATTCATGGCTACGAGGAGCTAGGCGATGCGGTAGGTACCGCCTTACAACTTGAGGACACAAGCTTTCTCCTCATTGCATATAGTGACACGTGTTGGGGTGATGTCTGGATGTTACGAATCTCAGACATCCGCACAAACCAAATCCGAGTCAGCCAATCACTCATTCCAATCCTCGTGGCCGTCATGATCATTATCATTGGAGTCGTCATCGTCCTCGTGTGGCAATATCGCCGGCGAAGAGTCCTCCAATCCTGACACCACGTAGAACCCGAATTTCCTCAAAAACACCATCCCTGTTGTCATTAGTCAGACTACCATATTCCTTGAATACAGTTAGTTACACAGCCCTAGTTATAATGGTGGTTATCATAAGAATTCAGTTCATCAGAAAAAGATGAACAAGCACCGAATGATCTGAAGAGTTCACTAAAGAGTACCGACAGGAAAAAGTGGATGTAGGAAAGTTAGGGTCGGAGTGCTAAAAAGAGATCTCTGAGCATAAGAACCACGCCTTGTTTCATCATGTAGCGGTAACAGCGGCGTTTGATTTTATTGGATGAGAACAACCCGCCGATACGACGCCCCCACGACCCAAAGAACTGCCGGTAACACTGGTAGAGTTCTTCTTGGACTTCGCGGCGCGATAGGTGTTCGGTGGGCATCACCGCGTGCACCATATCGTAGTGGAACCAATTCTCCTCCTCAATCCAGCCTTCGCGTTTCGCGGTCTCATATAATTCGGTGCCCGGATAGGGTGTCAAAATCATAAAGATGGCAATGTCCGGATCGACATCATCGAGCCAGTTCCGGAAGGCTTCAATAGATTCATGCGTGTCGTTGCGATCGCCAATGATAGCGGTTGTTTGTGACATGATATTATTGGCTTTCAATAGATCCATGGCCTGTTTAGCCATTGACGGATTCAACTCCTTTCGGTATTTCTCTAACCGTGACGCCTCATGGGTTTCCACGCCGGCCATGGCCCAGTGTAGCCCGGTCTGGTGCATTTTCGGGAGCAGGGCTTGGTGGGTAATGATATCATCAGCGCGAATTTGCATGAACCAGAGCAGGTCATCGGTAATCCCTCGGCTGAGTAATTCGTCACAGAAGTGGTCCATCCACTTCCCTAACCCCAGATTGTCGTCGGTGAGCCAAAGGAATCGGCTGCCAAATTCATGGTAAACATATTCGAATTCATCGGCTACACGTGTGGGGGATTTACGTCGACACCGTCCCCAGTATCGCCATTGAGTGCAGAAAGAGCATTGATGGTCGCACCCCCGAGAAGCTTCGATTAATGCATAGGGGGTGTTCTTTCCAGCCATCATGGTAAAATGATAGTGCTTCATGTGATCGCGAACAAAATGATACCCCGGATAGGGCAAGGTATCAAGATCCGTAATATAAGCGCGATTGGGTGTCTGGACAATTTTTCCCTTGTGCCGATAGGAGATTCCTTTCACCTGT
The DNA here is from genome assembly GCA_048939245.1 of Promethearchaeota archaeon. Classification (GTDB taxonomy): domain Archaea; phylum Asgardarchaeota; class Hermodarchaeia; order Hermodarchaeales; family Hermodarchaeaceae; genus Hermodarchaeum. The sequence goes on along the minus strand of JBHLPR010000026.1, from coordinate 5,513 downwards.
TTGAGAGGGCCTCCAGATTCCAATGTCTTGACAAGGTCTAAGAGGGTGCGTTCGCCTTCCCCACGAACCACGAAATCGATTTCCGGGTATGCGTCAAGGCTTTCCTGGGCAAGAACGGAGAAATGCAACCCTCCAACCACCGTCGTAATCTCAGGATCCACTTTCTTCGCTAGCTGAACGGTTCGAGCTACCAGAAAGGCATTCACCGTCGAAAGCACGCCTGGACAGACCATATCCGGCTTGAACCTGTTAATCCGGTCTTCCAGTCCCTCCCAATGAAGTTGTTCTGCCTGACAATCCACCACCTGGATCTCCACATCGTCGAGATGGGCTTCAAGATACGCCGCCAGGCAAAGGATGCCGAAGGGTGGTGGACGATACTCCCCCATAATAAACCAGTAGTCCTTAGGAGGTTCAACGAAGAGGACCTTCATAATTGTCACTATACCTTTTTTCAACGTTCTAGGTGTTCGTACGCTTGTTTAAGGGTCTTAAGAGTTTTAAAAAGATGGTTAACACCTTCAAGGGATAACGTGTGAGTGTAGATTAGTTTCTATTTAACGAAATGGCTCAACTCAGATTACCAAGTTGTGCTTATAGAGAAATCGCTATCACTATTTTGGGAAGAGATGGCAGATTCTTTGATAAGAGAAATTTGTCAAAGCCCATACGAAATCGGATCAGTAATCAAGTAAATTACTAAAGTCCCGGAATCTTAGTTCGATCATATACGTAGTCTAGTATTCGGGAAATTATCGACACCAATACGAGATAAATTAGAGCAACCAGCAGATAAGAAGTGAGCGTCAGAAAAGTCCGGGAAACAATGAAGTGCGCCATCGCAAAGAGATCTTCTACTCCAATAAAGTAAGCCACAACAGTGTATTTTGGCAGATACGCAGCCTCATTGGACCAAGAAGGGATGACACGGCGAAGTGCTTGTGGTAACACAATCGAACGGATACCACCCAGTCTTGTTAATCCAATTGATTGTGCCGCTAAAAACTGCCCAGCACTCACTGAAGTGATAGCACCGCGAAGATACTCAGCCTGATATGCGGTACTATTCAGCCCCAACATCAAATAACAAGTAAAAATCCGATGATTAAGAAGAGTGATCAATTGGCCTCCTGGACCAATTATCTGAATACTCCAATCCAAAGGTAGGGGAGGGTACCCGAGAAGCTCAAGTGTAGCACTTAGGCTAAAAGGAAAGAAGTAGAAGATAAACAGTTGGACCAGTAGAGGAGTTCCACGAATTATTTCAATGTATGCAGTGGAAATTCTTGAAAGAATCATGCCGCCATATTGTCGTCCAATAGCGAACAGCAAGCCGAGAAAGAATCCCATTACTAATGCAGTAAAATACAACGAAAGTGTTGTTCTCAAACCTACGATGATTTCATTACCATATGCCAATACAGTGAGAAGGTCTTCAAGCCATTTGGGAAGGACTTGAATCACTTAGAACCTTCCTCCTCATCTTTCAGTTGCAGTAGATCCTCATGGTGCCCATAAAGAACTGCAAGCCGATGTAGAAATTGCTTTGCTCTCTCCGTTTTTGGGGAAACCGAAAAGTGCTTTGGAGATCCCCGTTCGACAACAACCCCTTCATCCATGAAAATCATCTCATTCGCAACCGCTCGAGCGAAGCCCATTTCGTGAGTTACTACAAGCATTGTTGTGCCTGTTTTCGCGATGTCAAGCATCACTTGTAGCACTTCACCAATTAATTCAGGATCTAACGCCGATGTGGGTTCATCGAACAAAATCAACACGGGATTCATAACTAGCGCTCGAGCGATCCCTACCCGTTGCTGTTGCCCACCGGATAATTGGGCAGGATAATGGTCTGCCCATTTTTCCATCTTCACTTGTTCTAATGCGTCTAACGCCTTTTCGTTCGCTTCTTCCTTTGATAATCCAAGTACACGACGGGGACCAAGACTAACATTCTCTATTGCTTTAAGATGCAAAAATAGATTGAAATGTTGGAACACCATTCCAATCTTGGATCGCATCATGTTCAGATTAGTATCCGTATCCATGAGATTTGTATCTTGAAGTACGATTGTGCCTTTATCTGGGGGGCTCAGCATATTGATACAGCGAAGAAGAGTGCTTTTACCTGACCCACTGGGACCAAAAATTACCTTAACCTCACCTTCGTTCATATCAAAAGAGATGCCCTTGAGAACCTGTAATTCATCATATGCTTTCCAGATGTTCTTTACTTGAAGTAACGGTGTTTCCACTTCGGCTAACCCCCTAATCCTAAGTCTTTGAGCTTCTGCGTTTGTCGCTCTCCAAAAAATCGTGTAACGGGATAAGTAAAAATGAAGTATAAGACGGCAAGAATCACAAGCGGAGGAAACAACATCTCTGGATTATTTGCTACAACCCGAAATGTAACTCGTAACATATCAATAATTCCAAGAGCTGAAGCGAAGGTTGTATCTTTGATAACAACAGCATACTCATTTGACCAACTTGGCAGCGCCATTCGCAGGGCTTGCGGAAGGACCACATGCCGAAACGCCTGTAATCGGTTCATCCCCAATGCCCTTGCGGCTAACAGCTGGCCCGGAGTTACAGAAAGAATAGCTCCTCGAAGAATTTGTGATTGGTATGCAGCACTTCGAAGGGCCAAGGAAAGAATCACTGCAGCCAAGGTCCTGTAAACAAAGGGGATAAACCAAAAGAGATTAGGAAAACCAAATGCAAAAATAAAAATTAGCACTAACAAAGGAATCCCGCGAAACACCTTCTCGTATGCTATGGCTACCCATTCGATTTCTCGCCCACCATACACTCGCATTAATGCTAATCCCAGTCCAATCAAAAACCCCCAAAGCAGACCATGCGCGGTAAGAATTAGGGTTGTAGGTAACCCGTTGATGAGAATGTAAAAAAAGATGGAGGGGAGATCCGGAGCCTGCAACGTGTATCACCCAAACCACTGTGCGATGAGGGCGTCCATCGTTCCATCCGCAAATGCATCCAAGATAACTGTATTAATTGCCTGCATTAGATCCGGATTCTCCCAACGGCAGAATAGGGCTGTAGGTGGCGCGGGAACGGTGAAAATCGTTTTGACACTGTAAATCGATGAATAGACCGTGAAGACTGGTTCGTCGACATAAGTTGCATCGATGCCCCCAGCATCTAGGTCAGCCATCATGATATCAGCTCGAGCATACCGAATTAGGTTTATGCCAACACCTGAATCGACCAGATCTGTTAGATCAAAGTCTTCAACTGTTCCAGATTGAACTCCTACATCGTAGCCTTCTAGATCCTCCAAGTCAGAAATCGTAAGCGTTGAGTTCCCCTTAACAACGACCACCTGATTGGTTCGAATATAGGGAACTGAATGAGCGAGCTGTTCTGCGCGTTCGGGTGTGACAAACATTGCCGCCGCAATCATATCGATATTACCGGCAACACAAGCACCAACCAAAGCGTCAAAATCCATGTCACTCCACGTGACTGTAACACCCAGATAATCAGCTATCATATCACAAAGATCAATATCAAAGCCTTCATACTGATCTGTCGTCGTATTGAATATCTCAAAGGGTGGCCAATCAGAACTCGTTCCAACAATGAGAGTACCCCGTGCTTGAATCTGCTCCACCAAACTCGGGGTCGGAGCTGGTGGAAGCAAGGCCGGTGCAAACCAGCCAACACTGAACCCAACCACTATTCCGATAATCAAAGTAATGGCAGCAAGTCCTTTGCCATTCAAATCAGATTACCTCCATTTGGATGAACCACACGGTTCGCCACTAATTAGCCCGTAGACACCATAAATATTACTACACCAACACCCCAATAGCGCTGAACTCAAATTTAATAACTATCGCATATCTCTTGATCCTAGTTCAGTGAGACAACTCATCCGTACAAGGAAAGCCCAAGCCGATTGATAATCTCCGGACCATTATCGACCCCCACCCACACATCCGTTCACGCACCTCTTAATCATCCACCGCATTCACCTCAACTACCATTAAACTTCATAAACCCAATAAAGACACACAAATTCTATCCAGTTGATAAACGCCTTTTATTTGCCTGACTCGCCTAGATGCTTAGACCAGCGATTACGCTTCAGAGGCGCGTTCTCCGACGATAATAACGAAGGCCGTGACTAGCCCAAGGAGAACTAAGGCTTCGCCGATTTGCTGCCAAGTCAAGGCCGTGGAAACTATGAGGGATCCAATTTGGAGATAAGTGATAACGATAACAAATAGTCCGCTGATGAAAGCGATGAGTACTATGATGGATAATAGCACGAAGAGATAGCGACGAGCGCCTTGCCACCACCAACTACTCCCTAAAGTACCTGTCAGGGGGGCACGTCGGACGAATACAATAATGATCCATAGCCCCAACATACTGGCGATTAGTAATACCCCGCCGAATAGCATGTAAGCGTCGGGAGTCCATGGAATCCCCGGTAGTAACGCCCAGATAATGGGGATTCCGAATTGATATGCGATAAAGCCTTCGAATAACAGGATCCAGACCGCAAAAGCAGCTGAAAAGTAAGGCAGAAAGGCCAGGAAGTAAAATTTCCAATCTTTCTTGATTTGTATAAATGGAATTGGCCAGCTGCGTCCCTCCGAAACATTGGATACCCTAGGTGTTGTAAGAGGTTGCTGAATTGGATCAGCTGAACCCGTGAAAGAGGCGATTGTGAGGTGGTAGGCTTTGTAGACGAGAACACCTAGAGTTCCGAAGAGAAAGAGACCGACGAGAAGCAATCCCAGCAGATGTAACATGAATGGATCTTGAATCACAAGCCCAATTCGAATGACTTCCAAAAGAAAGATGAACGCACGGTGCATACAAATCCAGATTCCCATCCACGCAGTGAATACGAGCAAGAACCCCAGAATGTATTGGAATCCCCATCGACTCCGTTCCAGCGTTCCCAATGGGAGGAGCCACACAAAATAGACGATATAGAGCACAATAACCCCCACAGACGCTAAGAAAATACCGATATCATGCAAGGCCGCCAACCCAAGGGGATTCCCTTGAACAAAAGGGATCTGATAGAAATCGGGGGGGAACACCCCCGTATCAAAAAACGCCACAAGATACAGCCACGATTTATGGATGATTCCAACTCCGAAAAAGTACAGAAGAAACCCCAGTAACCCAAAAAGGATTAACCCAATCCATTCTTTCACCGAAAGCGTCCTCACCCAATCACCAAGCCACACCCGCCCCTAGCCCAACCGAATCATAAAAAGTTATGCAAATAATGGCCATCCACCGTCACCTTGCCAGCAAGTAGGCGATAATTGACCAACTTGGCTTGAAGAGACTATCGGGGAACAGACCAATCCCCATTTCCACACACATGAGGCTCCACCCACCACAACCCATAAAAACGAACCAAAACCCGCGCCCCACCACCTGTGGAGTTCAAAAACCAATCTCCACAGACATCAGTGAGGCGCATCCCACCATGCCCAAACCCTCCCAAAAACCCCGTGACC
>JBHLPR010000075.1:0-9823 GCA_048939245.1 Promethearchaeota archaeon | reverse complement strand
ACGCATCTTTGTGTTCGTCACACGGCTGCCGATGCATTCTTCCGTGGATATAAGATTCTGATACCAGAAGATGGTGTGGACTCATTTACCCTTGAGGATCATGAATCCGGACTGGCTTATTTGAAAGAGTATTACGGTGCAACTATTACTGATACCGATTCAATCATCAAAGAAGTCAAAAAGAGCTGAGGCGCTTTTCTATTAGCTTCTCAGTACATTGCTTAATCATAAATCAGTAACTTACACTTCTTCTGAATAGCTTCAAGCTGAGGACGATGAGCTTCATCAAGGGTTTTTTGAAGTAGCCAAAGTTCCTGAAATATCTGGCGCACTGGCTGTGCATCTAGTAAGTCCAGATCGTGGCTTGTTTCTAACACATAGACAAGATCGATGAAAGCTTGTGCTGGACTCTTTGGGAGTGGTGTGGTTAGGATTTGTTCAATCCTCGCCTTTTCTTCTTCAGCCAGTAATTGTTGTTCCTTTTCGAAAAATGCATTCAGGTTCACTAAATCCGTTTGGGAGAGAGACCATCCACTCCCTCCAAGATTTTCTTCCATGTGATTGATTTTTGTTGAACCGGTCAAAGCACAGATGATGTTGGGTTGGGCTAAGACCCACGCGATCGCCACTTGAATTGATGTCTTGCCATACTTCTTTCCGAGTTGAGAAAATTTATCAGCGATTACTAGTGCCGATTGGAAGCGTGGGCCTTGGAAGAGCGGGTCCATGTTACGGATATCATCTGGCTCAAATACCGTTTCAGGCCCATATTTACCAGATAAAACTCCTCTGCCAGTCGTGCTAAAAGCAATTCCTGCTGTTTGAACTGGATCACAAAAGGGTAGTAGATTTTCACGGGATTTGCGAGACACAGCACTCAATTCCATCAAAATTGAGAACGGTGTACCAATTTCGCAATATTGACGAACCCGATCTTTGGGGAGGTGTCCCACTCCATAGTACCGAATTTTACCTTGGTCAACTAATGAATCGAGTACTGCGACTGTCTCTTTAACTGGCGTCTTTGGGTCATCGAAGTGAACCTGGTATAAATCGATGTAATCAGTTTTGAGGTGTTGAAGACTCAATTGGCACGCTTCCTCTATGTATTCTTTTGAGAGATTGGGTTTAATGCCCTCTCGGATGCCGACTTTCGTTGCTAGAAGGACATCATCGCGGAATGGTTTGACAGTTTCTCCCAGAATCTCTTCTGCATTACCATAGCCCTCGGCTGTATCAAAAAAATTCACACCCAGTTCGTAGGCACGACGAAGCATCTTTTGAAATTGTTTAGAATCTACGGTACCATAAGCGCCGCTTAACGCATAGCAGCCAACTCCAATTTCTGATATCTTGAGATTTCGGTGGCTGCGATAGTTCATGCATATTCATGAAAAGAGGTTAATGAAAACACTTTCGAGTTTTAGCTAGTTAACGCGGTGGTATTACTCACTTCTTCCAATAGCGGACTAAGTTTCACCGGGAAAATTGGCGCTTCGCTCAGAAGACGATATTGTTTAGGTAATTTTGCGATCTGGTCTTTACAATATTGCTGACTTTCCTCAAGCGATGGAAACGTGTAGGTAACCTTCCCTTTTTGGATAATTGGAACCAGTATTGGCTTGGAATCCGGAATCTCTTCATCCCATCGTGCAATTGTGTCTCGGTGAAACATTCCTGCCTCATTAAACTGGCGATAGATCTGTTTCCGATAAGGTAACAATACTTTGTGTGCACTGAGCTTGGTTTTAGGAATTGGATGCCCATCTTTTCCAATTCGCTCAACGAGCTTATACACACCCTGAAGTGCTGATGGTCCTCCTTCTCGTGTAATAGGATTGTAATTAGCACCAGTAACGAGTCGAGTACCTACTCCAAATCCGTCAATTGGCGCATCAGCGCGAATTAGTTCTTCGATACGGTACTCATCAAGATCGCTGCTCACAAAGATTTTCGTATCGTGTAAGCCCGCTTCATCTAACAATTTTCTGGATTCAATGCTTAGGTTTGCCAAGTCACCGCTGTCAAGGCGAATCCCATTGAGACGATAACCTTGTTCATGTAATTCCTTCCCAACCATAATAGCATTCTTTACTCCTTCCAAGGAATCATAGGTATCAACCAACAAGATAGTATTATGAGGAAATGATGCTGAATACTCTCGAAATGCTTGTAATTCGTTTGGGCGATTTTGAATAAAGGCGTGAGGCATTGTCCCAATATATGGGATGTTCCAGATTTTTCCAGCTAATACTAACGATGTTCCCGTTGCTCCTGCAAGATATGCTGCTCGAGCAGCTAATAATGCTGCATCTCGGCCATGAGCACGACGAGCTCCAAAATCGACGACAGTGCGTTCTCCTGCTACATCAACCATGCGAGCTGTTTTCGTTGCGACCAGTGTCTGAAAGTTCATTATGTTCAGGAGATAGGTCTCGAGCAATTGGACTTCCATGGTGGGACCAGTCACATTGATTAGAGGTTCATTGGGAAAAACAACCGTTCCTTCAGGTACTGCGTGAATCTCTCCACTGAATTTAAAGTTCATGAGAAAATCTAGGAAACCATTTCGAAAGTCAGGTCCTGAAGTTGCTTCCAACCATCCAAGGTCCTTTTCCTCGAAGTGCAAGTTTATTACAAAGGCGATAACCTGCTCTAAACCCACTGCCACTAAATAGCTCCCAAATGGCACAGACCGAATAAAATATTCCTGCGTAACTATTGCATCATTTTCCTGATCAAAATCAGTCTTGCTGCTTGTAAGCTCATAATAGTCTAAGAAGAGGGCAAGTTCGTTCGAGGAAATGAGTCCCAGTTTCGGTAGTGACATGCGATTAACCTCTAATTTCTTTCTTAAAGCAGGAATGTACTACTATAAGGTTTTAGGCACATGTTTTCAAATAGGTGTGCTAAGACAATGAGATTTCATCGGCTGGGGTGAATTAACACCATGGAATTGAAGATATTAGAGCAGATTCGTAAGGCTGGCGTCGTAGACGAACACCAGCTTGCCAAAAATCTAGACCTGAAATTAGAAGAATTAAATACACTTCTGCAACCCCTGATTAATGCGGGCTACCTTACACGAATCACTAAAAATGGTCGAGATTGTCTTCAGTGCTCGTCTCGTTTTGCTTGTCCCAGTAGTCGAATCCACTTGATGGGTCCTGATGCCACCTTCTTTGCTTATCGGCTAACCCCTGAGGGTATGCGATATCGGCGTCAACTTCTCTCAGAAAAAGGTCAGTAAAACTTTGTAACTTCCTGGTTATCAATGGCACTTAGCGAATAGGAAGGCTTATCACAACGCATTCGTCCTTATTGTGCTTGGGAGGCTGCTTTCGTGTCTTCACGACTTCAAATTGGCCAATCGGCTCCACCAATCAAATTGTATGATACAGAGTTGAAACTCCGCACTCTTAAAGAATTCAAAGGGCAAATCGTTGTACTGGCTTTCTTTCCTGGAGCATTTACCAGCGTATGTACCAAAGAGTTGTGCCACTTCAGAGATTCTCTAGCAAATTTTGAATCTGTTAATGCGCAAATCCTTGCAATTAGTGTGAATGATCCCTTTACCAACAAAGCCTTTGCTGAACAAAACCGGCTTTTCTTTCCCATTCTCAGCGATTATAATCGGGTGGTTATTCGCGCTTATGATGTGGTCCAAGAGGGGTTGGGCACACTCAACGATTATACTGCTGCAAAACGTGCAGTCTTTATTATTAGCGCTGAAGGCTTCATTCGCTGGAAATGGGTTACTGATAATCCTGCGATTGAACCGCCCTACGGTGAAATACAACATGCGGTTGATGATATTGGTCGGGTTCAATCAACCAGCTAGGCTCCCAATCAACCTATTAGCGCTTCTTATTCCCCTTTAGCCCAATGGTGATATTCTCCACTGGGATATCTTTCTTTGATTGATTAATGGCGAGTTCAACAATTCGTCCGAGCCCCGAACAGCACGGAACTTCCATTTTCAGCATCGTTATGCTCTTAATCGAATTATTCCGGAAAATCTCAGTGAGTTTATCCACATATGCTTGGGCGTTATCAAATTTCGGGCAACCATAAACTAGTACCCTTCCCGATAGGAACTCCTGCTGAAATTTTGGATATGCAAAAGGCACACAATCAGCCACAACCAATAAATCGGCGTTTTGGAAAAAGGGTGCCTTGACCGAAACCAGACGTAATGCTATCGGCCATTGCCGTTGTCCAATAGGGACTACTTCCCCCTGAAGTTGAGTAGGAGTCTCGGAAGTTGATGCATCGACTTTGACATCGCAGGTTACACAATTTGGTGCTTCACCGCTAGCTAAATACTCTTCCACCGCTTCTTCATCAAAAGCGGGGGCTTCCCGGTGTATAATCCTTAGTGCCCCTTCAGGGCAATGGCCTAGACAGGCCCCAAGTCCATCACATAAGTCATCACGGACTAGTCTGGCTTTTCCGTCGATAATCTTTAGAGCGCCTTCTGCGCAATTGGGAATACATTCGCCACAACCAGTGCATTTCTCCTCGTCAATTTCGATGATCTCACGGATAGGCATGTTAACAGTGTTAACTCATGTAGCTTTTAACCGCTTGCATCTTACTAGCCACTCCCAGTGTTTATTGAAACGAATTAAAAAAAGGAGAAAGGATCCGCCCACCCTCATTGGGCGAGCGGATACCGCGTTAGGAGGTAGCTAGTTAGCGGGTTAAACTTTCTTACGTCGACGGACGAGGAAAACTGCAACCAGACAGGTGACTACACCAATCAAAACAGCTTCCCATGGGAATCCAGGGATTCCTGGCGATGCTGCCTGTCCAATGTTAGAGTAAGCTGTATACACTGGGTCATGTTCAACCCGATATCCACCAAACTTGGGGAAGGTAATTGCGTACCAAAAGGCCCTGTTATTGAATGCTGAATCGGCGTGTTCATAGAGGTCGAGGGGGCCATCATATAGAGCTTGTAGTGTGGAGCTAGCAACGGCGTATGACCAAATGGCGAGAAAGTCTGCTGAGAATGGAAATTGCCATCCAACTAGGAACATATCTGTTAGTAGTGGTGTCATGATCCAACTGTACGCTGGATTGTCAGAGCTAATCACTGCGTTGCCATCAGATTCATTCAGAAGATCGTAGGTGCCACGAACACCAACTGCAAAGGCACGATGACGTCCTAAAGGATCGGTAGTAATATTGGCGTATCGCCAATCAGCGGCAGGAGCTGGAGTTGTTGATCCGGTTTGTGTGTAATATTGTGAACCCCAAACACTCACAAAGTGAGCTGCACCCACTGTAATATTTTCAAATGCATCATGAACTTCCTGTATGGGTACTGCTTGTCCAAAGGCGTATAATGCCTCGACTTGTCCAATGGTATAGAAGGTTTCAGCCGTAATTTCCCCTGAGGTGCTGTTCACTGTGACCACGTATTCAAATGTGAGTTCACTGACTTGAACCTCGAAGAAAGGAATTAAAAGAGTTGCAATGAATCCTCCAAGGCTTCCTCGGTCGACAATGCGCGCGTAGAGGTTTTCGTAGGTAACACCAAAGCGGTATTCACCAGGAGTGCTGGTATCCATTGTGATAGCTGAAACTTCGGGTGTTGCTGAGGTTCGGTTTCCACCATCCCATCCATAGGGAATGATGAACCACATGTCTTCATCAGGATCTCGGACGTTGTTTGTGTGGTGATCCCCTGCACCGGTATCGTTGAAAGCGAACATGAAGGCAAACACGGCACCTGTAAAGATCTCGACACCATTAGGAGTCGTGAAGTGCATTCCAAAGAGCTGGTAGGGGAATGTGGAATGGGTATCGTTTTCGGCGAGGTAGACATCACCAAGCGCCAATAGGGCTGCTTCGAATGCGCCAGTGCCGTCGTAGTTAACGTGGTGCATAATGAGCTCCACGTGGTTTCCTGTCTCATCGTCGGTTATGTTGACTTCTTTTGTCCATCCACCCACCTCGGCGAAAGTATGGTCAAATAGTAACGCTTCGCTGCCAGGAACATAGGTTTCAGGTGGAAGGGCTTGAGTCGTCATTGGGGCAAAGACAACCGCTAATGCAAGCATCAGAGCCATTATTGGGAGTATTTTCGATTTTTTCATCAATTTAAAGCACACCTTAACCGTTATCGGCAAGTGTTTGCTCGTTAGTTTTCCCTCTCAAATGATGAATTTAAAGAAGTTGATAAGAATAGTTTTCTATCTAGAAAACTGCGGTTAACTAAGCTTTTTTCGAAAAAAGTTCAACTAGGACAAGCATTAGTTAGTTTCGAACCACCCAGCTCCGTGTGTAATGACCGAAGAAGCGAAGAAAACCGGCTTTTCGTGTCTTAATCAATCCCATAAGAATGTCAAAGGGTAAGATGAGAACCTTAGTTAACGCCCGTACTGCTGCTGGATGTTGGGCCATCCGGGCACCGCTGACATCCACAAGTCGAATGCCGAGAATCATCTTCCCGAGGCTCTGTCCACGGTAACCTTCCAAGAGGGTAAAATACATCCATAAAATTGCCAAGATGAAAGCTCGAATCAGCACGACCGTCAGATCCGGGTAAATGAGAAACATGTCAAAAATTCGAATGAGGAACAGAGGGACTGGAACTCCTCCCGACCACCAAGCTGGAACCAACAGGAACGCTGACGAAAAATCTGCAGCAATGAACAGCAAAGATAGAATCAAGAGGACATCGATTAGAAATGCCACTATTCTGCGACCCACAAACAACCCAGGGGTTTCAGGTTTTGTGACTTCAGTCCCACTAAGCCGTCCTTCCAACATTTTCCATGTGCGATAAAGTTTCAATCCGTCATTCGAAATCTGATATTGACCATCGACTTGGGCTAGAAAGGGTTCCAGTTTTTGTAAATGGAAATTCAGTTTTCCACTCGATATGTTGACTCGGGCGAGAATTTGTGAATAGGAAATACCCGGGCTGTCGTAAATGGTTTCAAGGATTTGGCGGCGTAATTGATGTCCTATCGCCGTTAGGAACTCGTCCAAATCCGTCATCGATTGCATTCATCCCCAGCATATCATCTCAGAGGTGTTGTCCACATTGTGCTCTCCGGGTCCTTGGAGTAGCCGCCTTCTTTATTCACTGAGGAAATTGCGCCTTTATACATATCGTCCAAATCTCATGGTTCTGTTTTCACACTATGATTTCTACGTCCATTTGATCGCACAACGCGTAAAACTACAACAATAAGCGCAATCAGTGCCACTGTTCCGATAATGATTAGTCCAATCGGGCTTGCTACCTGACCAATATTTGAAAAGGCTGTATACACTGGGTCATGTTCAACTCGGTAACCATTCGATTCAGGAAAGGTTATGCCATACCAAAATGCCGCAGTATTGAACACATTCTCGGCATGATTATACACATCCAAGGGGCCTTCAAAGATACGTTGAAGATACGAACTCATGGCATAAGCAAAAACACTGAAGATATTCGCTGAAATTGGTAATTGCCAGAGGAGAAGAATTAGATCAATTGGTTGAGGAGAAAGAATCCAACTATACGCAGGAAGTCCAGTCTGCAGCGCCGAATAGGGCGTAGTACTTTCATTGAGCACATCATAGGTTCCCCGGGTGCTCAAGGCAAATGCCCGGTCACGCCCCCAGGTATCCGTAGAGATGTTCACCAGGGGTTGGTCAGTTCCACTGACTGGTGTAGTTCCTGCAATCCGGGTGTAATACTTCGTTGTTAGAATAATGCCCAAATGGGCAACTCCAATGCCAATGTCTTCGAGTGCGTCATGAAAGTTAGGAATGGAGATTCCGAGAAATCGAAAATCTGTGACCTGCCCAATCGTATAATAAGTCTCGGTGGTGATTTCTCCACTTTCTGAATCCACTTGTATGTCATAAATCACTGTAAGCTCACTAAACGTGATCTCATAGAAGGGTACCAGCAATGTCCATACAAACTCGCCTTCATTATTTGCGGAAACGATTCGTCCGTATAAGTTCCGGTATCGAACCCCAAACTGATAATGATCCTCGTCCAGCTGTGTAATCGGAATTGCCTCTACTGTCAACGGTGCGGATGTATTCCCCTCATTAAACCCATATGGAATAATGAAGAATCTGTTTTCACCGAGACTTGGTACCCCATTATGATCTGTGTCATTGAACCCAAACAAAAAAGCGAGCAGTGATCCTGCAAAGATATCTTGTCCACCCTTGGTCGTGAAGTGAAGCCCCAACAGCTGATACGGCAATGTTGATTGGGTTCCATTCTCGTTTTCAATCACTCCCAAGGCAATAAGCATCGCTTGAAACTCGCCTTCCCCTTGATCATAATTCAAGTAACTCGCAATGAATTGCACGGTATCATTATTCTCCGATTCAAAGACAATCGAATCATTCGTCCACGCTGTCTCCGCAAAGGTATGCCCAAAGAATTGCCGCTCCACCCCCGGAATCCACTGCTGTGGCGGCTGCGCTCCCACCTGCGCCGGCGATAGAAAAAAGAGTAAGCAAAACCCGAACAAAGCCAATGACAGCCATTTAGCATACCCTTTCAAATCTGAGTCCACTCAATACAGATTTCCTGTTCTACTCCTACTACTCAGCGAGCGTATATAAGGAAAATGAAAAGAACAACTGTCCTCCTAGACAACCAAGCTTGACAACCACGTTTAATATATAGAACTGGTATCCTCACTCAAAGGAAAAGAAAAAAGAAAGGAAGGAGAGGGCAGAACGCCCTCAATTCATCGATATCCTAAAGCTTAGCACCACATTCGCCACAGAATTTGGCGCCCTTCTTTGCAGGAGCTCCACATTCAGGACAGAACTTAGCTGCTTTGCGTCGTTCATCCACTTGCTGGCGGATGGGTTTTCCGCACTCTTGACAGAATTTTGGTGGTTTATTACCCTTCAGTGGCATTGCTGCTCCACAGTGTGGGCAGGCAACATGGGTAATGCCTTGCTCTTGAGGTTTCTGGGATTGGCGCATCATCTCGGCGAGTTGTGGGATGAGCACGATACCTGCACCTGCACCGGCAGATCCTCCGCCTTGGCCGAGGGCTTCTGCGCTTCGGCGCATTGTTTCAGCGGTAAGGACTTCTCGGCCACTAACACCTTGGACAGCGAAGAAGAGGCGTTCGCGATATTCGGGGGAGGTGTCCATTCCGGCGAATGCCATGTCAAGGAGTTTTAGGCCATATTCTTCGAACTTGTCGGATAATTCGGCTTTGGTTTTAAAGCTTGTTTCGTCAAGGCGGGTCATTGCATCTTGCAGGTTATAACCCGCGAGTTCGTCCATGGCAAGTTCGACGAATTTGGATCGGATGAAGTTGGTGACATCTTGGGTTGTGTAATTTTCTCCTGCTACGACTTCGTTGACGAAGATTTGGGCATCATCGATTTCGAACCAAAACTCTCCGTGGAACATTAAGGGGGCAAGGTCTCGAGTTTGACCTTTACCACCAAATTTACCTTGGAATTTGGTCGTGTTTAGGAAGACTACTTCAGCAGTGAAGGGTGATTTGTCGAAGCCTGCAATGCGACGTAGTATCCCAGTTAGAATCGGCACATTGGCGGTAGTGAGGGTGTGGCGACCAACACCCATTACGTCGAGGGCTTTTCCGTCACGGTAGAAAACAGCGGCCTGGTTTTCGCGGACGAGGCATTGGCTACCCCATTTCACGAGATCGTTAGGCCATCGGTAGACGATGTCGTTCTTTCGCATGTTTTTCCATTCGATTATTTCGGGCATATTTCTTCTCCCTCTGGAAATCCAGTTTGGAAGGTATAGAAGGTCTGGGTTGCCATTCGTGTCCAGCCTTTTCAACTTTACGACTTCTTAGTTCTC
>JBHLPR010000110.1:0-3345 GCA_048939245.1 Promethearchaeota archaeon | reverse complement strand
TGAAAGAACTTGTCGGTATATTGGTCTCCCATTCGTTGTCTGATTTCATCGCGGAGTTGAAGTATTAGATGTTTACCGAGAAGGTAGGATAAGGGGTATCCGGGGGTGAGTGTATATCGGCGGACCTCAGCGACAGCGCCTTCTTTGGGCATACCAGTTTCTTTTATGAGCATATTTACAGCTTCGTCGAAGGTCATTTCGCCTCGGGATAATTGAACGTCTACGATGATTCGTACCGCCCGCCATATTGCTCCAGTAAGTTGGATCATCTTAGCTTCCAAACCGGTCACAAAGCCTTTTTCCATCATCATTTGTTCACAATAGTGGGCCCAGCCTTCCACCGTTTCAGTTCCAAGGGTTCCAGTCATAGTGCTAAGTAATTGTATTATCGAACTTCGATTTGTTGCTGACAGCTGCAGGAAATGGCCGGGGAAAGCCTCGTGAACCGCCACGTTTCGAATGTTTGGATTACTCAATTGCTTTTTTAGATTGGCGACATCTTTGGGTCGAGTGACAACGTAAAGTCCAATCCTTGGATCATCAAACCGGGATGGAGGTATCAAGGCTGCAAAGGGAATCAGAGGTGCCATATAGGGGGGCGTTTCCACAACATACAATTTATCGTCTTCATAGATTGTTGCTAAATCATTCTCACGAATGAATTCCTTTGCTTCCTCCATCGCCGTTCGAGTTGCAAGCAAGGCCTCATCGAAAGTTTCCGGCGAATCTTCTTCAATCTCTTTCATTATCTCTCCAATACTTTTCTTGGGGTCAATTTGGGCTGCAATATTCTCTCTTTCTGCTTTGAGTTCTTTTAGGGACTGCATCCCGAATTGTAAAATTTCTTCAGAAGTCATACCAAGGCCACGGAGTGCAATTAACCGCTCAAATCGTTTCTTTCCCAAAGCCCAGTTGGTAACTGTATTTGGTAGCAAATTTTGAAGCCAATTAATATGCTCTTTGAGTGGTTCTTCTAGTTTTGCTACTACTTCTTCTAAGCTAGCCTGAAGCTTGTCAGAAATTTGTCCTTTCCCTAACGAAATGAGGAACTGAAAGAGTCCGGGTATTGTCTGGGCAGTTTCCAAGGCAATTTCGGTCCAGAGTTTTACAGGTTTTGAGTTTTCAAATCGTGTACGAAATTCCTTCAGATTTCGTGGCACCTCTTTAAGCCGGGAGAGCATACCTGTCATCCTCTGCTCTAAGGGTGCATAATCCTTGGAAATCATCAGAAAGAAGCTCATTCCGATAAGATCAAAACCATCGGGGTTCAGCACATTTTGGCGTTGCTCATGAATAGCAAATTTTATCGCCTCCAGAAGGCGCTCAAGGATTTCCCAGTCGATTTTATTTGCATTATTCATAGTCTCATAATTGATATTCTCATGCATTCGTTGAACCATTTCTTCAAGTAATTTCTCTAATTCTAGATCACTAGATAAATCGCCTTTCGCTAGCTGATGGTCAAATGGATCATGAAGTCCCAAAAAACTTGCAATCTCTGGAAAGATTTGATAGAACCGCTCTACCATTTCGTTTTTTAATATCTCAAAATCATTATCCGAATTCATCTCAACTGCACCTACATTAGAATAGGGTGCTTCAAGTGTTCTAAATCTGATTACAATATTATAAACTTGCATACGTTCAAAAGTCTCGTAGGGGAATCAAGAACTTCATTGATGGCTGACACAAATATCGAAACTTGTGATAATTATGTCTTCATGAATTTAAATAAAGGCAAGTAAAACATATAAACACGTATCTAAGGTAATGGTATTTCTCCTGCTCATATTTGGTACTTACCTTTGTTTGGTGACGAATATGCCCTATAAACGAAAAACGTGGCAAGAAAAACTGGAAGACCCCAAAGGAATGCCCAAAATCGTGCCCTTGGAAGCCAAATTTCCTTGCCGGCGTCCACTCGAAAAAATGGGAGCGCAAATCGGAGATAGCGTTGTACTCGCACCGCCATCAGACGTGAACACTATCATGAGTGAAATCCCAGAAGGGAAACTCATCACGTTGAACCAAATTTGTGAACGCCTTGCCACGAAATATAATGCTCAGTATTGTTGCACACTAACCACTGGGATTTTCATTACCATCACTGCAAATGCAGCAGACGAAACTGGTCGTGATTTACCCTATTGGCGAACCATCAAAAACAGCGGTGAATTAAACGCCAAGTTTCCTGGTGGTCTGAAGAAACATAAAACCCTTCTGGAACAAGAGGGGCATACTATAATTCAACGAGGTCGGAAACATTTACGTTACTTCGTGAAAGACTATGAACAATCCCTCGTGAAATAGTGGCAATCGAATAAGCACGTGAAATTAATGGTTATAATACCTCAAGAATTTTCTCTATAACCTTCAAACCCTGGCTTTCCACTTTACGTGCTTTCTTCAAGTATTGAACTGCCTTCCGGCTTGTATCGTTGCTGCCGATGGGATCCAAAGTCAGTTTATCCTTATCGAACGGATATAACTTGGAAAATTCCAGCAGTTGCTCAGCGACATCCCCGTATAATTCGCTAGCTTTTTCCAGAAAGGGTGTTGCTCTTCCATTTAGCCGTTCTTTAGCCTCGAGGAAAAACTTAGCTGCCATATCACGACATTCCCACCATACAATCGCATTATACGAATTGCCTAGCTGGATGGCTGCTCCCTTTTCAACTGTATCGATCCAGGCGTCAAAACCAGCAAGTCCTGCTTGGTATTGAGGGGTGAAGATCCATTCCTTATCGTTAGCTGCATGGCGTAGTGCCCACTGAAGAGCGTTTTTTACCTGGGTGGTATCGTCCACCGCTGTTTTACTTCGTTCCACACGATAGACTTCGATGAACATTTTTCCGATATCTTTCCAGGGTTTAGGACCTGCTCCTTCTTCTTGGAAACACCCTTTATAGTAGTAGCCAGTGTTGTCCACGCCATAAATCACATAGAACTCGGCAACGTCTCCAATCTGCCATCCATAACATGGTTGACCTTTGTCAATAGCCTTGGTTACCAAATTCCACGCTTCGAGCAATTTCTTGTCAAACTCAGTAGGCGAAATCTGATTGGGCCAAGCTGTTACGCCGCTAAACTTGACACCAAGATTGCTCGCACCCATAAATACAGGCATAGGTTTCCACGCCGTTGGGCCACTAGGGCAGATATCTTTCTTCGAAATATTGATGATCAGCCCGTGACTGGTAATTCCATACAACCACGGCTTTGAAACATCAATACCCAAGTATTCTAAACATCCATGCAATGCTCCCAGATGGGATACTGCATAGTCTTTGTAATTCAGTTCTTGGAGTTTATTCATTCTACGACCCATTCCCGTTCGAGTCTGTA
>JBHLPR010000025.1:0-32686 GCA_048939245.1 Promethearchaeota archaeon | reverse complement strand
GTGCCTGGAGGGTGGGTGATGGTGTGGGGACGGGGGTGGCTGGCAAGGATCCACCACCAGTACCAGCCGGGGACGTAGTAGGTGGGGTAGGTTTTGATGCGGCGTTCGTAGTCGGGGGTGAGGAGGAGCCATTCGGCGTAGTCGGTGAGGGCGCTGGCTTGGGCGGTGGGGGTGGTGGCGAGGTCGATTTGTTTCCAGGCTTGGTCGATCATGCGGGTGTAGAAGGCTTTGGTGTCGGTGCGACTATACCCTTCGAGTTTGCGGGCGGTGGTTTTGATGAGGGTGTTGAGCATGGTGCGGACGCGGGTTTTGTGCAGGTTGCCTTGGGGGGTGATGGCTTTGAGGAAGAGGCGTTCATAGTAGTGGAGGCGGCCTTTGGCGCTGGCGGCTTTCGCGATCGCGTCGGGGTTGGGGTGGAAGGTGGGTTTAGCTTTGCCGGTTCGTTGGACGGTGATGAGCTCTTTTTTGAGTAGGCCGAAGACGACCATGGTGAAGACGCGGTCCAGGGGGGTTTCGTTGAGGACGGCGGCTTCGATGACGGTGAGGCCGCGGCGGATGCCCAGGGCTTCGACTTTGACAGCGGGGGGAAGGTAGCCACGTTTGACAAGGCGGCGTCCCGCACCAGCAAGGCGGGTACTTTTGATGGCGCCGATGCAGCAGGCGCCGAAGAAGATGATGAAAATGACGGCGTAGATGAGGAGTTCGCCGTATTCTTCTAAGAAGGCCCAGAGGTCGATGCTTGTGGTGGTGCCGCCGTTGGTGGTGTAGTAGGTGGTGATGTAGGATTCATCGTAGGGGAAGCCGATGCCGTGGAGGATGCCTTGATAATTGGCGAGGTTAGTGTATTCCCATACGTAGACCAGGTTGGTGTTGGTCCAGTAGTGGGTCGTGGGGGCGTTGTAATAGTATTTGGCGATGGTGCCGTTGTTGAAGCCTGGTGGGAAGTGCAGATGGCAGGCAAGATAGTCGGTGCCCCGGTTGTAACTGGATCCATACCAGGTGGGAATGAATTCATATCCGACATAACCGGGAGTGGCGGGGTCGGTATCAAGATAGACCATGTGACCCTGGTTGCCCCAGACTAGAATCGTGCCTTCTTCCCCATTTCCGGGTTGGACGGCTGGGGGAATATAAATCTCAATTCCAATATCAACTACAGAGGAAGGTGCGATGGAGGTGAGTTCAACATAGGGTGCACCTTCAAGGGACCAGTAAGCACGAAAGCTAGATAGTTGATAGTAGGTGTTAGGTAATCCGATATCGATGTAGTCGAATTCGGTGCCGTAATTTTCAAAGGTGATAGAGTAGTTGATGAGTGCGGATGCATCTATTTGGGGAAAGACTTGTACGGTTTCATTGAGGATCCGGAAATCATAGTTTACAGGGCTCAGTCGGTGTGATGTTGCGTTGATATTTGGGGTACTGGTTCCTGAGAAACCATGAGCAAGGACTAATGGACTAGCAAATGTGATGAACAGGCACACCATGAGAGCAATGGGGAAGAATTTGATACGGGTCAATAGTTGGGCACATCCTTCAATGATCTTTCTGTTTAGTTGATTGTTGGCTAATATCATTCAAGAGCTTTTGGGCGCTTTCGGCGTCGTTTCGCGCCAAGTCATCGAGGACCCTTTCGTCGATATCTTCGTTGGTGGCTTCGATGATAACTCGTCCCCAGTAGCCACAGTGAAGACAGCGGTACTTGGGGGGAGTTATCCCCATGGCACCACCGATGTCATACCAGGTTTCTTGACCGCGAATATTGGGGGATTTGCATTTCGGGCAAATTTGGATCCTGATGAGTTTTCCCTCTCTTTTCAAGTCACTTAGAACCTGGGTGAGCTGTTTAACGATGGCTTCACTTGATAGTGAATTAGAAGAGGGAGGTGGGGGATTAGACACCATTGACATATTCAGCTCGCTAAGGCCTAAATGGGGAATTTTGCTTTATTTTAAGTTGGACTAGGTTAAGACAGGCTTTTGTGTTTTCCGTCTTGGAATTACCATTTAACGTCTTCGACAAGTTGAGACACTTTACTACAATAGGGACACGTGAGGACCACGGCCCCGATTCGTGGATCATAGGCTAAGTTGTCCCGAGTAGGGGTACCTCCACAATGTGGACAGGTAACTTCACTGACATCAAAGTCCCTTGGGAGGTCGACTTGGGCCTGGACAACAACCCGTTCGGGTTGTCGCTGTCCGATATAGCCGAGGATGATTGCGACAACAATCAATATCCCGGTGGCACCAAAGAGCATAAGGGCAGTCATTTGGTTTGCGGCAATGTCCCCGACGGTGGCAATCAAGAACATGAAGCCGAAGAATCCCGCAACGATTGCGATGATTCCGAAGAGAATTGCAATGCAGGTCAAAGCTCTCATATGGGAAAGTGTGCTAGTTTTCACCTTTTATCCTTTCGTGTCATCGTGTTCTAGCTTATAGCAAGGTTTTTGCTTACGCCGTTTTTTTACAGAATCCGTACGGATAAGTGCCTTTATAGGCGCCGAATCGAGGAGTGTATAGGTTGTGCTGACCATGGTTCGACTGCAAGTTGCCTTAGACTTCGAAAATTTGGATAACGCAATCAAAGTTGCGGAACAAGTTGCGCCGTATGTGGATATCATGGAGGCAGGAACCCCGCTAATAAAAGCAGAAGGTATTGGCGCCGTGAAATCGCTCAAGAAAGCGTATCCGAATAAGGCGGTATGTGCAGATCTCAAAACTGCGGATGCAGGCTATTTAGAGGTGCGGATGGCAGCCCAGGCCTCAGCGGATATTGTTACCGTATTAGCTGATGCCTATAATGAAACCCTCATTGGTGCACTAAAAGCAGCGCATGAATTTGATGTTGAAGTGATGGTGGATTTAATTGTCTCCCGTATTCCCATGAGTCGACTTGCCGATATTTTAGGGCTTTCCTATAAGGGCACAGATATTCACTATGCGTGTGTTCACAGTGGGTTGGACCGTCGAGCCGCACGGCGTGCGCCCTTATCGGAATTAGAGTCGGTTTCACGATTGCGTGGTCACCCTTGTCTTGCTGTTGCTGGCGGAATCCGAGTTGCAGATTTACCCAATATCTTAGAGTATCCGGTGGAGATTGTGATTGCTGGAGGGGGTATCACCAAGGCTAAGAATCCCGCTCGCGCTGCAAAGGCATTTCAGCAAGGAATTCAAAAATTTACAACAATAGAGCCTAAAAAAGCCACCTAGTTTTTCGCTGGTTCGTGTTCGTTAGCAATCCAAGCGAATTTGCGTTGGAGCGTCTTCGAGTAGAAGTCTTTCCAATCATAATCGACCTGATGTCCCCAATCTCGATAGATACGGGGGTCAATATAGGATTTGAGGCTTGTGCCTAAATTCCATGTCCGGGTTTTTTTGGCAATGTCGATTTGTGCGTTTAATTTGTCTTTGGCGTCTCTGGCGCGGGCTAGACGTTCTTTCGCGGTTTCAACACTTCGTCGGGTAGTGGCGATTGAGGATGTATACGGTCGATTTTTACCCCGTGGGATAGGTTTTCCCTTCTCCTTCAATTGTTGGAGCTTCATTTTTTGTTTGGTTTCGAGTTCTTTCAATCGCGCTTGCCGGGCTTCTAAATTTTGTTTAGCTTTTTGAATCCGTTCTCTTGCTTTCTTTTGTCGTTCCCGGAAACGTTGTAGCCGCCTTTTCCACCCTTTAGGCTCTTGTTTGGTATGGTTACATACAATCGCTGCATCAAGATTTGCCTGTTTTGCGGCGTTCTTCTTCACCCATTTGGGATCTCCAGGTTTTACCTTTGAATGACTTAAAGAAGTTCGGACGGTGCTACTAGCATGATAGGTCCGGAAGACCTTCGCTGTGAGTCCTGGCATAATCTCTGAAAGAAATGCATTCACGTTACGACTTTTGACATCAGGAAAAATTTGGGGTTCAACCCTAGTTGGATGCGCTCTTCCCTTGGGGTTGCTTTGGCTTGGTGCTCGAGCATTATTGAGTAGTTCCTGTAACTCCTCGACAACTTCAGGAGGGAGCTTTGCTGTCTTATGCCACGGAACAGAATCCTTGCCCAAGAACTCGAATTCCACCTCACCATTGGCTTTTATTGTAACATGCTCAGGTCGAAGGGTGGTAGCCCCGACCGTGTCAGCTTCATCAGGATCCTTTTCGTCTCCCACTCGCAGACTTAAGACATCAATAAGATAGCAGGCAGTAGCAATTTGGCGTCGGCGGGCACGTTTCGCGTTCATCCCATCTTGGATAGCCCGACGGACCACCTTAATCCGCTTGGCTAGTTGCTGGGCCATATCAAATTTCTGCGCCTCACGGTCTTGCTTCATAGGTGCAGTATCAGAAACCCAGACATACTTGGTTTTCCCTGAGAGCTTATCTTCCCAGCGAGCAATCCAGAGGCTATCAGTTTGCCAAACGCGCCCTGCCCAGTTACCCTCGGGCATGGGTGCATCCGGGCTTAAATTCAGGGTGATGTCCTTTTGTTGGGGACCGGGCTTCCATCTTCCCCGCAGCGGATGTTTGCCACGTCCCATGAAAATACAGCTTGGTTCAGCTGTCCAGTTTGAAATTTCGATGTGCGCTCCATCAATTGTTGCATACCCATATTGTTCGCGGAGGGTCTCCCGGGTTTCTTTCCGCTGTGTGGCCAATGCCTTACGGTCTTCCTTTGTCATGGCTTCTTTCCGTTGCTGTTCGCGATCTCTACGAACAATACCTTCCTGAAAGAGGGGTTCCAATTGGATTTCCTGGGGTTTTAGGACCGGTTTAATACCTAACGCCTTGCTGAAATCCTTCAAAAAATTACGAACAAATACTTGGTCTTCCCAATAACCAAGATGTCGTTTCGCGACGAAAGCCATTGCCATCTGTTCTTGCTGGGCATCGAGCGTGTATTCTGTACCCCGGATGGTCAGCACCATATCTGTGGGATTAGGAAGTTCGATAATCCGGATGCCATTATGAACTAGCTGTTCCATTGGAAGGGTTCCTCGTTTTCATGTTTCTGCGCCATCAATACCCTTTGATATTTTAAGGGTTTGGGGATGCTAGTCAAGCTATGGGTAATTTGGCATAATAGTTGAATTAGAATCTTTTTCCTTATCACCACTATTTTTTTCATCAGACCTCCGAGGTTTAAAGAAGAGATGGCTAGGGGGTAGTTTCAGAGGTTTCAATGAAGTATTGTTCGAAGAAACTGAAAATGGCATTACCGAGGAGACAACCAGCTAGTCCGAGTAGTCCTCCAATGAGGACAATAATTGCTGACAAGGCTGCACCTAATCCTTCTAATCCTGCAAGTGCCCCAAAGAGCTCGAGGACCGCGATTCCACCAAAGGCCAGATGTATGCCCACTAATAGTCCCCATGCTGTAAGACCGCCCAGGAAACCGATAAGTGCTGCCCGTGAGTATCGTCGAACGAAGAACCCTGCGATAGCTGCAGCGAGAATGACCCCAGGCCAACTCAAAAGGTAGAGCAAGACCATTGTCAATACGAGGAGGAGTAAGTAGGTTTTGACAAGATTTTGTTTTGCAAAGGTTTCATAGATTTGCTGTGCAATGGACATTACGTATCACCCCGTTAGTACCAAGATTGATTCTACTCGAATAGGCAGGAGAAGCATATCATCAATATCAAAGTAGATATAGTCGACATGGTAGTCCCCTACTAAGAAGAGCTGGAAGAGTTGATCGCTGTAATGGCGTGAGAGTGGATGCCCACTTTCACCTCCAGGAATTACACTAAGCGCGTGCCACACATCGTTAAAATTCACAATGAGTCGTTCACTCGGACCACCGCCTGCAGCGCCTTGTTCGCGTGCCCACATGTTTACTCGAGATGGATTCACGGTCACACCGCTCCCATCCGCTGGAATCGGTTCATGTCCTAAGGCGTCCCCAACCATATGCGAGTAGACGACGAAGTGGAACTTATCCCATGTCCATTGGCTCACATCTGTACCCTCTTCCTCTGTCAAGGCCTCCATAGCCTCAATGAAGGAACTGAGAATGATATCATCACGTGTTTCGGTGGAGCTGGTAGTAGTATCATTGAACCAGTGAGAAGTCGGATTAAACCGAGTTAGATTTTCTAGAATGACTGGAGAAGGCCAAAGAAGACCGCCGCGATTTGTAGGATATTCATCAGCGAAGACGAATTCATTATAATAGTCATACCATGCCCGCCAAATGGTGGGCGCCGCCCATTCTTTCAACATGGTGAAATTCCATGAGCGCAATTCGTCAATGGCGTCGGACAACACGGGATCACTAGTAATGGATGGTGACGCATTATCGAAGGCATCAATGAGATATGGAACTAAGGCTTCTGCGGCCGTGTCTAGTACATCATTTTGGATGCGCTTCATATCATCAACTGTGATACTGTCATCGCTTTCCAGCATCTGAATTATGCGTCGGGCACGGTAGCCAGGTGCATAACCTTGATGAATATAGTAAGGATAAGCAGACGGTCCTTGTACTGCTGCAAGCTGGTTTGCACTCACGACCCAACCACGGTCAGGATTAAGTGATAATGGTAACGCATCAAAATCTACATAGTCAATCCATTCGCCTTCACCTGCAGATCCGTTGTGGGGGAGGCCCCCATACCATTCTGCGCGAATCGGCCAGTGACCCGTGGGTCGAATGGCAATGTTTCCATAGATGTCGGCAAAGACAATGTTTTGCGAGATGGTCCACCAGAATTTTTGACCTTCAATGAATTCGGTGTAATTTCGTGCCATGGTCATTCTATTCAAGGCAATTAATTCGTAACTTGGTTCGCCTCCATTCCACCGTTGTGCAATAACGTAGTCATTGTAATTGGTACCCACATCAGACATGATAGGACCATGGACACTCCGTCTGATGGTGTGATAATAGGGAGCTTCACCTTTAACCTGAATAATCGTGGTTTCTTCTTCAAAGGTGTGCCAGGCACCATTGTACCAATATTCGTTTGGATTCGAGGGATTGATGTTATAGTAATACCAGTCGATGACATCAGCGGCAACATTGGTAAAGCCCCAGGCAACATATTCGGTGTGTCCAGCGATGATGAGAGGAACACCTGGAGGAACGAAGCCATAGATATTCCGCCCTGTATCAGCGGCTACGAGGTGCGCTTGATACCAAATGGCAGGAACATCACGAGAAAGATGCATATCATTGCAAAGAATTGGTCTTCCAGTCTCAGATTTAGTGCTGTTGACCGCCCAATTATTGGAACCAATGAAATCCCCTTGCCATCGTGACAGGATATTTTCTGGATCAGGGATATTCTCGGTCCAGGATAAGATATCAGAAATCGATTGTTGCAAGGAGTCAGGGATATCTTTAGCATTGATATCAGAGGATGGGGGAGGAATGTAGGTAGCCCCATATTCAGGGACAACAGGGGTTTGGAGAGGTGGATTTAATGGGAAAAGTTCCCATGCGGAATCGTTCCCTAATTCTGCTATAGTATTGGCAAATTGGAGATCGGTGTCAGACCATGAGAGCCCATAGTCGAGGATTCGTCCGACAGAGATTGAATCGATCAGAGTCCAAGGGCGGGGACGGTAGTTCAGGAGCTTGAATTCAAGAGGCAGGTTTGGTCCCACATTTGCGATGAAAAAGTTCACCCCATTTACAAACGCTTCCATATTCGCTACAAGCGTTGTATTTTCTTCATCTTCCTGAGCATACATATGATCAATGGTCAATTGCGCAGCACGTTCCATGCCAAGCGTACGGAGAAACCGGTCCGCAGAAATATAATTGGGACCAAGAATCTCGGCAAGTTGACCGCGGGCTTGACGTCGCGTAATATCCATTTGCCAAAGCCGATCTTGTGCTTGCACATACCCGAATGCGAAGTACAAATCCGGTTCATTAGCCGCGTAAATGTGGGGGACCCCCCAATTGTCTCGGACTACAGTTACCTGTTCAGATAGACCAGGAACATGAACACTAGCATAAGGAGGGTGATCAGCATCTTGATACACTGTCCAGATGCCCGTAAAGGGGTCTATGAGCCCACCAAGTGGAGGGATGATGTCCAGAGGAATGATAAGAATGACAGACATACTGATGACAAGTGCAAGGGCAATGGCAAATTTACCAACTTTTTTGCCAGTTAAAGCCATGGTAAATCCGTCCTAGCGAATTCTCATATTATGGGCGCTTCTTCCTAAAAGCAGTTAAGTTTCGTGCAACTCATTACTTTTCGGACGCAATGTGGATTCTATTCGCCGTATTAGCAATCATTGGGATACTTCTAGCAGTTCTTATATTCATCATTGCCACGGAAGGACGGTATTTCGGGAAAGGGCTAATTCGATGGGGATATGACCGCCGATCAGTATCATTCGAAGTTCGGGATGACTGGAAGTTATGGGAACATCTAATCAAGCGACTGGATATTCGTCCCACTGAAGAACTCCTAGATTTGGGAACGCAAACAGGTCATCTACCACGCCTTGTGGCACGACAGCGAGGTTTCAGGGGACATGTTGTAGGAATCGACTGGTCAGAAGAGATGATACATGAAGCACAACGACAGACACGTCTTGAAGGCACAGAATCTAGGACTCAGTTCCTGTGCCGAGATGTGCAAAACACTTTGCCATTCTCGGAAAATACATTTAGTTTAGTAACAGTGGTTACTGGATTATTGAATGGTTTGAGAGCACCTGAACTACTTTTCCGAGAAATCCGGCGAGTTCTTCAACCAGGGGGCCGGTTGGCCTTCCGCTTCACTGTTCAACCGCTTCGATATGCGCCTATCCGGAAAATAGAGGGGGTTCACTCGCAATTAGAACCACTGGGTTTTACCTATTTGGAAACGTTGTCGTGGACACCGACACATGAGGTTCTCGTGTTTCGGTTACCAGAGAGCCGTGGATAGATTGTGAAGTTGTTAGCCATTCGGGGAGAGTTCGCGGGTTAGCACCCAGTAGGGTTTTCCGGGAACCCGATGCCGATAAAGTTCAAAGCGTCTTCCATCTTCAACCTGTACAATGAAATAGTCTCGATGTTTCCGTCGGTACCAGGTACTTCGGAGATCGAGTCGACGATTGCTGGCTTCGATTTCAAGGATTTTGTAATGTTTTTTTCGCCATGTAAAACTAACAGGTTTTTCGAGATCTTTTACTTCAACGATGATTCGTTCTCCAATGAAGTGTCCTTGATTTGACATCAGTATTTCAAATTCATTGGCGCCCATAACTTTTTTTACGTTCCTATTTATTCTGATGAGACTATGGAGGACGAAGATATCATGGTAGTGCAAGAGACACTTTTCGAGATTGTGGAATTAGTTGAGCAACCAAAAGGTAAGAAACATGCCATTATCGCTTTACCAGACGCGGGACTGGTCGGAACAATAGCAGGGATGCATTTAGTGCAGGCTCTAAATATGCGGCTGGCCGGTTATATTGATACGGAGGTTATGCCTCCGATTGCTGTAATT
The DNA here is from genome assembly GCA_048939245.1 of Promethearchaeota archaeon. GTDB lineage: Archaea > Asgardarchaeota > Hermodarchaeia > Hermodarchaeales > Hermodarchaeaceae > Hermodarchaeum. The sequence goes on along the minus strand of JBHLPR010000025.1, from coordinate 23,240 downwards.
CATAATCGGAAAGCCCGTCCACCTATCCAATTGTATGCAAATGATGATTTCTTATTAATCGTCTCTGAGATTCCTCTGCCTGCAGAGGCAATGCGCCCTGTCTCGACGGCAATTTTACGGTATCTCCAGGAACTGGAACCCAAATCCATAACCGCTCTGGGAGGAACCGCTTTACCCCCTGCTATGCGATCACAGATTGAAGTTCCCGAAGTGTACGCGGTTGCTACGGTGGAGTCCGAGTATGATAGAATTATGGACAAGAAGGTTAAGTTCCTGGATGAGGGTATTGTAGCAGGCGCTTATGCGATTATTCTCTTGGAAGCTCAGCGTCAAAAGATACCAGTCACCTATGTGATGGCACAATCTTTCCTTAATTTCCCTGATCCTGGTGCGGCAGCGGAGGCAATTAAGACATTGTCCACACTCACTGATGTTCCCATTCCTACGAAAGCACTCATCGAAGGAGCGGAGGAGGTCCGTGTTCGAGTCCGGGATTTGATGAACCAAACAAGCAACACGATGCAAACCAGTGGTAAAGAGCAGGAGTTTCAAATTCCTGCCTTCTATTCGTGAGGAGGAAGTGAGAATGCCTGAAATAAAACGGTCAAAAAAGGACAAAGATGAGATTCAACGCCTAGATGATTCTGTGAAGGCGCTCCACCGTCGTTTCGAAGAACTCTTTGGACCACCAGTTAGTTTTCGGTCTCGCATTCAATCGCTGTGGGACGTCGAAACCTGTTGTCTTAAGGCACTTGGAGATGTCCAAGAGACCGAATCGGAATATATTGTTACCCTCGATTTACCTATGGTGAACAAAGAAGATATTGAAATCACTGTTTTGGATGACCATCTGAGTGTCCAGGCAAAAATGCGGCAAGAGGTTCACTACAAGCGTTGGGGAACTGCTCAACGGGAAATCCGATTCCAAAGCTTCTCAAAGGGAGTTTCCTTACCACGTGATGCTGATGCAGAGAATATCCAAGCCACATTTAGTGATGGACTTCTGGAGCTTCGGATTCAAAAAAAGAAGCAACCTAGACACATACAAATTGAGTAGCGAAGCAACACTATGTAATCATTCGGAATACCAAAGTATGATTAATGAAGAGATGCTTAGAAATGAAAATGGAATTATGAAGCCGTTAATTTTTCAGCCTTTAGTTAATTAACTGGCCACAACTTCCGATACCGTTTTTTTCTCCTTTTTCTCTTCCTCGACTGGGGGTGGACTACACCCTTCCAACCACACTGATCCAACTAATGCAAGTTCGGGAGGATTTAGGTTCGCATCCCTGTCAATGATTACATCAATAACTGCCGGTAACTTGGATTTCACAGCCCGTTTAAGAGCTGGGCGAATTTCTTTTGTCTTGGTGACACGTTCGCCATAGCAACCCATCGCCTGTGCCACTTTGTCGTATCGCACATCGGTGAAGTCGACCTGATAATATCTGTTTTCAAATAGGAGATGCTGAACCCCTGCAATCATCCCAAAGCGGCGATCATTAGCAACGATAGCTATCATCGGGGCATTATGTCTAACCGCCGTTTCCAATTCTTGTATATTGAACATAAAGGAACCATCCCCGCTGATTAGATACACTTGCCGATCAGGATGTGTAATTTTCGCTCCTATGGCGTAGGGCAATCCTACTCCAAGATGTCCCGAATCACAGGCATAGAGGTATGTTCGAGGTTCGTAAATCCGATTCAGATGAAGTGCCCAAAGATTGATGTTCCCTCCATCGATGCAGCTGATTGCAGTTCGGTCAAAGAAATCTCGTACCTCCTTGACAAGGCGAAGAGGATGAATCGGCTCAGTGTCCTCGGACGCAATCTTCAGTTGGGATTGATAGAATGCGTTGCGGGAGGTTTGGCATTGCTCAAGAATGGACGAAGGTATCTTTGGTTCACTCCGGCGTTTTACTTCCGAAAGGAGAAATTGGAGGGTGCTTTTTGCATCTCCAACAAGGGCTAAATCGACTTCCCGATTAACGCCAATCATTTCACTCTCGATATCTATTTGAATGAGTTTCTGTTTCTCAGGTGGCTTCCAACCAGGAGGTTTACCCCAGAAATCTAAATCCCCCAGACGACCTCCAGCAAGAAGAACGAGATCTGCACGGTTTTGTGCATAAGCGCCACATTGAAGACCGGGCTCGATTGCCAATGGATGATCTGCGGGAATCGCACCGCGAGCAGCCGGGCTCATGGTTACCCCAGCAGAAAGATGTTCGGCTAACGCGACTAGTTCTTCTGAGGCATTAGCCCATAAGACACCTGTGCCAGCATGAATAAGAGGAAACTCCGCTTCCAGCAGTAGTTGTGCTGCTTGTCCTATTAGCGTTGGATACGAAGTGGGCTGATTAGTGACTCGGTATTTATGGGGAGAGACCAAGAGGGGTGGTGAGTCGACTGTCCCATAGAGGATGTCGGAGGGAAAATCAAGATGTACAGGTCCTGGTCGACCAGCTAAAGCTACTCGAAAAGCCTGTCGAACTAGCTCCGGAATACGATCAATGGTCCATACTACAGCGTTCCACTTGACAAGGGGTTTGAAAAGTTGAATCTGATCAAGCCCTTGTGTCATTCCCGTATCTGGATAGATCCGCCATCGCTGATTCTGTGCTGTAAGCACAATAAGGGGTACACTATCCGCATGAGCTGCATACACTCCACCCACAAGATTTGCAGCTCCAGGTCCCACGGTTCCTAGGCAAATTCCAGGTTTTCTGGTAGTTCTGGCATAGGCATCAGCCATATGAGCAGCTGCAGCTTCATGCCGTGTGGTTACGAATTCGATGCCCAATTGTTCACCCTTTCGAGCGAGAACATCAAAGAAGGAATTCCATTGGTCACCGATAATGCCAAAGATATATTGTACCTCTTCGTTGGCTAAACATTGGGCGAGTATTTCTCCACCAGAGATTTTCATAGTATCACACATTCAACTTGTAAAGGGGTAAGCTAATTATTGCGTGTTTTGACTTCTTATGTTGTGCTGGTGCTGGAATATGAGGTAGTTTTTTATATAGTTATGAATATATATTCAAAACGTGCCAAGACCATACAAGCGCAGATTTGTCCGCGCCGAACCCAACGTAAGCTACTACAAGCCGAGAGGCATACCCATCGGCACCATTGACGAAGTTGTCTTAAATGTCGATGAGTTTGAAGCCCTTCGCGTCAAAGATTACATGGGACTTACTCAAAACCAAGCAGCCCAACAGCTGAAGGTGTCACAACCCACACTGCACCGGATTCTAAAGTCTGCTCATAATAAAATTGCCGATGCCCTAGTACACGGCAAGGCTCTTCGAATTGAAGGAGGCCCTATTGAATTACCAGAACTACGATGGTTTCGATGCTTTACATGTCAACACCAATGGACAGAACCCTTTGGTACAGGACGACCAACTAGCTGCCCAAAATGTAACAGCCACTATCTGCGCCGGTTAGCACAGTCAGAAGTTGACAAAACAGGAGATGAATGAGACGAAAATTTGTGTAACCGCTCAAGGTCCAACGCTTGATGCACCAGTTGACCCCCGATTCGGGCGATGTGCGAACTTCATTTTTGTTGATTCAAACACCATGGAATTTGAATCAACGCCTAACCCCGGAGCGATGACAGGTGGAGGAGCCGGAATTCAGGCTGCCCAATTTGTTGTGGATCATCAAGCAAAGGTTGTCTTGACTGGTAATTTAGGACCCAATGCCTATCATGCCCTCAACGCCGGCGGTGTAGAAATTTACACCGGAATTTCGGGAAGCGTCCATGATGCCATTAACCAATTTAAGAACAATCAACTCACCAAAACCGCTTCATCAACCACACCCGCTCATACGGGGATGGGAATGGGACGCGGCGGAGGACGTGGTGGTGGACGCGGTGGGGGTCGTGGCCGTTGGTAAGGGTTCCAACCTATAGTTAGGAGTTGAATAATATGGTTGAACGTGTTATTGTTCCTGTGTTGAATGAAGCAGGTGAAGCAAGCGAACTGTCCCCACATTTTGGCAGAGCTCCATTCTTTGCCATCATTGAATTCTCCGAAAACAACGAAATAGGGAGAATAGAATTTGCTCCTAATCGAAGTGGACATTTCGGAGGAGGAGGCGAACGCCCGCCAGATATTCTCCTAAGTTTTGCACCGAATACGGTGATAACCGTTGGGATGGGTCCTCGGGCCCTTCGACGATTTCAATCAGAAGGCGTTGCAGTAATGCAAGCCACAGCAAATACTCTGGGGGAAGTTCTTACCGCATTTAAGAACAGCGAATTGAAGGAATTAACAGACGGATGCCGTGAAGCACGGCATAGATGAACAGATAAATCGATGGCATGAGGAATAAGGTGTAGTTAGTTTGAAAATTGCCGTTGCGAGTGGTAAGGGAGGGACAGGTAAGACCTCGTTTGCTGTGAATTTTGCTCTTTCATTATCTGGACCGATTCAAGTATTGGACTGTGATGCAGATGAACCGAACGTGCATACCCTTCTCCCCCTTAATGAAGAAGAAGTTGAGCCTGTGTATGCGCTCGTTCCCGAGTTCAACCAAGAGAAATGTACTCAATCTAAAGAGTGTGTAGAATTCTGCCCTAATCACGCCATCTTTGTTGGTAAAAACGGGGTTAGTTTTTTTCCTGAGCTCTGCATCGGTTGTGGAGGTTGCATTTTAGTTTGTCCAAACCAGGCGATCAAGGAAGGAAGACGCAAGCTAGGTGCAATCCATCGCGGAGTAACAAAAGAAGGGATGCAAGTTGTCTATGGGAACCTCGATGTAGGTGAACCCCTTGTCGTGCCAGTAATCAAAGCAGTCAAAGAACAAGCAAGCACAACCAATGGAACAACCGTGATTATCGATTCGCCTCCAGGAGTATCTTGCCCAATGGTTGAATCAGTTCATGGATCCGATTATGCCATCTTAGTTACCGAGCCAACACCCTTTGGCTTACATGATTTGCAGCTTGCGGTTGACACGATTCGCCAACTTGACATTCCAATCGGTGTCGTAATTAATCGTGCGGGTATCGGAGATCGGCAGGTATACTCATATTGTTCTAGCGAACAGCTTCCTATCATATTAGAAATTCCACATAGTCGTCAAATTGCCGAATTATTCGCTGAAGGCATCCCCTTCGTCACCAAATTAACAGAATGGCAACCAAAACTGGAAGCTGTTTTCAAAGCAATTCAGGAGGCGAAGAGCTAATGAAAGAACTGGTGATTGTGAGTGGAAAGGGTGGAACCGGAAAGACATCTATTGCAGCCGCATTAGCAACTTTAGCTCCAAATCCTATCTTAGCTGATTGTGATGTTGATGCACCTAATCTACATTTACTCCTGGCCCCTGAGATCAAATCTTCGGAGGAATTTATCGAGACAAAAGTCGCTGTAATTGATCCAGACTTATGCACTAGTTGTGGTATCTGTGAAGCTGCGTGCAAATTTGATGCAATTACCCCGGAATTTCAAGTTGACCCAATCATGTGTGAAGGATGCGGAGTCTGTTACATTAGTTGCCCAAAAAACGCAATAGAAATGAAAGACCGCCTTTCAGGTTACATCTATACTTCCGAAACCAAGTATGGTCCAATGGCTCATGCCCTTTTGCTTGCGGGCGAAAGTAATTCTGGAAAGCTCGTTACTCATGTTCGAGAACTCGCATTAAAATTAGCAACCCAAAATGAGAAAGATCTTATCATAATTGATGGTCCCCCAGGAATAGCCTGTGCAGCGATATCTGCGATTACCGGAGCTTCAGCCGGTCTAGTTGTCACCGAACCAACCGTAGCAGCTATTCATGACTTAGAACGCATTCTTGAACTATTCCAGCACTTCGGCATTCCTGTCACTGTTCTCATTAATAAAGCCGATTTGAATCTGCAAAAAACTGGTGAAATAAAAGAGTATTGCGAGCAAAAGGGAATACCCATAGTAGGGGAATTGGTCTATGATACCATCATGTACAAAGCGGTCGTCGCTGGTCAGCCCATTGTCGAATATGCTCCAACTAATCGCTTATCCAAGACGTTGGAAAATATTTGGAAAAAAGTTGAGCAGCAGCTCGACACCCATGACTGAACCTGAAGAGTCGTTAGAGTGCGATGAAGAGGTATTATTGCACCAGAAGCTAATTCCCAACTTTCTTTCCGCAGCTAGGACAATAATTCGCGTTGGTTGGTAAAGGCGCACTGCATTGGGTACAGAAGTTTATACCTGATGCGAATTGGTTTGGGAAGGGAGGGGCTTGTTCGGGAGCGATACCTTGATTTTGCTGTTGGGAATATAGATACCAACAACTACCACGTCCATAGAGCCAGCCTGGGCGTTGCCATGGAGGAAGATGAGAGAAAGGTCCGTTACCTGGCCATTGACCTTGATTGCGACCCTGACCACGTCCTCGATTTCCACGTTGCCACATTTGGGTTATCACCTCTTTTTGTGTTTATGCACACAATTATTTTGTGTATATGCACAGAAATATATAAATGTATCCAAGGGGCAATTCATAACGAACAAAAATGAGATATCGTCGCGGATGGGCAGGTCGCGGACGCCCGCCAAAACCAGTTAGTTTAGGGCGGATCCCCGCACAGACCTCTTTTATTCCAACTGAGATCAAAAACTCGACGCCAATACAGCTCTATGCGTCAGAACTGGAGGCAATGCGGCTTGTTGATAAGCAAGGCCATGAGCAGAAGGATGCAGGAAAAGAGATGGGAGTTTCTCGAGGAACTGTATGGCGGCTTCTTCAAACTGGACGAAAGAAAGTCGTTACCGCATTAACAGAAAGTCGTCCTCTGGTGATAGTGGTCAAGGAAGGGCAGCTTCAAAAAACACAATGAATAGAACCCCAAAGGATTACAAGAAGGATAACGAGTTATGGATTTAGTTTATGGCCCGGTGATGTCGTGGCGTTTCGGAAGATCTTTGGGCATTGATCCGGTTCCTCCACCGAAAAGGTGTACCTTCAATTGCGTTTACTGCCAGTTAGGAGCCACTCGAATCCCAGCTAAACCTATACCGAGATACCAACATGAACTTCCTGATGCAGATATGCTTCGAAATAATCTTGAAAAGCATCTTCGCCAGTTGTCTGTTGATAGTTTAGATGTGGTGACATTCTCAGGGTCCGGGGAGCCTACTCTCAACTTAAGAATGGGATCGATGGTGGGCATAACCCGAAAACAACTCCCTGGTTTGCCTGTTGTATTGTTAACGAATGGATCATTACTTGGAAATCAGAGGGTATTGAAAAACCTTTGCGAATTTGATATTGTAACTATCAAATTTGATGCTGGAGATGATGTAACTCACCGTGCAATTAACAGACCCCTCATTTCATTTCACCACAACCAACTGGTGAAAGGCATCCATAAACTGAGAAAACTGAGCACGGCGACGATAGCTCTTGAAGTGATGTTACTGAAATTGGACTCAGATATTTCAAATGTAAGGGGCCCAGCCCGAGAATCGTTAGTGGGTGAATTGATTGAAATAGCACCGGTTGTAGATTTTATCCAACTGTATACGCCTTGGCGACCACCTAGTAGTGACCGCGTGAAACCAATTCAAAAATTCGAATTGGATGATTTTGCATCTGAGCTGGGGGACTACTATGAGGCAGAACGTATTTGGGTATACGGGAGCCATGATGCGCGAAAACAGGCTGCGTCCTGGAAATCCCACCAATCATTGCAAGAAGATTTATTGACTATGCTTCAGCGGCGACCCTGTCGGCTTAAAGATGTATCACAGTCGCTTGATATTCCCATGCATTCCTTGATGTCCATGATTTCACAGCTTCGACGCAACCATCAAATCACTGCTCAAGAACAGCTGAATGAAGTGTTTTACTCCGCTCCCAGTGAAGACTAATCTTTTTTCGGAAAATATTTAGTTGGATCTTCACGGTATACTTTCTCAACGGTTTTCTTAGCACCCGGCGTATCCAATTCTACATCCCGTTTTGTGCCCTTGGGCTCTTTGAGAATTTCTTTGAATATATCGCTTTGAATAATCAGGCGCATGATTTCGCTGCTTCCCGTCCAGATGGTGGCGAGTCGTGCATCTCGAAATAGTCTTTCGATAGGATAAACGTCGGTATAGCCGATTCCCCCAAGAATCTGCATAGCATCAGAGACCGTTTGATAGCATGCTTCAGTAGCAAAGACCTTGGCTTGCGAGACCGCCTTTCGACTAGGTTGTCCTGCATCAGCGAGCCGTGCAGCACGATATACTAACCCTCTGGCAGCGTCTAATGCTGTCGCGCAATCGGCTATTTTGAAGTTTATCCCTTCGTAACGACTAATCGTCTTACCAAACGCTTCACGTCGGGCAGCATAGCGTACAGCGAGTTCTAAGGCTGCACGTCCAAGCCCAATGGCACCTGCAGCAGATGTGAGTCTTTCAGGAACCATCATAGCATTGAAGATCTCAGTGGCTCCATCCAATTGACCCACTAGATTTTGTTTGGGAATTTCCACATCTTTTAAGACAATTCGAGCTGCACCCATCCCCCGACAGCCCATGAGACTATAATGCTCATCAACCTCCACGCCCATATCACGGTCGACCAGAAATGCACTGAGAGATCGATGAGGAGGAGCCTTCATGTTCGTTTTTGCATAGATTAGAAAGTAGTCAGCACCTATACCACCTGCCACAAATCGTTTCTCCCCATTAACTATGAAATGATCCCCTTCAAGGATTGCTGACGTATTGGTGCCAAAGAAGTCTGAGCCTCCTCTGGGTTCAGTAAGCCCTTCAGCACAGATTTTCTCACCGCAAAGAGCAGGAGTGAGGTATGACTTTTTCTGATCTTCGGTTCCGAATTTATCGATGGATTCACCGACAATGCTGGGAAGCGAATATGCGCATCCTAGAGCAATCCCTAGCACCCCAATTTCCTCGATTGCCAGCATTTCAGAGACCCAATTCAACCCACGCCCTGCATATTTTTTGGGAAATCGCAATCCAAGTAAATTAGCTTTTGACGCTGTCTTAATGAAGTCATAGGGGTATTCCTGTTCATTTCCATCCATTTGGATTATTAGTTTGGAATCCACCTTATCTCGAACAAAGGTGCGAACTTCATCACGGATTTGCCGTTCTCTTTCTGTTAGTAACACATCAAACATGGTTGAATCCATCCTTAGTAGTGCTCAAAGGAATACTAGGAAGTATGTGTGCTAGTCCAATAAAGCGCTTAAGGTATCAGATTTTGATGGCTGTCGAGCAATAAAAATAGCATCTTCAGGACAAACTAGCTCACAGGCCAAACAGTCTAAACATACATCTTCTCTTTCAGGATCTGCTTTGATTACTCCAGAGGCTACTTCAAATCGCTTGAATACGTCTTCAGGGCAGACAGTCACACATTTCATACACCCTGAACATTCATCAAAATCCACAGCCACACGGGTTCCGTGAATCCCTAATTTAGATGTTTCAGACTGCCAGATCGAATGGTTCTTATGAGTGGCAGTTTGTTTCCAAGTTATTGCGAAGTTCCGGTCGATGGGCATTATGCACACCATTTGGCAGGTAAGTTCTTGAGATCCGACGGATACGCCTATAATCAGATGCCTCCCGGATATCTTAAGTACAGTGACTGTTCGAGAGACAATCATTCAAACTGATAAAAGAATGCTATCCCCTTGTTGGAGGTCCGAACGATTTCCCAACTGAACTCGATGAAAATTACACTACTTTCTAAGCAGAATCTTAAACTGGCTGCTCGGATTTACGCTCAAGGCTTATTGTTGGAGACGCCGCCGGGCGCTTCCGAATCTTTCGATGAACTGGCTGAATCAATTGAGACCCATTTACAGAATGCTCTCAGAGAAGACAATAGGAAAATCTGGCTTGCTACCGTGCGTAATAGTGTAAAAGGGCTTCTCGACTTTTACCATCGTTCAGAAGAGTTGTTCATCCGATTTGTTTGTGCGATTCCTCCACAACAAGGGACGGGAACCTGGCTTCTAAAACAACTAGCCCAATATGCCGTGGCACATCAAATTGGCATTATTAAAACTACAGTGAGCTCGATTGATTCACGTGCCCAACAGTTTTATTTTCAACACCTCGGTTTTCAAAAAAAGGGGATTCGTTTTGAAGAACCGGGTTTTGACTTGATTTTAGCTGAAATTTCTTCACAAATATTATTGGAAAGTAGTTCTCGCCTTGGTTGACGATTTGAGAAAAAGGGGAGCCTTCACGCCAAATTATGAGGCGTGAAGGGCAATGAGGAGAGATTAGTAGCGACGACCACGATCGCGCCGATCGCCACGGCGGGATCCGCCACCGCGTCCACCATAGCTTCGCCGTCGGTAGCGTGGCTGTTCGTGTTCTGCAGCAGACATATCGTTTTCTGCGTCGACTTCATCTATCGCTTCGTCAGCTTCACTGATTTCGCCATATCGCCCGATGTTTAGCCGGAGGTGTCCCTGGAAAAGACTGGTGTAGCCTTTTTCTAGGCGATAAGTTTTGTCGACTTCGATGGATTCAATATTGTCATCCCACAATGAGATTAGTACGACACCAGTAGCGTCACCTGCAGTTGCGTCAACAACTCGATGGGTTTCACCATCGCGGCGGGAGGTGACTTCGCGCTCTTCACCTTTTTCGATGACCTTGAAGGTGATGTTCAAACTTTTCATAAAAGGTCGCAATTCAGCGACTGTAGCCTCAACAGGCTCTCGATCGTAGCTCATTTTCGGTACCACGTTGCTTCGATAATCAGGTTTCCAACTAAATCCTTCCTCAAGTTCTGCCGCAATGAGAGGTAGCCACAAGAGAAAACGATTCAGAGTATTAGACCTGCTTCTTTCTCCAATTCATCTCGAATATAAAAAGGCTACGGGCAGCTCGTTGTGATGCTAGTTCTGGTTCTTCGCAATCGCGGAATAGATAAATAGCGTCTTTAATATCTTGGAGTAAAATTGTAAGCACTTCTAGCAAATATGTTAGACGTTACATTTGGATGAAACAGAGGTGTAGCCAATGTCTGATTTGAATCCTCCTTTGGATAATTGTAAACCACGTCGTATTCACTTTGAGAAAAACCAAATTACTGAGTGGAATAGTAGCTTAGATGAGATGTTGGCACCTTCACACAGGCACCTAAAAATAAGTTATCAGCAAGCGTTGGACATGATAAAGCGATTTAGTTACATAATCAAGGATTGTAACTTTGTAATTGAACCGGAAAACTAACAATCTACACGTAATTTGAATTTTCTAAATGGAGCTGAGTAAAATGGATAAAGAATTGGATATGTCTGTGCTCAATCTTCTCAGCTATGGATTATACATCGTAGCAGCGAAAGCAGATGATCAAATTAATGGGCAAATCGTGAATACCGTATTCCAAATAACCGCGTTTCCTCCACGCGTCGCGGTGAGTATTAATAAGGAAAATCTTACTCACGAACTGATTACAAAGAGCGGTATGTTTTCTGTTTCAATTCTTGACCAATCTACTCCAATGAAGTTCATTGGTCGATTTGGGTTCAGGTCCGGGCGTGAGCTGAATAAGCTTAGCGAGGTAAAGCATTTGAAAGGACTTGAAGACTGTCCAATCATTGTTGATAACGCTCTTGCGTATCTTGAAGTAAAGGTGACCAACCAGGTGGATGTCGATACACACACCATTTTTATTGGAGAAGTTAAAGGGGCAGAGATGTTGGAAGAGGGGACCCCTTTAACATATGCGTACTACCACCAAGTCAAAGGCGGTAAAACATCGAAACGGGCAGCGACCTATGTTCCACCAACTCCGGAAAAGACCAGCAAAACAGAAGAAAAAGGAAAATATCAATGCGTTGTGTGTGGCTACATTTACGATCCTGTTGTTGGTGACCCCGAACATGGTATTGCGCCTGGCACAGCCTTTAAAGATATACCCGAAGACTGGGTGTGCCCGGTGTGTGGGGCGCGTAAAAGCGAATTTACACCAATCTAGAGCCCTTCTAAGAATTGCGAAACGAATAAGAAGAGTACGCAGCTTCCCATTTGACTGAGGTTTCTACAATGGATATGCCTGAAGTTGGGCAATCGGCTCCAAATTTTATTGGAATCACTGATGACAATACCGAATTAGAACTGGCAAAGCTGAGAGACAATATCGTGGTTTTGTATTTTTATCCCCGGGCTAACACCCCAGGTTGCATTAAGGAAGCTTGTTCTTTTCGCGATAATATGATCCGACTCACCGGTATGGGCGTTAAAGTGGTAGGTGTGAGTACGGATAGTGTCAAAAGGCAAGCGGGTTTTAAGGCTAAACATGACTTGTCTTTTCCGCTAATTGCAGATGCTGACAAGAAAATCGTTGAGCTTTATGGCGTGAAGAGGGAAATTATTGGTACAGCAAAACGGGTTACCTTTCTGATCGACCGAGAAGGTGTTGTTCGCTTTGTGTGGCCTAAGGTCAGCGTTAAAGGACATGTTGATCAGATTATCAGCAAAATCGAGGAACTCCAATTATGACACGAAGTGAGCATGTCGTACTCCCTGGTTGATGAAAAGATATTTTTCTAGATTTCGTGTTCATTGAGCCTTAGATTTTGGATAGACCTTGATCGCATCATTGGGACATACTTCGATACAAGCATTGCATCCGTTACAAAACATTTGCATTGCCGGAGAAATCACATATTCAGTTGGTACTATGCCTTCTTGACGATTAGATGCATACAATGCAAAAACGGCTTGAGGGCAAACACGCAAACACTGGGCACATTCAAAAGCATTCTGACATTTGTCGTGATCCCATTCAACCTTGTAGTAGTTCTGCATGTTTACCACCAGTCCTTTAATGCGGGTAAGGATTCTCGGGGGATGAGTTCGATTGCATTTTCAGGACATGTCTCTTTACAGAGTCCACACCCGTAACACTTCCACATGTCAATATTGGCACGTTCGGTTGCGTTTGAAAATGTTATCGCTCCAAATTGACACCGTGAAAGGCATTCCCGACAACCAGAACATTGATCCACATCAACCTTCGCGACCCAATGGCTTTTTATGATGTAATTGAAGCCCATGTCCACTCTGGGACGCAAGGCAATACAATAGGGAACCTCACAATTACAGACAGCCATCGCCATTGGAAGAGGAGTTCCAGCAAGCGTATGAACCCGCCCTTGCTGATTGAATTTCCGAGTTAAGGCAATTGCTTCATCAACACTAATGCGTTCCACTTTCTCGTCCTTGGAGGGAAACATTTCAGCAGTTTCACCATGAAGCCCCAGAGGAATGCAGCATCTGTCACTGGCTCCGTTAATCATTTTACGGCATAGACACTCAACTAGATACGGTTCACCAGAAAGCTTAATGACCCCTTCAATTTCTTCCCGCGTAAGTACTTGGGCGCCGTGTCCTTGGGGAAAGGTGAAATTAACACCTTTTTCTAGGGGATGAATTTGAAAGATCATATCATCTATCATTTTCCGGACATTATCGGCCATCGCTGGATTGGCCATGGCGTCACCAGCTTGAGCCGCCAGTTGAGCATATTGCTGGTGGACGTATTGCCAGTGGTCTTTTTCCCAAGGCTCAAACCCCATTTCTTTGGCAAACTTCACTTCGACATGACGTTTGACTTCGAACCATTTTTTGCCCCCGCCATGGGCAGTACAAATTTTGCACATAACTGTCACCGAAGAACCAGAAGCAAGTTAAAAAACCGTGTCCTCGCTTTTCTTTGTTGTGAACATTTCAACAAAAGAATCAGATAATGTTTTTTGTAAAATCCGCTAGCCTGCTGTATGTAGTTTCTTTTGATTTAGTAAGTGAATTTTAGCAAGCTGATTAAATTCGTCGGAGAGGGCGTCGAGGAAACCAAGTTTATCACTGGAATCTTGGTAGAAGTCGTGTATCTGTTGCTCCAATGCCAATGCTAATCGAATTAATTGGTTATCTGGACATCCTGGCGGGCATTCGGTTTTGGGCCGATAATGCTGACTATTGACGCCTGTCACCGTAGCCTTCTTTTGGTCAAGTGATAATTGTTGGCGAAATTGCATAAGCGTTTGTATTCGACTTTGTCCTTGCATGATAAGGGCTTCGAAAAGACTCTTCAAGTCTTGTGTTTGAGTGATGGTGATCGCAGTTTCATAAAAAGCGGCCGCAGAGGCTTCCAGGTCAATAGCAAAGTTAAGAATTATACCGACAGTAGTAAGTGACATAATCACACCTTTAAAGAGAAGAGGTTTATTCCTTTTTCACAAATTCCACAGCATTTTCTCCACAGACCACAGCACAAAGTCCGCATCCATCGCATTTTTCGGGGTCTACGATGAGACGTTGTCCGTCCATGCGAATAGCTTGATATCCGGCATCAGCACATGCGATCCTGCATTCTTTACCAAGTATACATTTTTCAGGATCGATGTAAGCGATGACGGGGGGTAGTTTTGGTAGATCCGTCCAAGTCGTGATTTTGGGAAGCGCTTTGCCAACCATTGCGCTAAGGGTGGCGTAACCCTTCTTCTTCATAAATTTGGATAAATGCTGAGTGAAATCCCTAATAATTTGAAAACCATACCACATAACCGCCGTGCAAACTTGAAGAGTGCTAGCACCAACCATTAGATATTCTACTGCATTTTGCCAGTTTCCAATGCCACCGATTCCCGAGATAGGAATTGTTGGAATCGCCTTAGCAATCTGTGAAACAAACCGTAGACCTAGAGGTCGAATGGCGGGACCACAGTATCCACCATACGTACTTTGAGGATTGGATAAGTCTGAATTATATGCGAAAGGGTACGGGGTTGCGGTCTCAATGTCAATGCCGATAAGCGATTCAACGGTATTAATAGCGGATAATGCATCGGCGCCTCCTTTTACAGCAGCTTTGGCAATGGGAACGATGTCAGTCACATTGGGAGTTAGTTTTACAAAAATTGGTAAATCCGTCCCCTTCCTTGCCGCTTTAGTAACTCGTTCTACGAGTTCTGGGTTTTGGCCAATGAATGCGCCCATATGTTTCTCTGGTGATCCATGAGGACATGAAACGTTGAGTTCCAAGGCGTTTACTCCTGTTTGTGTAAGAGTTTCTGCTAGAGCAGTCCAGCCTTCTGGTTCTGGGCTAGACATGATGCTAGCAACAACGACAAAATCCTCAGGGGTTCTTGCTTTGATCTCGGGTATCCAAGAGTTAATCCATTTTTTCAGAGAGTGCCGTGAAAGGAGCTCAATATTATTCATCCCAATTAGGTGTCCCTGCTCACGTAATACGCCCAAGCGGGTACGTGGGTCCACGGTCGGTTCTTCTGTTACCGTTTTCAAGACAGCTCCGCCCCAGCCCAGTTTAGCTGCACGAATGACGCGTTTGGCATCGAGCGTTGGTGGAGCTGACGAGAGCATAAAGGGATTCTTGAACGGAATACCAGCGAATTCGACGGATAAGGGATACTTTGGCATGAGTTGAATTTCCTCCGATTGACTCTAAATAGATGATTCTACTAGATAAAGTCTTTATGTGATAGTGAATAGTCATATGTCTCCTTGATGGAGTTGAGAAAAATGGATGAGCAGCTTGTTCCCGAAGACCTAAGAAAAGCCTACTCAGCTGAAAAAATCCTGGAAATAGAGAAGAAACATGTAGTTCCCGCTGTTTCACACTATTATGAAAACCCCTTGCTTTTAGTCCGTGGAGAAGGCGCCACTCTTGAAGATTCGAAAGGAAAAAAGTACATCGATTTGTTTGCAGGTATTTGCACAACGATTACCGGATATAATCATCCGAGGTTCATTGCTACATTGAAATGGCAACTGGATCGGTTAGTCTACACGAGTTCATTATATGCTACGATTCCCTATGCGGTATTAGGAAAACGTCTAGCCGAAATCGCGCCTAAGGGATTAACTCAATCATTCATTGTCAATAGTGGTTCAGAGGCAAATGAGGCAGCGCTTTTCATGGCACGAAAATTCAAAAACAACCCATATGTAGTAGCATGCACCCATGGCTATCATGGACGAACAGCACTAACCCGAGAAATATCAAGTGCTGGATGGCGTACAGTTCCTGAAGCCCATCCACCTGGTGTTCGATTTCAGCCCTATGGCTATTGTTATCGGTGCCCCTTTGGAAAAGAGTACCCGGAGTGTGATATGCAATGTGCACGATATCTCCGCGAACTTATCCGAACGCAAACCAACAAAGCTCTAGCAGCATTTATTGTTGAACCAATCCAAGGTGTTGGCGGAATAATTCAACCTCCTCCCGAATTCTTTCAAATTACTTATGAAATCGTAAAAGAGTTTGATGGGCTCTACATCAGTGACGAAGTACAAACTGGATTCGGTCGAACAGGCAAGAAATGGTGGGGTATTCAACACACAGGAGTCAATCCCGATATCATTACCTTAGCTAAGGGTTTTGGGAGTGGCATTCCGATTGGTGGATTTTTAACATCACCAGAATATGCTAGCGAGTATACTACGACGGACAGCTTTGCCACATTCGGCGGAAACCTATTATCTTGTGCGGGAGCAGTTGCGGTTATTGATATAATACAAAAAAGCAATTACATCCAACGTGCCGCTGAACAGGGGGCGTATCTGAAAAAGCAGCTAGAAGCACTAAAGCAAGAACATAAACTAGTTGGTGAAGTACGCGGACAAGGAATGATGCAGGGTATTGAATTGGTTCGAAACCAGGAAACGAAGGAACCAGCATCACAAGAATTACTCCAAGTAATGGAACTCTGTAAGACTGAAGGGCTGCTCATTGGAAAGGGTGGAATCGATGGAAATGCTATCCGAATCCAGCCTCCACTTGAATTAACCAGAGACCAGATTGATTCAGCGTATCAAATCCTCGATAAGGCTTTCACTGAAGTTGAGAAAACCCTCTAAAGATCACATAATTCTTTGTACAAATCTGGGCGCCGATCACGGAAGAACTGCCACGTATTTCTGACTTCCTTAATCATATCTAGATCAATATCAACGATGAGGAGTTCATCCTTATCTGCAGAAGCTTGTTTGACAATTTCCCCGCGTGGATTTGCCACATAAGAACTTCCATAGAATGTTCCCATTTTCCAAGGGCTCTCCCCGATACGGTTAATTGCTGCAATAAAATAACCGTTGGCAACTGCATGTGCTGGTTGTTCAAGAGCCCAAAGATGATCTGAGAGTCCTTGAACCGTGGCAGAGGGATTGAAGACAATTTCAGCCCCATTTAATCCTAAAGCCCGCGCACCTTCAGGAAAATGTCTATCGTAACAGATGTAAAGTCCAATTTTGCCATACTCGGTTTCAAAAACTGGATATCCTAGATTTCCGGGCTTAAAATAGAATTTCTCCCAAAAACCTGGTCCAAGGTGGGGGATGTGGGTTTTCCGATATTTTCCTAAAAGTGTACCATCATTATTGATGATGATTGCGGTATTGTAGTAAATCCCCTTCATTTCTTCTTCATACATCGGAGCAATTAGTATGATTTTATTGGTTTTTGCAAGACGACTCATGCGATCACTAAGAGGTCCCGGAATCGGTTCTGCAAATTTATACCATAGTGGTTTTTGTTCTGCACAGAAGTAGGGTCCGAAGAACAACTCTTGAAAGCAGAGAATATGAACGCCTTTCTGGGCAGCGGTTTTAGCATAAGCTTCGTGTTTCTGAATCATTTTCTCGATGTCTTTTTGAATGGCGTCCTCACCGGAAATACTGCCTTCCCATCGAGTCTGAACTAATCCAATTCGAACTTTTCTCATTATAATCACAACAGATGAAATCTTGAGTAGACATGGTGTTTTCGTGATTTAGACGTTTCCCAAAATCATAAAGGGTATTAAAGGGATGAAAAAACGGAGAAGTGACTCTGTATGAAGCTGGACATGATTGTTAAAAACGGAACTCTTGTAACCGCCACCAATTCATTTCAAGCCGATGTCGGGATAAAAGGAGAAAAGATCATTACGATTTCAAAAGACATCGCACCAACAACGGATACAATGGTTGTTGATGCAACCGACATGTATCTTTTTCCAGGAGCTATTGATGTCCACGTACATTTACAGTTGCCATTCAGTGGCACCGTTTCAGCTGATGATTTTGAAAATGGCACTAAAGCGGCTGCAATGGGCGGTGTTACAACTGTAATTGATTTTGCTATTCAACAAAAGGGTCATTCTATAATGGAGGCAGTGGAAGCCCGCCGAAAAGAAGCGGACGGAAGAGTCTATATTGATTACGGGTTACATGCTGCTATTACTGACTGGAATCCACAAACACAAGCTGAAATCAAACAAGTCATCGACTATGGTATTCCCACCTTCAAGATGTTCATGATCTACAAAAATGAGGGGTGGATGGCTGATGATGGCATGCTCTTTCAAGCCCTCGAAGAAACAAAGAAATTTGGGGGAATGATTGGTGTCCATGCAGAAAGTGTTGATATTCTCGAGATGCTAATTGATAGATATGCCCAAGAGAAGGAAAAATGGGGAGCCTATGCTCATACTCTTTCCCGACCAGCATTCACAGAATCCGAAGCGGTCCAACGAGCCATCAAATGGGCAGAGGTAACAGGTGGACGCTTGTATATTGTTCACATGTCAGCAGGAGAAAGTGCACAGTATGTTCATGATGCTCGAGAAAGAGGCGTACAAGTGTATGCGGAAACCTGTCCACAATACCTTCTGCTTGATGATTCGGTGTTCAAGAGAGAAAATGGCCATCTCTATGCTACCTGTCCACAAATAAAAAAGAAGGAAGACAACGCGCGACTCTGGCAGGGTCTTATCAACGGCGAAATCCAAGTGGTTGCCACCGACACTTGCACTTTTGATACCCAGCAAAAAGCCATGTGGAAAGGCGATTTCCGAAAAATCCCCTTTGGACTGCCCGGGGTTGAAACAATGTTTCCCCTCCTTTACACTGAAGGAGTAGGCAAAAAGCGGTTTTCACTTAACCATCTTGTAAAACTAGTAAGCACCAATCCAGCGAAAATTTTTGGAATGTTTCCACGAAAGGGAACAATCGCGCCAGGAAGTGATGCTGACCTTGTTGTGTTTGATCCAGAAAAGAAGGTAACCCTTCATGCCGAGAACCTACAAACGAATTGCGATTGGAGTCCTTTTGAAGGATGGAAACTGAAAGGTTATCCCCATATGACTATCTCACGAGGAAAGATCGTGGTAAGTGATGGAATATTAGTCGGTGAGAGTAATCACGGTCAGTTTCTCAAACGCAAGGCTGTCAAAAAGCTGGATATCTAAAACCCACCTTAAATTCGAAGTTAGTTCTCATCTTGTGCGGCGAATATGGCTTCTTCTTGCCCAGTATTCGGTTCAATTGACCCCTTTCGAATGCGACGAATTTGGGAAATCGCTGAATTGGGTGAAACTCCTTTGTGTTGGACAAGATAAAGGGCTAATATCATCCCTGTTCGCCCCAATCCTCCTTGGCAATGGACAAGGGTTGGAAGGTTTTTCTTCTGAAACTCAACGATTCCTTCAACCGCCATTTGCCGTTGATCTGGTGAACCCGCGGTAAAATCAGTAATCGCGACTGTGTTGATGTGATATCCGAGTTGTTGAGCCTGGAGCAAATCATCTGGAGTGAGTGGTTGAAGGGAAAGGAGCGCACGGATGCCTTGTGCATTATACAACCAATCCAAACAGGATCCGGGATAGCCAGACCCTGCAAGTTTATTTTCTACAAGCCAATAGAAGCCACAGGTCTCAGCCATGAAATTTCACACTTTTAATGAAAAGACCGCTGAGTAAATAGGTTTTTAGTTCATGCCGGATGACATCTCATGTCTTTGATTTCAAGTCGTGATTGATTATGGTAAAAGTAGCGTTGATGGAATTTGGAAAGGATATGACATCGTCCTTTCAGCAGGCGCTCAAATTAATTGGGGGGATTTCGGATCTGAATACTTCCAATCGGGAAGTTTTGTATAAATTAGGTGTGTTCGAACCCAAGCAGAAAGCTTACACAACGGTGCCTGTAGCACGGGCTATCGTTGAAAGTTTTTCGAAAACACCGAAGATTTGGTTGATTGAATCTGATAATTATCGGGGAACTGGGACCGAGCGCCTCCAGATTTGGAAAGAGCTGTTTTCGGACCGTGTTGTGCCATTTAATCTCTCCGAGGATATGAAGACAAAGAAGTCAGATATTGCTGGAGAGGAGATGGAATTATCACATCTGCTTTTTGAAAACCGTGTGCTAGTTAGTTCGCATATCTTGCGTCGATATTCCAAGGGATCGGTGATTAAGAACCTGTTTGGATTAGCACCGATGAGAAAGAAAGCTGTGTATCACAAGAAGTTGGAAGCTGTCGTGCTTAGTTTATTCAAAGCGGTGGGTGGAATTGATTTAGCTGTAATTGATGGTACCGCTGTTTTTCCATCACCGGCTGCGAAAATCGAAAAACGTATTCCAGCGAATGTATTTCTTGTTGGACGGGATGCGGTAGCTGTTGACACCGTTGCCTTTGCGTTAGTGGGGAAAAATCCTGAGAAAATGAAAATGGTTCAACTTGCTAAGGAACAAGGATTAGGGGAAGCTGATTTAAATAAGATTGAGATTGTGGGCAGTGATTTTGAAACAATTAAGGAACGAATCAAAGAAGGTTTCTTGAGGAAGAACATTCGTTATTGAGCTGCTTACAATGATTTCTTAAGTGCCTTAAAGGTCTCGGTAATTCGTGGGTGCCATTCGTGATAAATTTCTAATCGCCGCTGTTCAGCTTGTAAGAATTTGGCAACAGCCGGTGATTGTAATATTTGGTTGAGAACCAAAGCTTTGTTGAGATAAGGCACTGATGCTTCAATAGTAGCCGCCCATATCGTGAGCGCTTCTTCAGCTTGTTTAAACGCTAAGGGTAGAGTATCCATGGGGAAAGGATTGGGAATAAGATCTGCCACTTTTTGCGCAGGATTAATTCCCATTGTGATTATAACCTGTTCAACGGGAGTATCAGCGGGAATAACTGCATGCCAAAGCGCCTTTTGTTCATTGATTAATACAGAATAAACCTGTGAGCGAATTTGGACAAACTGTCGAAGTTGTTCTGTGCCTTCGATAAGTTGATTGACGAGCCATTCACTCGAACTAAGCGCTTCCGGTGAATAGGTAGTGAGTTTGGACGATTCGGTGACAAACATGGGCAATACGGAAACGACTTGGACAATCGTATCTAAATACCGTGCAAACTGCTGAAGGATAATGGATGAATCAGCGGTCGTATCAACTTCTTGAAGAATAGTAGAAAGAGGCACTAAGAAATCACGACGTGCATTCGCTTCCCAAGCAACCGCTATTTGTCGAAAATTGCCAACAAATGGACCACCAAATTGTTCAATTAATTGAAGGAAGGTGGGTAATTCAGCGATTAATTGATGAACAGAGACTATCAATCGGTCAAGTTCTTGTGCTGTGTCTTCAAGCACCCAGCGAAGATAATTCTGGTCTAGCTGCTTTTTCTGCAGAATTTTCGAAGCGGGTACCTCTCGGTTATCATATCTGCTGAGTTCTCGTTGAGATGCGCCCAGATTCCTAAGAAGCCCTTGGGTATGATTGACCCAGTTTTGTACAAGTTGCATGTATTTCTGAACATAGGATAAGAGCTGGAGAAGCGAGTGGAGCCACTCGGTTTCCAACCGAACGGTTGTATCAGGCTCTTGTAGAATCGTCTTCAGTTGTTCAATATTATAGATTCCAGAATCCACTTGGATTAGAGCTACGATGTAATCGCGAACAGTCTCGGAGTGGCGGGTAAAAGCCTGAAGAACAGAATTCATCAGTTTTGTCTTTGAACGTGTATGTAAAGGCGTTTCGGAACACTGCTCAGAAATTCCATTCCGGTTAAGAAGACCGCATTCAGTTTACTTATTTGTATTAGGGGGTTTTTGAGCACCATTATTCTATATCTAATGTGAAAACCATTACTCGTTCATCAAAAGATATGATTACACGAAAGCGAAAACCCCCCAGATCAAAACCAAATTCTGAAATGGTGTTCCAAGCCGTTGAAACCAAGCGAGAACGCCTTATCAATGTGCTAAAGGACCTAATTCGCATTCCCACCGTTGTTCCACCAGGAAACAACTACGAAGAAATGGTTCAGTACTTGGAACCAGCATTTCAGAAACTTCAGTTTCACACCGAACGCGTCGTTGTTCCTCCAGAAAAAATTGCTATGATCCCTTTTACGCTGGAAGGCCCTCGTATCAATTTAGTTGCGCGCCAAAACCAGAACCAACACGAAACAGTGACCATATATGCGCACATGGATGTGGTCCCCATCGAAGAAGCGTGGACTAAAGATCCCTTCAACGCCGTCATTGAAGATGGCAAACTCTATGGACGTGGAGCCATTGACATGAAAAGCAGCATCGCCTCCATCCTAGTTGCCTTGGAAATCATACAGGAATTAGGTCTAAAACCTCACTTCAATATTAACTGCACCTTTTGTACCGATGAAGAAATTGGTATGTATCCAGGCATCTACCATCTAGCTAAGCACGGTTATGTCGAAGGGCATGTAATTAATACCGAGTTTGGAGGACAGATGCCTTTGATTATTGCAGGAGTTGCAGGCAATGTGGACGTGAAAATCACAACCAAGGGTCGGAGTTGTCATTCTGGCATGAATTTCATGGGAGTCAATGCCATTGAAGCCATGATTCCCATTCTCCATGAGTTACGCAAATTAAAAATCGAAGTGGAAAAACGTGAATCAAGCATTCCCATCGTTCCTCTCTTGCAGTCTCTAGGCGCCCCATCAGACAAAGTCACCCCCATGTTTAACATCGACATAATTCGTGGGGGAACAAAGAGCAACATCGTACCTGCCGACTGTGAAGTGATCATCAACCGCCGCTATATTCCCGAAGAGACCTATGACCAAATCGTCGAAGAGATTGAGCAAGCGATAAAGCGCGGTAAGGTCAAAAGCAAAGCCCTGGATGTGAAAACCACCTTTATCCATTCGTATCACCCATTCAAGGCGGACACCTCCAGTAAGTACGCACAAAAAATGCGAGAAGCCCTCAAAGCTGTTCATAACTACCAAGACAACGAGTTCATTATTGGTGGCGCTTCTGCCTCCACAGATATGGGTTTCATCACTCAGGCTTGTGAAATTGACAATATCATTGGAATGGGTGCTGCATCCTTTGACAACCTCTCCGCACACAAACCCGATGAATGGATTCGCATCGATGACTTGGTCAACATGACCAAGCAGTTAGTCCACTACCTCTG
>JBHLPR010000024.1:0-33792 GCA_048939245.1 Promethearchaeota archaeon | reverse complement strand
GGTCCCGAACAACCTGAGCTTATCATCGTTACTACGGGTACCGGCTGGCTTTACGCTAATGAAACGCTTAATCTTCTGAAGTTGAAAGAGCGGGTTGGCATTCTTCGAATTGCCACCGTTTCTCCTCTTCCAATCAGACTCATAAAGAAAATTTTTGGTCGCGCAAAGAAAATTTTATTCCTCGAAGAGATTGATCCTTTTCTCGAAACGCAAATTCGGGCATCTATCTATGATCTCTCTGAACCACAGCGACCTGAACTATATGGTAAAATAACCGGAGATATACCGTCGGTCGGTGAACTTACTATCGACGATACGCTTCACGCAGTAGCGCAACTTCTTAATCTCTCCTTTTCACCTGTTACTCAGAAGTTTAAAGCTGCCATTGTTCAGGCTACTCAAGATCTACCACCCCGCACCCTTACTTTTTGTGCGGGATGTCCGCATCGTGCTGCTTATCTAGCGATTCACCGAGCCTTAAAACGAAATAAAAACAAAGGATTTGTCACCGGGGATATCGGTTGCTATTCTCTCGGGGCATTTTATCATGATCTCATGCGGAACCAACATGCGATGGGAACAGGAGTAGGACTAGCAAGTGGCTTTGGGCATCTACAACGCTATGGGCTTGACGACCCGGTCATTGCAGTGATTGGTGACTCAACTCTGTTCCACGCCGGTCTGCCGGCGCTTGTAAATATAGCCTATTCTAAGTCGAACGCGGCAATCTGTATCCTAGATAATGAAGCCACTGCGATGACTGGATTCCAACCACATCCTGGAACAGGAATCAACGCTGAAGGAAAAACCGCTCCAAAAATTGATGTGGAAAAACTTCTTCAAGGCATTGGAATTGCTAATGTGTCCGTCGTCGACCCTTTCAATCTCAAAGTTGCCACCGATACAGTGTACAAAGCCATCACTTCAAAGGGAAGCCACGTGATTATCTTTCGTCGCGCCTGCCCCCTTTCAGTAAAACAACCCACTACAAAGCTCCAATCCATAGTACAGATCGATGCATCGAATTGCCGTGGAGAAGACTGTCTTCTATGCCTCACGGAGCTCAATTGCCCCGCACTTAGTTGGGATTCTCAGAACAAGCTTGTAATAATAGATGAAGCGCTTTGCGTTGGATGCAATGTCTGCATTCAAGTATGTCCTCATAAGGCTATCACTTCAATACCTAGAACCCATTCGGAGGACCCACCATGACACCAAAGAGTAGAGTAAAAATTCCAACGAATCGTCCTTTCAATCTCATCGTTGCAGGTGTGGGTGGACAGGGAATACTTCTTGCAGCCCGGGTTATTGCACAAGCCGCAATACATGACGGATTCACAGTAAGTGTCGGTGAAACATTCGGCGCATCTCGTCGTGGAGGCACCGTTCTTTCCCACATCCGCTTAACCAACCCCCCCAAAAAAGGAGTTAGCTCCCGAAAAAGCACTAATACGGGATCATTAGTGCCACACTACATGGCAGATGTACTAATTGGTTTGGAACCGCTTGAAGCGCTTCGGGCAGCCCATTTTCTGAACCCCGATAGCCAAGTACTACTAAATGAACATCTCCAACCACCCGTTGACGTTATTGCCAATAAAGCAATCGTACCCTCGTTTAAAGAAATTCAATCACGTCTCTCGAACTTAGTACCCAAACTCTGGATCGTAAACGCCCTTGCGCTTGCAAGAAAAGCAGGAGAAATCCGAACAGCTAACACGGTAATGATTGGAGCACTGGCAGGTTTGCAGATCACTCCCATCTCTCAATCTTCCTTCGAGACCTCTCTTCAAACACAATTCAAACTAAAAGAAATTCGAACTATGAATCAAAAAGCCTTCCAAATCGGGCTTAATTTCTTTAGCTAGTTTTCTTTTTCGAAGCCGATTTTTTTGTTCGCTGTTTCTTACCCTTTTTTTTCTTTGTTGATGTTGTAACTTTCCAGGCTGCCGCTCCTATTTTCAACGAGCTGACATCAGTTCCAGCAGTTGTAGAAATCACACAATCAGTTTCCACGATATCCGAAGATACAGGTAAATTCAATTGCTCACAGACCAGGGCCCGGGTCGCAGACATACAATCTCGCGGATGACATAATGCTAATCGTAATCCCAACGTATCCTCCACATAGTTGGGAACCCACGAACGACCCGCCCTAGGTAAATCATAGAAGGGATAGACAAAGAGAATTGCTGGAAACTCTGCACGCTGCGCCTTCACCGCGTTATACAGCACTCGGGCAAACAGCCATTTCCGCGAGCGTTCAAATTCCACAGCCAACAGTCGTTGCGATCCCTTAGTAATCGCATAATCGATACGAGTACGATCTGGTGTTCGAAATTCTCGCCATCCCTCAACACCAAGTTCAGCAACTAATTCAGTTAGTCCTGCAACTAGACTTTTAATTCGCATCGATCGAACACCTAATCACTATTCATTCTGTACTTCGATTCCATTAATTATTTATTCGGCAATTACTCTCAACTATCTTGGGGGCGAAAGCTATCAACCATTCTCTCCTAAACCATAATGGGAAGGGTTCAAATCAACGATGGGCTGCTTACATTGAAGCCATGCGTGGACCACTTTCTAGTATTCCTATAGACAAGCAAAAGGTGGATGCTATGGTTGCTCAAAAACCAGCTGAGACACGGTTCTTTCAGGGAAGCAATCAGCGTTCTGTAAACCGTTCGGTCTTGCATTTAACCAAAATGCTCAAACGGCAATCAGGATAAACCAACGGTTATATCAATCTCCTATGTAGAAATTATCTGAAGGGGTCCAATGTATCAATCCAACTTTAACAAGATTGGAATCGAAAACGATTTTTTGCACACAGCTGATGCTGACAAAGCTAGAGACCAAAAACGCTAGGAAGCATATATTGCTGCAATGCGTGGATATCTCTCTAGCCATCCCATGGCTGTGAATAAAGCCGACACCCGTTTTGCGCGCTTAAGAGCCGAAGAACAGGTCTTCACCGATCGTGATGCGCTCAAAGCACGTCGAAGAGCACTCCTCTTATCCCTTATTCTTAGCCGGTATATACCCACATCTGGAGCATAATCAACTTCACTTTTTTTCTATTCCATTTTATCTCCGACAACTTCAAAAGCGAATCCACTTAAAGTCAGGACGAGTGCGTCAGATTCAGGAGACACTACAATGCCAGAATCAAAAGAAAAATGGACAGCTATTGGTATGACTGTCACTACGAAGAATCGCTTTGTAACCATGAAGAACGCCTATGAGAAAAGCCTGGGCATGGGCTCTCAAACCTGGGATAATTTCCTGAACGCTCTTCTTGACCTTGGACCTTTAACATGGAATTTTCTCATTAAAGAGGCTGTAAAAGGAATCCACGCCTCAATGAACCCCTGTCCATTACCTGGTTCGAAAACAACTCAGACAAAAGGAACCCCCTCAGGCTAGCCGTCTATAATTTTTCCTGTAAGCTCATTCATCCCCAATAACGGAAACCTCAAGTGCTATTATAATTATAGACTCATACAGCTTGGACACTTTGGGTTTACCGGAGGAACCTGAAATATGTCCGAAGAACGTAACTTAACAATTCTTCAAATTAATGACACTCATGGGTACTTGACTCCCCATCATGAACTCTTTTGGCAAAGTGGACGAACCACCACTCGTAAAGTTGGGGGATTTGCCCGTTTAGCGACACTACTTGGACAATTTGGAGTTGACCATCCTAACCAGGTACTCACCTTTGATAATGGCGATACTTTCCACGGCACCTATACTGCCATGAAAAATAACGGCAAAGCCATGACACCAATCATGAATGCCTTAGCAATCGACGCCATGACCGCCCATTGGGAATTTGCCTATGGTCCCGCTCAATTCCAAAACCTCACCCACCAACTCAACTACCCTATGCTTGCTATTAACTGCTATTCCAAAGATACTAAAACCCCAATCTTTCCACCGGGAACCATCATTGAACGCAATGGCTTACACATTGGGGTCATCGGGATCGCTTCTAACATTGTTGATAAAACTATGCCTTCATCCTTTAGCGAAGGCGTCTACTTTACCCTCGGTAGTGAAGAGCTCCCCGATTATATCACCCATCTCCGGGAAAAAGAACGTGTTGATCTGGTGTTTGTTTTATCTCATCTTGGTTATCCGCAAGATCTCAAACTTGCTTTTGAAGTCGATGGCATCGATATTCTTCTCAGTGGTCACACGCACAACCGCTTATACCAACCCGTGGTGACAAACCGAACCGTTATTATCCAATCAGGGAGTCAGGCTTCGTTTCTGGGCAAACTGGACCTAAAAATCGTTAATAATCGAGTCAAAACTTTTCAGCATAAACTTGTCACCATAGAAGAGGTCACACCTCCCAATCCAGCCATTGAAGATATGATAAGCAAAATCCTATCCAAATCAGAACAGTCCATGCTCGATACAACCATCGGGCAGACTCGCAGCACCCTCAGCCGCTGGCAAGTTCTTGGTTCTTCAATGGATAATCTGCTCCTCGAAGCTGCCCAAGAAGTCAGTGGGGCTGAGCTGGTCTTTTCAAACGGTTGGCGTTATGGTGCTCCGATTCCACCAGGGGATGTGACCATAAATGACCTTTACAATATCATTCCCCAAAACCCCCCACTCTCAGTGTGCGATATTACTGGTAAGGAATTGTGGCAAATGATGGAGGACAACCTCGAAAACACTTTCTCACGCGACCCCTATCGCCAACAAGGCGGTTACGTCAAACGCTGTCTTGGGCTCAACATATACTTCAAAATCGAGAATCCCTACCGCAAACGTATTCACGAATTCTTCATTGGGGGTCACCGTCTTGATCCCAAAAGAACCTATCACGCTTGCTTCCTCACCGTCCAAAGTATTCCCGCCCATTTTGGTAATAATCGACGCGAACTTCATATCACCGCCATCGATGCACTCAAACAATACTTTGAGAAACACAGCCCGGTCCATTCGACACTGAAAGGGACAATTGTGCCAATTTAGAACTTATGACCAAGAGTGTGGTAATTCAAAATCAGCCTGTAATTTTGTAAGTGGTTCCTTGGTTTCAGTCTGGAATCTAACTCCATGTTCGAATGTAGTGTACTTGTGTTTTTTTGTAAAACTTCCTACTCTTTGATAAAAAACCGTTAGTGTTCGAGTCGTAACCAAGTCAATGAAGTCTAATGGACGCATCCGTAATTTAGGTCCCCAAGTTTCTAGAGTGCTTCCCGATACCTTGAATGGTTCCTTCTTCATGAGATTTCACCTACTGAGGCCTCTCAAACCTCTAGGATATCTAGCCTGCTTTACAGTAAAGAAGATATGCATTTCAAGATGACAGTCAAAAGGGCAAAAATACTTCTCATTCAGATTTTGGATATATTACAGTACCATTTTCCGGTTTCTTACGCTGTTCAATATAGGCTTCTAAAAGCTTCTTTGTCACTGGACCCGGTGTCATCTGACCAATCGGTTGATCATTGATACTTTTCACGGGGGTGATCTCGCCCATCGTTCCACACAGAAACACTTCGTCGGCCATCAGCAACTGGAATGGGGTCATATCTCTTTCAAAGACATGGAAGCCTAAATCCCTAGCTAATTCCAAGACAAACCGACGAGTAATGCTGTCTAAAATACTAGCGGTCAAAGGGGGGGCATGTAGAGCTCCATCCCACACAGCAATCAAAGTAGTGCCAGTTGCTTCTGCAACGAAACCTCGTTGATCTAAGATAATGGCATCATCAACGCCCTGTCGATTTGCTTCGATTGTGGCCAGTACGCTGTTCAGGTAATTCAATGATTTGATTTCATGGCTCGTGGAGTCAGGAGCCTGACGTCTCATGCTAGAAATTATCGTGGAGATTCCATTCTTTGAGCTATGCCCATGCATAGGCTCTACCTGAACATTGATAATCACTATGGACGCTTTGGAGCATTTCTTGGGGTTTACTCCCAGATCACCCTTTCCCCGTGTAACAAGTAATCGGATATACGAGTCCCGATACCCGTTGCGCTGCAGCGTTTCTAAGAGCGCTGTCTTCATCGCAGCTTTCTCCAGGGGAATTGTCAATGACATCGCCTTGGCACTTCGATATAACCGATCCAAGTGCGCGTCTAGTTTGAATACCACGCCATCGTATACGCGAATGCCTTCAAAGATGCCATCACCGTATAACAAGCCATGGTCGAACACCGAGATCTTCGCCTCTTGACTCGGTATATAATCACCATCAATATACACAACTGGATCCTTTGCCATTAGAATCCACCAATATAATATAAGGGTTCATAAGAATGCGTCAAAAATATAATAATGAGAGGATGAAACCACCAATACCTTTTAAAGAAATATCGGAAAGAGGCTAAAAACGCCCAGAAACCATAGGATTTTGGGCGATTACTAAACCCCCTTAAAGTGTTATGGAAGTGACAATATGGCTTCATCTGATCTCGATGAAACTGACCGTCGGATTCTCCGGCACCTTGTACGTGATGCCCGTCAATCCACTGCCCGTTTAGCGCGGACCCTTGGTTTGTCTGAATCTACGATTCGTCGTCGAGTCGATCGCCTTTACAAAACGGGTGTCATCCAACGGTTTACTATTGCTATCAATTATGAGAAGGCTGCTAATCCCATCACCGTCCTCGTGGGTGTCAATGCAGGAAGAATGCCAGGTCCTGAAGTTGCACAAGCGCTTCAAGGTATCGATAATATCGTTGAAATCTACACGGTCACTGGAGAATTTGACTTAGTCCTGAAAATCATCTGCCAGGATATCCGCTGTTTTGAAGAAATCATCGAACAAATACGCAACCAAGACTTCATTGAAAAAACGCGATCCTTTGTGGTTCTAAATAAAATCCGTGACAGATATTATGATGATATTATTTCTGTATCGAACTGAAAGAGCCATACTTACGGTAATTATCAATGCTCGGGTGAGTAAGAAGCACGTTCAGAATAATATGGGAACTTGAATCGTGCTTAAGTGTCCTCGATGACGTTAATGTCTTCATCGCCTGTTGCACCGAATCCGATTTCTTTTGCTCGAGCGATTTGTCCCAGTTCCCAGACTGGTTTATCGAGTTTATTTTTCGCGTCATAACTTTGTAGGATGCGAACACCTTCTACATCAATGGCAACCATATCCTGGCTGGCTAAAATGAAGTTAGGTGTCTCGATTTGTCCTGAGGAGGGGCCTTTTGTTACGAAGACTTTTCGAGCATCCATTACGATAAGGGTTGGTTTAAAATATGAGGCGAGGTCGGCAATCTTGTATTCGAGTTTTCGCATATGCATTTTCAGCCGGTCTTGGCGTTTCAATAACCCCATGAGGAGTTTCATGCTGGCAGTGAATTTTGCTATAAAGTGTGTCTTCAAACAAGGGGCAACCACGAGTTTTCCCATTTCCAGAGCGGGTTTACCGATGTGCCCAGTCTTTAGGTATTTTCCTTGGGGAAAGGTCTGATTAATCCATGGATGCTCATCCAATGAAATAAAGTTAGCATCCAACTCCAATGCTACATCGCAGAGTCCGATTGCCTCTCCGACATCGCGTGTGCAGACCCGTTGGGTAGATGCATCCATAATCTGAAGTTTCTCCGCTCCCGCATCAAACAAGACTTCGCCCAGCGCTTGAATAAAGTCGGCATCGCTAGAAGCGGGATAGGGATCCGCGGTGTTCATGTTCGGTTTGATGGTAACCAAATCCCCCGGTTGAATCAAATCGTCGAATCCACCAATGAGTTCAACCGCCTTTTGGATATCTGCACGGAGATTCTTCGAAGCTGTAATTTTACTAACCAGATATTTTTTAGATTGAGATTCTCTCGATACGTCCGTTTGGCTTACCATGTCTTGCACCATAACTTCAAAGCAAGGTTGTGGTAATTAAATTCGTTGCCCTTTCAACCCTGGTAATCTACTGGAAATTAAAGCTGTGTTATCTATCGGCTTATGGAAGAAAATCAACGGTTTCGATTTCCATCCTACCCCAATCTATCGTACGTTCCAAGCTTATTCGAATGATGTCCAACGCTTTTTCTCGGTCATTAGGATCAATAGCAGTGAGACCAAATGCCTTCACTCCCAACAGGCGTTGAACAAGACCCGGTTGAAGAGCCCCTGTCAAATCCTGTTTATTGGCAATAACAACGATATCGCTTGTTAAGCCCTGTTCTTTTAGGAATTCGAGAATGTCCTTACTTTGTAATACATTTTCTAAAGTGGAATCGGTGACAATAAAGACGATGCGACTCCGCGAAAAGAGCATCTTCCATAATTTTCGGAACCTTTCTTGACCAGCGAAATCCCAAACAAGGAGCTCATAGGTACCAATTCGGGCCCCTTCTACTTTCTGGATATCAATTCCAATTGTTGGGATATAAGTTTGGGGCATTTTGCCGCCATTGAGGAGATGGAGGATAGTGGTTTTGCCGACGCCTCCATAACCTAATAGACTAACTTTCAATTTAGTTGTCACATATCTGTCTAGTTTTTGCATGAAGGCATCAAAGTCTTCCTCATGACTAATAACCCGGCGGAACTCGAAAGTTACTGTATCAATTTTTTCAAGAAGTGTGGTATCTTCATCCACATTCTCGGCACCAAGAATCACAACGCCACGACCGAGTGGTTGTCCAATGTATTTTGTGGTCCCGATTTGTTCTATTAGGAGTGCTTGGTTTGCTTTAACCCGCGCTGCAAATTGTCTCATTTCCTTGTGATCGATGTCAATGATCCAGAATTTCTTCTGCACTACAATAATTTCTCGTGCATCGATGATGAAGACGTGATGGATCATTTTATTTCGCCAGCCCTACCAACTGACTATCTTACTCCAAATGAACATTGACAAAATTGCCCTTAAGAAAGCTCCAGTGAACAGGTAAAAATCGATTTTTTTGTAAGTTTTTCTGTGACGTTAAAATCGGACTGCTCTTTAAGTCAGGTTTAGCCACAATATTGTGCTTTCTGTTAGTAACATCAGGTGACCTCTCAAAGTGAGCCCAAATGGTGAGTCCGCCTTATATAACGCGGTATCTTTTGATTTCATTGGTGACACACAAAATGCACAAATATCATTATTCCAATGGCGCGGACAACCCCCAAAGGCAGGCACGTCGCGTCAAGTATCTTTACTGGTTTGCTTGTCGTAACTAAAACGTTTGCTGGGTGGGTTGAACGTGCTCCTAACTCTTGGGGGCTCGGGCATTGAGCACGGGTCCCTTTTCCTTTTCTCTATCACAAAGAGCTTAGCCAAAGATTCTCTTGTATTTGCCTGTAAGATACTGGATGAAGGGTCGGGCATTGAGTTTTTCCCCTGTAACACGATAAAGTAAGTCTTCGGGATCGTATAGGTCGCCCTTCCGGTGAACATTATCCACTAACCATTGTTTAATTGGTCCAAATTTACCATCAGCAACGAGGTCAAGCCAGTTGGGGAGCGTCTTTTCCATCGTTGTGAGAAATTGGCCACCATAAACGTTCCCAAGTGCATAACTGGGGAAATAGCCATGATAGCCTGAAGCCCAATGGGTATCCTGCAGGACCCCTTCTGAATCGTTTTTGACAACCACGCCTAGATACTCTTTGTATTTCTCGTTCCATACACTGGGTAAATCTGTGATTCCGATCTTGTTTGCGAATAAGTCTTTTTCAATCTCAAAGCGAATAATAATGTGCAGAGAATAGGTGACTTCGTCGGCTTCAATTCGTATTTTTGAGCGTTCAACCTTATTGACGGCTTTGGTCATCTGGTCGGCACTGATGTCTTTGAAAGTATTATTGGTTAGTTTGTTCAGGGTCGGAAGGAAGTAGGTGATAAATTCCTTCGATCGACCCAACATATTTTCTACAAATCGGGACTGGGATTCGTGCACCCCATAACTGGGTGCGTCGCCCCAGGGTTGAAATTTTCCTTCGGGTGGATAATTTTGTTCATATAATGCATGACCACTTTCATGGAGTACTGAATAGAATGAGGCTGCGAATTTGTCCTCGTGGTAATGAGTAGTTATCCTGACATCATCGTAATATCCCGTTGTAAACGGGTGTTCGGTTTCGTCAATACGCCCTCCAGCCTGCTCTGAGGTGGTGTCATATTGGACGAAGTTACACAGTGCAGTTGAGATTTTCCGTTGTTGGTCAACAGTTACTTTACGGTTCATGAACGAGAAATCCATGTGTTCTGCTGCTTTTGTATATTTATCGACTAATGGGATGAGGTCATTTCGAAGCTTTGTGAAAACCTTGGCGATCTTGTCTTGGGTCATCAGTGGTTCATATTGGTCGATCAACGCATCATAGACGGTGGGAGTGTTTCGAACGTCCATCAGGATTTCGCCATATTTCCACAGGAGTGTAATGAGTTCTTCGAGATCTGGCTGAAAGCTTTTCCAGTCATTGTTCGCTTTGGCTTTTTTCCAAGTCTGATCGGTTTTTGCTCGTTGCTTAGCAATCGCTACGGTGAGTTCCTCGGGAACTTTTACCATGAGGTCATATTCGCGTCGCAACAGGTGAATATTTCGTCGTTGTATTTCATCGTATTTCTTGAATTCACTTTCCGATTCGGCTTTCTTGAGTAATTTTCCCAATTCTGGGCTTGATACGAGTCGTTGACGCATCTTGCTAAGAAAGCCTAATTGTTCACCACGTAAGGCATACCCTTTGGGTGGTATGTAACAATCCATATCCCAATTGATTAGATGGAAAATAGTTTGGGCTAATGTTACTTCACGATATTTTGCCATGATTTCGTCATAAATGGACATATCGACAGATAGCACGGATCCAGTTTAAAAGCGAGGTGGTTAGTGGAAAAACCCATGACCTTCGATTGACTCAGTTTTCGGTACAACCATCGATTTTAAGACATCTTCCTGCGGAAAGCTATTTCCCGTTACTGGTCAGGGTGGGAATACATTATGGGTGATATTTCACGTCTTCTGAAACCACATATTACGAGTGGTATCGCTTATAGCCCGACAGCGCTACTGCGCAAACTCTATGAAATCCGTTCCGATTATGCCCGGCTTATGGGTAATGAGCTTCCCTTTGGCATCTCGCCAAAAGCCCGGCAAGCTGCTATTGAAGAACTCGAACGAGCACATCTTTACCCAGACTCTTCTTATTATGATCTCAAACAAGCGTTAGCAACCTATACGGGGGTTGCTGACACCCATATTGTTGTTGGTAATGGATCCACTCACTTTATTGACGCCTTTTACCATGGTTTTCTGAGCCCCGGCGATGCTGTTCTTTTTGTGCCTCCGGATTATGGACCCTACCAATTGCGCCTTGGGATTTTTGGGGGGATTGCGCAATCAGCACCACGTCCTCCGCCTGATTATTCATGGAATCTTGATCATGTCTTTGACACAATAAGGGCGGAGACCAAAGAAATCATTCTAATCAGTCCCAACAACCCGGTCGGGAATTGTCTTCCTGAACGAGAACTTAAACGGGTATTAGACTTGGATATGCTCATCGTTGTTGATGAAGCCTACTTTGATTTTGGTGACACTACCTTCGCCCATCTCATCGACGACTATCCCAATCTCATCATCACACGGACTATGGCAAAGGCCTTTGGGTTTGCAGGACTCCGATTAGGATATGCTCTTACTAATCCAAAATTAGCTGAATATCTCTCAAAAGTTTTGCATCATTTTCCCGTGAACCGCGTTACCGCGGCTGCTGCAGTGGCTGCACTAGGTGATGTAGCTTACCTCGCTTTTGTGAAAGAAAAAATTCAAACGGGTCGTGAGTATCTTGAAAAGGCGCTCAATAAGATTTCAGGTGTCAAAGCCTTTCCATCTAAAACTAATTTTGTACTCACACAGTATACAACATCTAATGTGGATTCCAATATCATTGCTCAGCAATTGCTGCAAAATGGGATTATCGTTCGAGATTATACTGGTAAGGCAGGGTTAGTTGGTCAATTTATCCGAATAACTGTAGGAACCCAAGAACAAAATGAAGCCTGTGTAGCGACGATTGAGAAGGCTATGAAGCACAAATGAGTGTTGGGTATAAGCTTTTTTCGTATGCCCGCCTTTAGTAGGATTGAGGGTTAGTATTGTCAGAGAAATACATTCTTGCATGTGATTTAGGAACCAGTGCAACCAAGTCCAGCATCATTGACATGAAAGGATGTGTGCAAGGTACTGCTGCACAAGCTTATCAGGTTGAATATCCTCAGGAACGATGGGCTGAACAGGATCCTCAGGTGTATTGGGATGCCATTACCACAACAACGCGAACAATTATCGAACAAACAAACATCGACCCCCGAGAGATTACAGCATTTATTGTCGATGCGATGATGGCTTCTGTCATTCCAGTGGATGCAAAAGGTCGTCCGCTTCGCAAAACTATCCTATGGCTTGATGTCCGTTCTGTTGACTATGTAACTCCATTGATGAATCAGTTTTCAATTCCGGATATGTTAGAGAAGAATATCATTCCCGTTGTATCGGCAAAGGACCCGCTACCAAAGATATTGTGGGTGAAGCATGAAGAGCCTAAGGTTTTCAAAAAAGCTGTCAAGTTTGTGGATGTTAAGGATTGGATTCTGTATCAATGTGGTGTAGGTGACTTCTATACCGATTGGAGTCATGCCTGTCTTTGGAATTACTTCCGTATTGATAAACACAAGGCAGAACCAGAAATCATCGAAGAAGGCTTAGGGCTCTCACTAGACCATTTTGCAGAAATTAAAAAGACCACAGACAACTTGGGGGCTCTATCCCCTGACGTAGCAAAGAAATTAGGGCTAACAACTGAAACTCAAGTTATTGTTGGTTGTGGTGATATGGTTGCTGTTCCAATCGGGTCGGGGGCTATCAAACCGAAAAAGCCACACTTGTATGTGGGTTCTTCAGGGTGGATTGCACAACATCAAGATGAGCCACAATTTGATTTGGCGGGTGCTGGCACAGTGGAAAGTGCAATGCCAGGACGGCTATTGCTTACTGGACATATGGAAAGTGCGGGGGCGTGTTTAGCATGGTTAGTGGACAATGTGTGTACTGCTGAACTTGAAGAAGCCTCAGCTTCTAAAATCGATGTCTACGACTTGGTTACCGAGAAAGCAAAACAGGTTCCACCGGGAAGTCGGAATCTCTTGTATTTGCCGTGGCCTATTGGTGAACGATGTCCTTTCATCAATCCCTTTGTACGCAGTGCGTTCCTTAACCTGAGCTTTGACCACACTCGCGCACATATGGCGAGGGCGGTGCTTGAAGGAGTAGCCTATAATACCCGTTGGGTCAAAGAGGTGCTTGAGGGGATGGGTCATTTTATTAGCAGTCTGAACATTTGTGGGGGCGGATCTAAAAGTGATCTATGGATGCAGATTTTCGCAGATGTCCTTAACGTGTCTTTGAAACGAGTGACTACTCTCCAAGACGCAGGCACAGTTGGTGTTGCATTAGTAGCTGCGGTTGCATTGGGTGAATTCAAATCCTTTGATGCTTTAGAACGACTCTTTACCTTTGACCAAACAGTGGAACCCGATGCCGAGCGGGTAGCCACGTATGATCGGCTTTACAAAGCTTTTCGTGATATTTTCAATCAGTTTAGTAGTGTGTGCTACCAACTCAACACCTAAATTATCAGAACTCCGTTCATGAAGCGGGGGTATTTACCTGAAGATAATCTATCCATTTGACTTTTAACCTGAAACCTCACTCCATGGATGGGCGAATTATCATGATGATTAATGCTGAGGTATGGGATCTCACTCCTTTGGTTCCTTCAACGAAATTTGATGCTTTAAAAAAACAGATGAAACAAGCCTTTAATGCTGCAGAAAAACTCGCCAAGGAATACAAAGGAAAAATCGGTACGCTTTCTCCTAAGGAATTGAAAACTTTTCTTGAAAAAATGCAAGATCAATATTTGAAACGCGAAGGCGCTTTCAAATATGCTAATCTTAGTTATAATGCGAACTCATTGGATGCTGATGCCAAAAAAGCCGCCGATCTGGGTAGGCGGATGAGTTCAAAAATTGGTCAGCTCCTTGCCTTCACTGAAATCGAGCTAGCTAAATTAGTTGAAACCCAGCCAGAATTGATTGACAATCCAGAACTTGCTGAATATAAGCACGCTTTAGAAATGGCGATTCGGAGAGCCCCACATATTCTGAGTGAAGAAGAAGAACAACTCATTATTCAAAAAGATCAGTTTGGGATAAACCAGTGGTATCAATTACGGGGAGACTGGTTGTCAACACGGATGTTCGAAATCGAAATTGAAGGCGAGAAAAAAGAAATGCCATTTACCCAAATTCATGCACTCTTTCATGATCCAGACCGTGATATTCGTAAAGCAGCAAAAAGCATAGTCTGGACCGGTCTTGGCAATGATGAGATTATTTGGGCTAGTGGTGTTCGGGCTCTAATTGGTGACCATGTTGAAATGAGCAAAAAACGGAAATGGCCAACCCCACGCACCCAAAGCCTCATTGATAATGATGTGGACGCAGAAACCATCGATGCGTTAATGAAAACGGTGGATAGCCACTCTTCACTCTTTCAGCGATATCTGAAATTTAAAGCGAAACTTATGGATTTAGCAAAATTAGGAGAATGGGATGTGGTAGCCCCATTACCCAATATGCCTGAACGAACCTTTACCTGGAAAGAAGCTCGCCAGATGACAATAGATACATACAAGGAATTTGATGCAGATTTAGCTCGAAATGTACAGGAAATGTTTGATAAGCGCCGGATAGATGCCGAAATTCGAGAGGGTAAACGTCAGGGAGCATTTTGTGCTTCATGGCTGGCTGGTAAATCCGCTTTCATTTTGATGAGTTACAATGGAAAGCTTAGTGAAGTTTTCACATTAGTTCACGAAAATGGTCATGCAGTCCATGACTATCTAATGACTGCAAAGCAAAAACCCATAAACACGGATATCGGGATGTGCATTGCAGAAGTGGGCAGTATCTTTGGTGAACTCTTACTCACGGATAAGCTAATCAAAGAAGCAAAAACTGAAGACGAAAAAATCGAAGTACTGGTTAGAGTGTTAGATGAATTTGGACAATCCGTATTCCAGGTTTCGGCTCGTTACTTCTTCGAAATGGATATGTATGCAGCCTATGAACGCGGGGAGTATTTGGATGGTGAAACCATCTCCAAATATTGGGTGAAAGGACGTGACCGAATGTTCGGTGACGCAGTTGAATGGCTTCCGGAAAGTAAATGGGAGTGGACCTTCAAAGGCCACTACTATATTCCGCGCTTCCGACTCTACAACTACCCATACGTCTTTGCCAGTCTCTTTGTATTTGCTCTATATCGACTCTATAAAGAACAAGGCAAAGATTTCGCTCCCAAACTCAAACGATTGCTCTCAGCCGGGAGCACAAGCTCACCAAGGGTGCTAGCATCTGAACTTGGTTTTGACATTTCAAAAGAGGAATTCTGGATTCTTGGCATGAAACAAGCTGAAGCCTTCATCAATCAACTCGAAGCCCTGATCAAGAATTAGACCTTGGGTTCGTCAGCAGGGCCTGTAAAAGTTTCGCCACATATCGGACAGTATCTAGCATCCTCAGGTAACTGTTCACCACATTTTTCACAAGTCGCGACTGCAGGAGACGTACTCTCCTCATCAGCTGTTGCCTCTTCTCTGAGCCGCCTTGCCATACGCCGAATTCGGTATCGTTGGATTTGTCGTCGGATAGATTCTCGTTTTCGCCAAATGATATAACCAATAAGAAGAATGACACAGCCAATTGTAACAATAATCCCGATTTGAACAACCATCGCGACGGGATTCACTGGTGGTCCAGGGCTAATCACGATTTCAAATGAACCGAGTCCATAGGTAATGTCCTGTCGAGGATTTGAATAAATCTGGAGATAATAAATTTCTCCTGGAACCAACGCCCATTGTACAGCTTCATGAGAGCTCAATTCGATGGATCTAGCTAACAAGTTTAGATTTTCATCATAGAGATACAGGTCAAAGTCTTCATCGACTGTTTGGAAACTAGTGAGAGTGATGGTATGTTCTGCAGCAATTTCGGGGGTAAATCGATAGTATACCGAGTCGGCTTCTCCGTCAAGATAGCCGGTGATACTGCTAAGCGAGAAAGTTGTATATGAAGTGGAATTAGTTTCGCCAATAGTCAGAAACGTTGAAAGAAAGGAGGTATATGCAGTCATCGTAAGAAGTGAGAGCGGTATTGGCAGATAATAATCAAAATTGATGCCGAATCCACTAGCCCCTGGGATGCCGGATAAATGACGTTGGTAAGATACTGCTTCTTGTATGCTCTCACTTAGGTTACCTGCATAATTTCTGAAAGATGGGTTTGGTATCTGCTGAAACAATTGTTGGGTAAATCCTAGCAAATCGATGTAATGAGGGATGCTAAATTGCTGGGTCAAACCTCTTGCGGTACTGATTTGCGAATAGTAGTGATAGGTATTGTAACTGGTGTTAAACCAATTGATGGTCTGATTGAACCAGAGAAACACATCCGCTATCTGAGATGTATTGATAACGGAAAGACTTAGGGCGGTCGGCGGTCGGGTGAAATCTAGATAGTAGGTACCCCCAGCTGAATAGGCTTCGATATATCTATCAACGACTTCTTTGGCTAGCAGAATGGGGGATGAATCTTCGTGAATAGTAAGGCTGTTTAAGATAATATGATACGGAAAGTGTTGCATGGGCACGTTTTCTTCGGAGTAGATTATGTAGTCTGTTCCGTTCTGAATTTCAAAGGCGAGTTCAAGCTGTCCCATGAGCGATGCATCAAAGGCAGTAATGTCGATTGGCTCAATCGTATCGTTTTCTAGCACCCACGCTATTTCTTGCGGACGTAGTCGGTCGCCACCACTCGTTTGGTCGTCACATACGCCTGTATAGCCCGTTCCTTTACCCCAAAGAATCAGCATATAATGGTCTGCTTGGGAATAATTTTGGGCGAATTGAATAAAGGCGAGCAAAGTCGCAGGATCTCCCATATTCGGCTCGAGAGGAAGAGGGGTATTAACTGGCATTGAAGAGATCGTACTATTGGTTGGTGGGTCGTCTTTCGTTATGTTTAGAGTTAAAGCGCCAGGGCCATAGCCAGTGTAATTTGTTAGGAAATCCACATAGACAAGGATGTTAACTTGGTGCGTTGAACCCACAATTTCCATTTCGTTGAGATTCTGGACCGCTGCAATTTCTTCATTATTATCTGCAGCCATATAGACAAGTACTGTCCAATTTCGAGGTGAATTGCCATTTGTCATCGGTGCGAAGTTTACTAATGGAGATGCGAGAAAATTAACTTCAGTAGATTGGGTGTTAGAAGCCACCGCTATTGGTGTGATGAAAATTAGCTTGGAGGGGGCATGAAGAATCAAAGATGATGTAAGGCTGCACAGAAGAATTAGAAGAAGAAATCCTGTTCGCGCCCCTTTCATGCAATTGACCCTCTTATGCTCAAAGTGGAGTTTGTCC
Organism: Promethearchaeota archaeon; assembly: GCA_048939245.1. Classification (GTDB taxonomy): domain Archaea; phylum Asgardarchaeota; class Hermodarchaeia; order Hermodarchaeales; family Hermodarchaeaceae; genus Hermodarchaeum. The sequence goes on along the minus strand of JBHLPR010000024.1, from coordinate 16,313 downwards.
CAATAAACTTATCCAAATCTAAGATGATTGGTGGTCAGCTAATATCATATTAAGCTTTAAAAGGTCACATCCCTGTTTTATCTTCCTTGGCTTCAATTAGAGGTAACAAACATGTCTGAAGAAACGATTCCTAGAGAAAATCGAGGTAAACTCCATTTTGTTGAATTACTCACTGTTGATATTGATGGTGTATCAAAGGGAATGACGGTGCCTATTAGCCCGGTTGATTCCGTTGCTACGTTAAAAAAGAATCCAAGTCTCGTTTCTGGTTGTGGGGTTGATGGTTCCTCGGTAAAAGGATTAGCACCTATTACTTCTTCAGATCTTCGACTTGTTCCAGATATTTCCACACTCCAAGAACTACCCAATAGTATTCCACGTCGAGCAGTTGTCATCGCTGATGTTTTTCAACGTGATTCGCAAGGGCATTTAATACCTCATCCTCTTGCTCCACGAACCATCCTTAAGCGGAATCTAGAAATGCTCGCTTCAAAGGGGCTTCAGATACGAGTGAAACTAGAACCAGAGTTCTACTTCCTCACCGAAGATGGAGTTCCCCTAGATGCCGCAGGATACGCAGATATCTTCCCAGACAATAAGGGTATGGATCTACTTTTAGAAACAGCTCTCGATTTACGCGCAATTGGAATTGAAACAGCATGGTTGCATTCTGAGCATGGACAAAGTCAGCAGGAAATAGAGCTAGCCTTCACCGAACTTGGACAAGCAGCTGATAATTTCATGCTCTTCAAACTTCTTCTCCGTAGACGTGCAGCCCTCTATGATGTTGAAGTCAGTTTCATGCCCAAACCCTTTCCCAGCCAAGCGGGAAGTGGGCTTCATTGTCATCTCCAACTATGGCAGGGGAAGAAAAACCTTCTTGGCAATCCCGATGGAACCCTTACCGAATCAGGTTGCAAGTTTGTAGCGGGCTTATTAGATAATGCCCCTGCAATAACCGCTTTAGCTAATCCCACGGTGAATTCCTTCAAGCGACTTGTTCCTGGATTTGAAGCCCCTGTCTATATCTCGTGGGGCTATCTTAATCGATCTGCCCTTATTCGCATTCCCCTTTTCACAAAGGTAGAACAAGCTGCTGTAGAGTTTCGCTCTTCCGATCCACTAGCCAATCCCTACCTGTTATTCTCTGTGCTGATGGGCGCTGGAATGGATGGAATTGAACGAAATCTGCAAGCTCCTGAACCAGTTACTCAAGATTTGTACCATCTTGCTTCCAAGCAATTGCAGCAGCTAAAAATCCAACAGCTCCCAGACACTCTAAAAGGCGCCCTTCAAGCTCTTCAACAGAATAAGGTTCTCCGCAATTTATTAGGTCAAGAATTCTGTGACCTATACCAAAAAATCCGCAAAGCGGAATGGTACGAGTATACTCATGGCACGGTCACCGATTGGGAATGGGAGGAATATTTACATCGCTAAATTTTAGAATTAGAAGGATACGATACACAACAAGGGAAACACAAAATGACAGAAATTAGCGAAAGTATTGAAATCAAAGCTCCACTCGAGCAGGTGTTTAAATACGCGGTGAATCATCGCAACGCATCCAAATTCATTGCCTCTGTGACAAGTTATGATCCAACAACTGAAGCCTTGTGGGGTGTGGGTGCACGTTTTGCTATGGGCGTTAGTGTCAATGACTTTCGGTTTACTCAAGAACTGGAAGTTGTAGAATTACAACTGGGGCGTTCACTCCGTGTGCAGTCATTATCTGGACAACCGTTTAAAGATGCTAAATGGTTTTTTGAGCACACTGCAAGTGGAACACGAGTTACCTATCAAATTACTTATGCTATTCCTGAGGTATTTTTAGGTCGAAAACTTGATGAAAAAACTCGGAAACAACTTGATGTACAAATTCGTTCTGATGCTCGTCAAACCCTTGAAAATCTCAGAGCTAAATTAGAGAAATCATAATTTCCCATTGAGCACCCAGGTGTGCAAGCGATTTTTCATTTCCAAGAACCAAGTTTATGGTGCAGAAGCTTTATTGGGTGTAAGAGCACAGTCAGCGTCTATCAGCTGAGGTCATTGAATGGGTCAAACGGAGAACGGCACAAAGATTGTATTGACTGCTTCTGAAATCGAAATGAGTCATTTTGGTGATGATCCATTCGGGGCCTTCGCAGGATCTTTTCTACTCATTCCCAGCTTTCTCAAACCCCTTTACATGCCAAAAGAATCAGATCTTCCGAATGGGAAGGCCCGAATCGCACCATACGGTTTACGTAAAGCTGAAGCGTTACTCCTCGATAATGGCTTTGATGAGTCAGAAGTTGCTGTAGTTCATCCAAAAAATTTGGATCAATTTATCGGACCTGATACCCGTGTTGTCGGTGTATCAAGTATGGACCCCTTAGGAATCGCTTATGTTAGTTTAACCTATTCAAGCATGTTTGCTTTGGGGACCGTACCACGGAACCGCATCGAATTCCGTAATCTAATACGAAAGACAGCAATTGCTAAAGCCCACGACCAGGGACAAATAAAAGTGATTGCTGGAGGGGCAGGGGCATGGCAGGTTGCTGGATCAGCAGCGCGAGAGACATTAGGAATCGATTGTGTCGTTACAGGTGAAGTTGGTCCAGAAGTCGTGGAACTGTTTCAGAAGGCCATCAAAGGTCAACCACTTCCTCCAACCACAGTAGGTGGAACTCTAAGAACTGCTGAAGAAACTCCACAAATTCGTGGGGGGTCCCTCCATGGTACAGTGGAAATTACAAGAGGTTGTGGTCGGGGCTGCCAATTTTGTTCTCCGACACAACGACGACGCTTTTCCATTCCAATCGATAAGATTCTAAATGAGGTTCAGGTCAATGTCGAAGCTGGAAATGAAATGGCAATTTTAGCCACCGAAGATCTCTTTCTTTATGGTCTCAAATCATCACATTTTATACCCAATCGTAAAGCAATTGTCAATTTAATAGAAACTCTTGTCAGTGTTCCTGACCTGAAATATGTTCAACCGGCTCATATCGCCTTGGCGCCAGTGGTGGTTGATCCAAAGTGTACAGAAGAAGTAGCTGAACTTTTAGTTTCTCATGGTCGTTACCAACATGGAGGTAAACCCTATGTTACTGCAGAAGCAGGCATCGAAACTGGAAGTGTCCGATTATTTAAAGAACGCATGGCAGGGAAGGCGTTGCCTTTCAAACCCAAAGAGTGGCCCGAAATTGTAAAGCAGGCTATGGGTATTCTAAACGATAATCGGTGGTTTCCTCTTACGACATGGCTTGTGGGATTACCAGGTGAAGAGGAAGAAGATGTGAATGCCACATTAGAACTACTCGACGATATGAAAGGCATGAAATTATTCGTTACTCCTCTTCTTTGGGTTCCGCTGCAACCCTCCATACTTAGTCAGGGAAGTCAACCTGAAATCGACGCCCTTACAGATTTACAATGGGAAGTATTTACTCGAGCATGGAAGTTTAATTTAGATGTGTGGCGACCCCGGCTAAGATTCAACTCGTGGAAAGCATTTGTGAGCAGTTTTCTTGTTCCCATACTTGGAAGCTTAGTATATTTTATTTATGCACGTGGGAATCCTGCTGCTCCAATGATTAAAAAGCTCCTCTTCCATTCGTTTGGAAAAGCCTTTTTCGAATCCTCATAATCCGTCAATCGCCAGTGTATTTGTAAGGCGTGATGACCTCAACTTAGTCAATGGCAGCTCCACAGTGATAACAAAAGAAATCTTGGGGGCGGATTTTTTTACCACATTGGGGACAAAAAATCGCCTTCGGAGCAGATGATTCTACAGCTGGTCGCGTTTTAGGCTCTTCTTGTTTTGGAGACACCTGAATAGGTTCTGCAAGCGTGCGCCGATGCTGAATCTCAGCAAGGAGTCTTCGGTGTAGAACACTCCAAACCGTTCGAGTGTTGTTTTGGGTGCCGTGGACAGGACAGTTAAGTGTGAAAGTTGTTGCCACTTCAGAAGAACTCACTGTTGGGGATGGAGGTAGTTCCCTCCCACATACTGCACATCGATAGAGATGGTCGGCGACGATTCCAACCCACAGATCTAGACCGGAGTGGTCAAGGGTAATATGGTGACCTACCTTATGTCTTGGGCAGACGAGAAGTGCAGTGATTTTATCATTCGGGGCAGGATCAAGGGTCATGACGATGAACGGGGTGCCACAAGAACAGGTGAGGTTAGCTTCGATTGCTGCTTGAACCATGTGTCTCACTTACTGTCATAATTGATGTCCACATCTGAAGCAATAAATGTCAGATGCACCGACTTTTACTCCACACTGGGAACAAAATCCCGATAGTCGGTCGGATGTGACTCTTACTTTGCTAGAAGATATGGATAAGGGTTGTGTCACTGGAGTTGGAGGTATTTGTTGGAACGTTGGCTGAAATTGTGCTGGGGCAGGTCGACCGTGAAATCCCACATCGACCCTTGGTGTTTGGGCTACATGGGGGTAAAGGGGCGTCCATATCCTTCGATACATTGGATTAGTATGCCCGTTCGGACAATAAGCTTGTAATCGTGTAAATATTCCTGTATGCCCAACCACAATTAGGGCTGCAGTGCGGTCTCCACATTTTTCACATCGATGGAGGCGGTCAGCGACCACCGGTGCCCACGAGTCCAAACGTGAGAGAGGAAGTGCAATAGTGTCATAGGTCTCATCGAGGGGGCATTTGGTTTCGAGATGAACCAGATGCGCTTTGGCTGATGCTCTCAAAATTGTGAGGGGGGCTCCACAGAATCGACATGAGATACGTCGAGTCCAAGGGTTTCCTGCTGCGGTAGCCACTGTCTGATACGGCCATCCGGTTTGGGATCGAGCCCGTTGAATCCGTTTCCAAGCAGCATCGCATTCAGTTCCTGCCACTAAAATGAGGATTCCTGAAAAAATAACCAGAAAATTGAATACAGCGATAACGCCAACGATGACTAGAAGTATCCCCATTGATTTCAAATCAGGCGCTGCGCGTTGGGGCATTTTATTAACATATCCTGCTGCGCGAACCGATACTACACAGGCTAAAATTCCCATTAAGAATATGAGGAGAAACAATACCATACCGAAACTAGAATAATAGTAGAAGGAATAGAACCAGGGGGTCATCCAGAATAATGCGCCACTAAGGGTAAGGAATGGACTCAGAGCTGCTCCTAGTCCGCCAAGAATGGCCATGTTTTGGATGGTACTCAATTTCGGCAATACCCTTCCTCCAAATGATACTGACCAGTATCCTATTGGCGTATAATTAATACGCTAATTAAAAGATTGACCTTTTCGGCATAAACAAACTGAGTCTGGCTTAACTCTGACTTGTTCAATATTGTCAATCATCGGTTACGGAGAAATTCGTTGACAGCCCAATATTGACCTACGAGGGGATTGTATGTAAAGATTTCCATTTTTGCCAAGTCTGGTTTTCCCTCATCATCAAGCATTTCCTCGTCAATATGAGCTGCAACAACATCCCCTATAAAGAGATGATGCGATCCCACCTCGATAATTTTCCATGTCCGACATTCAATGTTTAATGGGCACTCGCTTATCATTGGAGAAGTGATCTTTGTGGAGGGCTTGGGAGTAAATCCCGTTACTTCGAACTTATCGATGTCACGGCCTGATTTTGACCCGCATATCACAGTTTCTTTGATTTGAATCTTGGATGGCACATTAATGACGAAATCGCCGATACGTTTGAGCAGGCCATAACTGTGACGCTTTGTAACCACTCCAATTCCCATTCGTGGAGGGTTAGAACAGAGGTTTGCCACCCAGGAAAGTGTGATCAAATTTGTTTCCTTCTCATCACCCACAGATACAATTACTGCAGGGCAAGGGACTAAAACGGTTCCAGCTTTCAGTTCACGCTTCATATGAAACACCTAGTACTTAGATGATGCAATTTGTGATTCTACTAATACTCCTATTCGTTTGTTGTTCTTGTTACATTTTTAGGTTTCATAACCTTATATCTGGTAATTTCATTGCTTCTTTTCAAGACGCAGTAAAGTCTTATATAATGTAACATAGAACACGCCAAATTAGTCTTCAGGAAACCACTGAGTTAAAGGTGATTATGAATGAGTAACGAACAAATGGCTAATCCATCAACGTTTGGCGCAATCGGTTTTGGGTTTGCTTTAATCCTTCTTGCTCTCTACTTTGGAGAAATTTTCACAGCAGATGGGTTGAGTGTGGTTTTTGCCTCGGCATTAATTGCTGGTGGCATTGTTCCGTTTGTTGCAGGGCTGTGGTCACTAAAACTGGGGAATTCGTTCAGCGCAACAACTTTCATTCTCGGGTCCACTTTCTGGTTTACTTACGTTCTAATCTATTTTCTGCCATTTCTTGGGCTTGCACCAACTATAACTGAACCCGCAATCGCGATGCTCGTACAGGTGCCCTACTTCTTTCTATGGGGCGTGTTCAGCTTCTGGCTCTTCTTAAGTTCGATGAAAACAAATCGGGTACTTCAGATTTTCTTCTTCCTCTTAGCCATCTTCTTTTGGCTTCTTGCGTTCGGGCACTGGTTTGCATGGGACACATGGCATAATACTGGAACCGCAAATACGCTGCTAAATCTTATCGCTGGATGGGAAGGAGTTGCCTGCGGGTTTATTGCTATCTATTACGGATTCGCATCAATACTCAACGAAGCCTTCAAACGGAACCTTATGCCTCTCGGTGATATTCATCCGAAATGAGTATGGCTCTTCCCCTCACCATTTATAGCTGAGTGGTGAATACGAAGCCATTATGCGCGTTGTTGTTGGATCCCAAAACCCAGTTAAACGTGACGCAGTCTTTCAAGCGTTCAGCCAGTATTTCAATGATGTGACAATTATCCAAGCCCAAGTAATCTCAGGTGTGCAAGCATTCCCAATGAATCAAGCTGAAACCCTTCAAGGTGCTATTAACCGAGTTCAAAAAGCCCAAAAAATAGAACCTTCTGCTGATTTCAGCGTGGGTATTGAGGGGGGCCTATGCAAACTAAATAACGCTACCTATATCCAAGCTATTGCCGCAGTTATGAAACAGGAGGAAATTCATGTGGCCCGTTCAGTTGCACTGGAGGTGTCTCAACAATTAGTAGAAAAATTGGACCCCACTAGCGACAAAAGCAAAAAAATCGTTGACCAATTGCTTGGGCGCAAGGATCTCTTCCAGAATGAAGGAGTAATTGGAGCACTCACCCAAAATCGATTGACACGAACTCAAATGCTCCGTGATGCAGTAATTTGTGCACTTCCCCGTTTTCTTCTCCCGCAATTCTATCCCAAATGATTCAAATCATTTTTTAAAATCCTGAGACTCAAGTTTGTCTAATGTTTTTTGTATTCGAATCCAATGCCGCCCTAGCCAATACACCTGTTGGCAACGTGGATTGGAACACCGCCAAAACTTATCATGTCTTCTTAATGAGCCGTTAGGAACCAAGCCTTTAACCTGTTCCCGAGTGCACTCCAAAAGAGGGGAATTACATTGCGCACATCGGCTCTGGGCAGGATTAGCAATGAACCGAATATCAAGTTGTTGTTTAAGCCGATGAAGCATTGATCCAATCGAGCCACTACCGGGATTAACAACCTGGTATCCTCGTTTTCGCGCCCGAATGATTAGCTCCTTATCTCGGGTGAGAAGTATACGCCCATCGATTCTAGATATGATTTCATCATCCGGTTCAGTTCCACAGTAGAACGTGTCATATCCCAGGAACCGTAACCAGCGGGCTAATGACCCCAACATCGCATCAGCAATGAACTTTGGGTTTTGGTCCAACGATTATTCCTCACCACATTTGTGCAATCCAATTGGCTTATAAGCTGTTATGTATTTTATCGAGCTCTATAACTTGCAGTATTCTAACATATTTGAAGTGATTTGTTTGATTGATAAGCTCCAGAAAGCTTCTGATTACGGGGAAAAACTCGGTGCAACTTATGTGGAGTTGCGAGGAGAATCCCTAAACCGCAGTAACACACAATTTGAAGATGGTCGTGTTCGTAGCATCAGCCAACGTATAGAAGAGGGTGTGGCAATTCGGGTTTTGGCTGATGGAACATGGGGATTTGTGTCATCCAATGACCTTTCTCTCAAAGCTCTACAAACATCTGTGAAAGATGCCTTTTCACTTGCTAAGAGCGCAGGGCAGGCTAGAAAAGACCCAATTGAACTTGCTGAAATCATACCTGTTCAAAAAACGATTCCTCTTAAGGTAAGTCGGAATCCATCGGATGTTGATCCAAAAGAAAAAATCGCCTATGCTACAAAGCTTTGGGAAGAAACACAGAAACTTGAATCTCGGGTAAAAGCCATCACCATTCGACAACGTGATGGGTTTGGCACGAAATATCTTGTAACGAATGAGGGAACTCAACTCGAGATGGGCTTTGGACATGTCCATCTCTGGGTTTGGCTGACTGCCAAAGAAAACAACAAAATAACTGGTGCCCGAGATGAGACAGGAACCACCGCACATGGTTGGGAATTCTACGAACACAACCAAACCCCTGAAATCGTAGCGGAACGCATTGTCGGTCGTGTTAAAAAGCAACTTAAAGGCGCTACCCCTAAACCAGGGAGCTTCCCATGTGTACTCGGTCCGAAAGTAGTCGGCACACTTGCTCATGAAGCTTTAGGCCATCTCGCGGAAGCAGATCTCACACTACAATCTGCCTTTGCAGGCAAAATGAATCAAGAGGTTGCCCCCAAGGGTGTGAATATGGTCGATGATGGAACAATTGCGGAAGGCCTTGGCACCGTCAAATATGACGATGAAGGAGTTCCGACAAGCCGTGTCCATCTGATCAAAGATGGAGTGCTTACTGCATTATTAACTGATCGAGAATATGCTAAAAAGACAAATTTGCCCACCTCCGGGAATTCGCGAGCTGAAGACTATCGATTCGTCCCAATAATTCGAATGCGAAACACTTTCTTTGAGCGTGGAGACATGTCTGATGACGAACTCTTTGAAGGCATTGATTTTGGGTACTACTGTCTCAGTGTTGCAGGAGGTCAAGCCCAAATGAATGCAAGCTTCCAAGTAGGCATCCAGGAAGCTTTTGAAATAGTAGACGGGAAACTTGGTAACTCGGTGACTAATATGTCTATTTCAGGCATTGCCACTGAAGCGCTTCTTAAGATAGAAGGGGTAGGCAAAGACACATTCGGCTATGGGGCTGGACGGTGTGGAAAAGGGCAAGAAGCACTCGTCAGTGACGGAGGTCCTCTCATTCGATTTGGTAGCGGACCAATAACTTTTGGAGGAAAAGCTTGAAACGGAGGCTAAAAAAATGAAAGACAAACAACAAACACTTCTAACACTCGCAGAAAAAGCAGTAGCATTCGGATCTAAGAAAGTCGATCAGATAGAGATCTTTCTTCAAGATAATTATGAGATTAGCTGTGAAGTTGCTCTTGGACAAATCAACAAAGCAATAAAGTCCCAAGAAGCTGGCGTCTCTATTCGTGTCGTGACGGAGAAGCGTTTAGGTTCAGCTTATACAAATCGACTAAACCACGACGCTATTGAGGAGTCCGTCAAACGAGCTATTGCGGCTGCAAAAGCAAGTACACCTGATGAAACATGGAAAGATTTTGCTCCGAAAACCAAGTATGCGAAATTAACAGGAACCTGGGATGATTCGATTCCTGAAAAGGAACCAAGTGTATTCGTTGACTTGGCTATGAAAATTACTAAGGACACCATGAAAAAAGATTCTTCAATAATTATAGGTGAGGCAGGATCCGGTAGCTTCTTTGGGTGGACTGCATATGCTAACTCGAATGGAATATCTGTCACAGATCGTGGAACTGGTACTTATGCATATTCAGTCTTAGTGGCTCCAACAGATAATGGGATGACTCCTTCAGTATCGTCTGTTGATGTTAAGCGTAATTTCCAGTTAGACTTGGATTATGTTGTCAATACAACAGTCCACGACGTACTCCTTGCGAAAAAACATGCAAAAGGAGAAACAGGTCCAGGTACTGTTTTATTTGAAGCAAATGCTTTGGGTTCTTTGCTTGCATACGCGTTCATGCCAGCCCTTAAAGGTGAAAATGTAGTTCGTGAAAAATCAAAACTTGCGGATAAGATAGATGATAATATTGCTTCAGAAGCTCTTACATTCACCGATGATGGCCGATTCAATGGTGGATATGCTACGGGGCTCTTTGATGGCGAAGGTGTTCCTCAACAAAAGACATCCATCATAGAAAAAGGCAAGTTACGTTCCTTCTTGTGGAACAATTACTGGGCAAATCGACACGGATTAACTAGCACAGGAAATGCTCAACGCAATCTTCGTACCGGTGTGGTTGAAACGGCTCCAACCAATATGGTGGTTCCTGGAGGAAAGCATTCACTTGAGGATATGTTGAGTGAGATAGAATCCGGTTATCTCATCAAAGGGTTACAGGGGGCTCATTCCTCGAACCAAGAAACAGGGGACTATAGTGTCGTTGGAAATCCAGCCTTTCGAATCATAGATGGTGAACTCATAGGAGCTGTTCACGGTTTAATGTTAGCAGGCAACGCATTCGACCTTATCAGGAATGTAGCTGTTGTGGGGAGTGATGTTCGTAGCTACCTTGTTGGTGCAGGCGGTTCCTTCATCGCTCCTTCAATTCAGTTTAGTGATATTCAAGTCGTAGCTAAAGCGGATTAAGAAATCACTTCTTATCCAGTTCATCGGCAAGTTGTTTCAACAATTCTCGTTGTTGCCGTTTGAGCTTCTTAGGAATTTCGACTTTAATTCGAACGAGTAGATCTCCATTCCCACGCCAACGCGCTCGTGGCATTCCTTGTCCTCTAAGCCGAAGAATCGTATCCGGTTGCGTGCCAGCTGGGATTTTCAGTTTAGCTTTAGAGAGCAGTGTCGGAACTTCTATTTCCGTTCCTAGGGTAGCTTGGGTTATGGATATCGGTAATTCTAACAGAATATCATCACCCATCCGTTCGAAGACTTTATCAGGTTCGATATGAACAACGACATAAAGGTCACCTGGTAGTCCACCACGTTGTGAGGCTCCTTGACCTTTTAGTCTAAGCATGGAACCCGATTCGACTCCAGGGGGGATTTGAACTCGGATGCTTCGTTTCTCTCGGACAGTGTGCTTTCCGTTACATTCAGAGCACGGTGTCTCAATAGTTTGTCCACGCCCACCACATTCAGGACAGGTTGCTACGCGGATTACTTGGCCAAACATGGTCTGTTGGACTTGTCTTAGTTCTCCACGTCCACCACAGCGTGAACAGGTCTTCATGGGAGTTCCGGGTTCTGCTCCAGTTCCGCCACATTTGGGGCATTGTTCGTCGCGTTTGAGGGTGATTTCTCTTTCGATTCCTGTAGCCGCTTCTTTGAGTGAAATCTTCATGTCATAACGAAGGTCGATGGGCTGATCAGTTCGTGAAGCCTGTCTTCCACCTCGACCTGTAAAGAAATCGAAGATGCTTCCAAAGCCTCCAAAGCCACCACCAAGTCCAAAACTGCGTAGAATATCCTCGAAATTGATGCCGCCAAAAATATCCTCAGCGCTATAACGTCCACTGATGCCAGCATGGCCAAACTGGTCATACTGCATTCGTTTGTTGTCATCAGAGAGAATAGCGTACGCTTCTGATATTTCCTTAAACTTCTCTGCTGCATCCGGCTCCTTGTTTCGGTCTGGGTGATATTTTAATGCAAGTTTCCGGTAAGCGCGTCGTATCTCATCTTTGGTAGCCTTCTTATCTACACTAAGGACTTCGTAGTAGTCTCGTTTTTGGTTGCTACCAGAACTCACGCTAGCTCACCATGAATGCCTAACCGAATCTGAACTGGGCTTTTATTTCTTCTGCTGAGCTGGTTGGATGAAAGTCAAGGATAATTTACTAACAGCAGTCTACTTTTTTTCTTCATCATCAACGACTTCATAATCTGCATCGACGACTTTTTCTTTGCCTTTCTTCTTTTTCTTCTTTGGCTCAGAGGTTGATTCATCAGCAACGCCTTCTTGCGCTTGCGCTCGGGCTTGCTCCTCAGCAACTTGCTGGTATACGGCGGTGCCCACTCCTTGCAGGATGTCTGTAAGGGTTTCCTCCTCTTGCTTTGCAGTGGCTAGATCCTTGTCCTTAATTGCGTTTTCTAACCGGTTCGCGGCGTCTTCGATTTTTTGTTTGTCGTCATTGCTGATTTTATCTCCAAGCTCTTTAATCGTCTTCCGAGCCGAATAGACCAATGCTTCTGCTTTGTTCAGTGCTTCAACTTCTTCACGGTAGCGTTTGTCTTCTTCTTCGTACTTCTCTGCATCTGCTACCATGCGGTCCTTCTGGTTCTCGGTTAATTTCGTTGAGGCGGAGATAGTGATTTTTTGTTCGTTGCTGGTTCCAAGGTCTTTGGCTTTAACATGAAGAATCCCGTTGACGTCAATATCAAAGGTGACCTCTATTTGTGGTATACCCATTGGCGCTGGTGGAATTCCAGTCAAATTGAATTGACCTAATGAGATATTCTGACTAGCTCGGGAGCGCTCGCCTTGTAATACATGTATTGTAACTACAGTTTGCATATCTGCTGCTGTGCTGAAGATCTGACTACGTTCCACTGGAATTGTTGTGTTTCGCTCGATAATAGGGGTCATGATATCTCCTTTCGTCTCTACTCCCAATGAGAGCGGGGTAACGTCCAAGAGAAGGAGATCTTTGACGTCGCCAGTGATTACTCCACCTTGGATGGCTGCACCAAGGGCTACGGCTTCCATGGGGTCGACGCCTCGTTCTGCTTTCTTACCAATGAATTTCTCCACATATTGTCGAACAATAGGCATTCGTGTAGGTCCACCAATCAGAATGATCTTGTCTACATCATTGGGACGAAGTTTAGCATCACTTATGGCCTGACGCATGGGACCATCACACCGATTCACAATATCTCGAATAAGATCTTCCAATTTCGCCCGAGTGAGTTTTCTTTGAAGGTGCTTGGGTCCAGTTTTATCGGCGGTAAGATAGGGCAAGTTAATTTCGGTTTCAATGACATTTGACAATTCAATCTTCGCTTTCTCTGAGGCTTCGAGGAGACGACGCCAAGCAGTGGGATCGCCGTGAAGGTCCATCCCATGTTCGGCTTTGAATTCATCAGCTAACCATTCAGCAATCACAAGGTCCATGTCCGTTCCACCCAGTTGGGTGTCACCAGCAGTAGAGACCACTTGGAAGAGTCCACTTCCAGTATCAGGATCAGGACCAAATTCCATGATGGTGACATCTAAAGTCCCACCCCCGAAATCGAATACAAGAATTCGTAAATCCTTGTCGAGTTTGTCGATCCCATAGGCTAACGATGCTGCAGTCGGTTCATTGATGAGTCGTACGACTTCAAGTCCTGCGAGTTCTCCTGCGTCTTTAGTGGCTTGTCGTTGGTTGTCATTGAAATATGCAGGAACCGTAATCACTGCTTGTTTCACCGGTTCTCCAAGGAACGCTTCCGCGTCAGTCTTAATCTTTCGCAAAATGAAAGAGGATACCTCTTCTGGTGTGAAGGTTTTATCTCGAATTTTGATCTTTTTTCGAGTTCCCATTTTCCGTTTTACGGCTGTCACTGTCCCCTCAGGATTTGCTACAGCCTGCCGTCGAGCTGGTTCGCCAACCAATCGTGTATCATCTTCTGTGATGGCAACATACGATGGGAAGGCTTTTCCTGAAACAGTGGGTCCTTCAGCACTTGGAATGATGATCGGACGATCTCCACGCATTACAGCCGCAGCTGAGTTACTCGTTCCCAAGTCGATTCCAATAATTTTTGCCATTTCATTCATCTCGCTTTTCTGAATCTTAAGATATTAATCGGTACTTGATACGTTCTTTGCAGAGGTTTTCGTTTCATCTTTATTCGCCTCTGCTTTGGACGATGAAGCGGGTGCAACAGTAATCTTTACCATTGAGGGACGCAATAACGCTCCCTTAAGAAGATAACCTTTGCGTAGCTCTTCAATGACAGTATTGGGGGCTATTGAATCAGATTCTTCGCGTACCACCGCTTCATGTCGCAAGGGATTAAAGACCTGTCCCTCGCATTCAATTAATTTCACACCTGCATGCTCCAACGCGGATTTCAAATTTTCCACTAGCATTGTATAACCGTTGATGAAAGGCTCATTTACTTCAATTTGAGGCACCATTAGCTGGGCACGTTCTAAGTCATCCAAGATAGGTAACAAGCTTAATATCAAATCACGATTCGCTTGAAGACGAACATTTGCTTCCCGTCTTTGCATTGACTTCGCATAATTCTCATGTTCTGCTTGTAAGTACGCAAGTTGACTCTTGTATTTTTCCGCTTGCGCCTTTGCTTCTTCTAAAGCCATCTTTAGTTCTTTTTTAGTCAACTTTGGCTTAGTGGTTTTTTTGGGATGTTTCTTTGCAGGGTCTGGACCATCAACTAGCTTCTCACTGGTCATTTCTTTTGATGGTTTACTTGATTTTGCTGATTTGTCAGTCATTGACCGAATCCTCCTGGTTGGTTGTTTCAAAGCAGGGGTTAATCTCTCATAATGGGAGATATCTATTCATACCTAATTCCCAAATCCTGTCCAGAACATATTTCAACAACTCCGGACACTGTTCGGGTGGTCCAGCAACTCACGAAATTCCGAAATTACAATAAAAAATTTTCGGAGATGCTTGAGTATGAAACGGTTGAACATTGCGTGCAGCTGTCTCTCAATTGGATATTTCGTTATCGCTACAGAAACGTGTCTAATGCGGTCTTCAACGGTTGATAACCAACACCACCAACAATACGATGGACCATTACGCCATCCTTGAAGATTGCAAAGGTGGGTACGCCTTGCACGCGGTACCGCATCGCGATTTCTGTATTATAATCAACATCTAATTTTGCCACCTGGGCACGCCCGGCATATTCTTGTGCTAATTTATGCACAACAGGGGCCATCATTTTACATGGTCCACACCACTCAGCGAAAAAGTCGACAAGTGTGACGCCTTCGCTAATGGTTTGATCAAAATCGGCGGTGGAAAGGTGAAGGACTTTGCCTTGGGGTGTTTTTTTGGGTTCTGTTTGGATTGCCATTTTTTGTTGTAACTCCTTAAGTTTTTGTTCACGTAATCGTGCTAGTTCGGGATCGGGTTTATCACTCATTGTGATTCTTCCTCTCCGTGGTTATGTGCGGGGTTGCTGCAACCTTCTTGGTGGCAACCTTGTCCGCTCATGAGTCCTGGGACGATGTATGCGGCAAGTAAGAAGGCTAGTCCGATGATCGCTAGCCAGGGAAGTGCTATCACAGTGCTAATCAAGACCAGGGTGAGGCCCGTAATAATCATGGCGATTCCGGTCTTTGTGCAGAAGGGACAGCCAATTGATGCCATATTAGTTCACCGTCCTGTATACTGCAATGAGGTATTTATCCTTCCTGTGCAGTTCTGAGAATGGGTCTATGGCTCGAAATATAAACGTATCGGTAGTGCCACTACTGAGAACATCCGTTTAAGTTGATTTAGCCCAATAGTGATCCAAGAAGTCTTCGATTTGTTGATAAAACATATCCAGTGTCTCTTTGATGAGTTTCTTCATTGTGGCAATGCTGACTGCTTCATACACATAGAGATAGCCACCTTTCCGTAAGGTGCGTGTACGACGATGGGCGAAATTTCGTTGAACAAGATTCTGGATGGCCCGTTGAACGGAACTCCGGTTTCGTCCTAGGGCTTCGGCAACTTCTTTCACTGTGGATTGGCCTTTGAGGAGGTAGAAATATACATCGATTTCAAGGGAACGGAGCCCAAGAAAACATTGCATTACATCCTTTGCTTCCACGTTTTGACAGTTGAGGATGCGTTGAACGTCAAGCATTGCCATTTTGGATTCACAACCAAGATTCTTTGCTATTTTATGTAGTGCGGCTGGTTAAGAGTGTTGTGGACGGTTGTAACACATATTGTAACAACCGGCTTTGAACTCTAAGCGCTAATTAGCATTTCAGAGGCATAAGATAAAATATGTCCTCAGGTATTCGATGTCACTGGTATACGAATGTCAGAGATACACGGCATCCAGGTTGAGCTTCAACAGCCCTTTGATTTAGATGTCACAGTTGACAGCTGGGTATTTTCTGATGTACAACCCGTTCCTGATTATAAGCAACCCGGAGAATTTGCTCGGTGCCTTTCCATCAATAATACACTGATTCCAGTTCGTGTTATTCAAGTACAAAAGGGAACTCGTCCAAGCCTTCAAGTGCAATGGCCTCCTCAATTTGGAAGTCATCATCGGGCGATTACAGACGCAGTTGAATGGCTTTTAG
>JBHLPR010000074.1:0-10475 GCA_048939245.1 Promethearchaeota archaeon | reverse complement strand
GAACAACCCCCCCAAGAACTGGGAACCGTCATCCTTCGCGGTGATAACGTCATCCTCCTATCACCCTCAGGAAAACCTCCCAGTAAAAAAACCGAGAAAAAGAGCAAGTGATCAATAATGGGAAAAGGAACACCCGCCTTTGGAAAGAAGAATAAGAAAACGCATATTCGTTGCCGACGCTGTGGACGCCGATCCTATCACATTAGGAAGAAACGATGCGCCGCCTGCGGATATGGAGTCAGTAGTCGCATTCGCAAATACAGCTGGGCACGAAAGGACTATACACGGACACGTCTCGTCTAATCCCCTTTTATGGGCCGGAAAATCAGCGGTAGATCGCCGTCTCTGATCTATATGAATTTATCAGCTTAGTACTATAATGACATATGTGTGTATGCCTCGATATCATCCTTCGATTATTAAAAGTCGACAAAGTTTCGAAGCCCTACTGGAACAATATCCAGAACTTAGAATACTAAAGAGTTTCCAAAACCAGTATGAAGCAGCGTTAAGATATTTTGATAGACAAACGGATAGGGGACAGCCTAGCCTAGTAAAGAAATTAGAGCAGAAAGAGCTTGCGCGTCTTTATAGGGAAGTGCATGGTGGACCTCCAACGGTTCGAATTAAATCCCTGAATGATGTCCTTCGTCTTCTCGAAAAATATCTAGCAGAAAAGGAGAACAATCACTTCATTAAACGGCACATAGATTCTAAGGTCTATTTCGAAGTAAGAGATGACATATCGCATTCACAGAAAGAATTAGTTGAGATTCATTGTATCTCTCAACAAAGAGTCAGCGAATATCTGGCTGGTAAGGAACCTTCGCTCATTTCTCGACTTCGAAAACTGGAGGAACAGTATCTAATCGAAGAGTGGTGTCGAAAAGAGTTAATCGAGGTAGAAAATAATCGAGACTCAAATCAACAATCTTACCCTCAAGATTTCACCGAAGTAATAAGGCTAGAAGATAGTCATTTTGGGTGTGACATCGGTTTCTCGCTAGATAATGTTGTTTCTCTTCTACAAAAAATGCTCAACAAGTTGTATGAGAGGAAAACAAGGATTGGCTATACAACCTTTGAAACTCTAGATACTTCGACACTACATTTATTCACAGAATTTCTTAAGAAGAATCGCGAAAAAATCCTGAGAGATCTAAAAGCACAAACTAATCTAGCGGAGAATAGCTTGCACATCTGTATTTCAGAAAGAAGGTTGTATCTTTGGGCTCCCGATCTAAACCCTATCGATATGCTCAATGCTTGGTTAAATCAGCAGCTCTATTTCAATAGATGTGATTTCGCACGAATAATACTCATGGTAGGGGCAAAATTAGATTTCGCTGGTAGCGACTATGAGAAATTTGTACATTTCAAGAACCTTGTTGTACAATTGATATCAGGGGAAGCGTCGAATCAAATTGGTCGAGTTAATTATAGATCTGATTCAACACGATTGGTAGGAGAAGTTTTCCGTCTTCAGTGTGATATTTTGGGGGTCTCACCCCGGAATTTTGAGCATATGATCGAAAAGGTCGCAGGAAAAAATGGGCATGGTGGGATCTTGCGTCCAAAGCTTCTACATGGAGTAGAATTGGAAATATTACTTACTAGGCTTGGTGCAGTTGTAAACAGCGATTCTTGGCTTGCTGAAGATGGTCGATTACAATACACCGAAGCTGATATTGACAGAATAAAAATTGTTCAGACGCTATTTCGGCATTTTGGAGATATTGACTTTAAGTTGGTATCGAACAAGAGTGACAGTAGTTTCAAAATGTGGATACCTAAACCAATAGGTAACGCATTCATCTTCTGGGGGTTTACTACTGGGGATAAATCAATCCAAAACGAACGATTAGTAGGACCTATCAGGAATGGATCTATTGAATCTAAAATCGCATATCTTGAGGAATTGATTGCCGAAGATGGATCATTTGAACCTCTTGCTGGGTTTAAATGGAGCCGAACTGTTGTACTGAATCCTGGAATACAAGATACAAAATACCATATACAACCAAAACTCTCAGGAGATGAAGAAAAATTCATTTTAAACCACGAAGCTACGAGAGTTGATGAAAGGAGAAAACATATCATTTTGCCAATTTCAAAAATCAAGAACGAAGTTGATTCAGAAATCGCTCAGAAAATTATAGGTAAAATAGAAACAAGTAGAAGTAAACTACTTGATGATGAAGTTACCTTGGCTGAAGAACTGGGTATTAAGATACTTGTATACCCAGAAAATATCTCACTATATGAAAAGACAAAAAGGATTTCTCTAAAATGGGTGGCGAAAACCAAGTCTAAAGTTGATACCATCAAGTGGGCATTATTCGCCCCAATAAATGTCTCACGAAAAAAGAGAAAGGTAGAAATCTGGTTAGCAGAAAGACAAGAGGAAGTTGCTAAAGTTCGAAAAGAACTCCTATTAAGTTGAACCGAAATATTAATTGCCAAAATTCTTATAACCTCAAATTGCAAAAGAAATCGAAATCAAATGGGCCGGTAGATCAGCGGTAGATCGCCGTCTTTATCGGTATAATGCTGTTGTACCGGTGACGAAGGCATGGCGGAGGCCCCGGGTTCAAATCCCGGCCGGTCCACCATTTTCCATCCCCATTCCTTCGAGAGCTGGTACGAAAACATTAATACCTGCTGAGTTATCCGAATGGCTCACACTAACGAGTACACTTTGAGGCTTTTCGTATGTCACAGGCATTTTACTGGAAAAACCTGGATGATGGCGCACTCCTGCTTCTCGTCCTAGCGATATTTGGGGCCGTCCAAATTTATCTCTCATACATCGGAGCATTCGTCTTTCTAATCATATCCTCTTTAGTCCTCACCTTAGTTCCCCTCGGTGTCGTACTCGTTCAAGCCACCGCTACCGTAATTCTTGCCGAACTCCTCGGCTCACGATTTTTCCCCTACGAGTCCCCGCGTGGAACCCCTGCTGTGAGCGCCACGCGCCTTTATCTACGTCGCTTCGCCATCGTGCTTCTCGCTCTGCTCATAATTTTAGGGCTCTGGGCCGGCTTCTTCTATCTGCTCTTCACCTTCTCGCCTTACTCACAGATCGCTTACCTCGTCGGATATATCGCAAGCAATGTTGGGGCGGCACTCATAACTCTTGTATTGACAGTTTTAGTTGACTATCTGTTGGGTCGCTAACCTAATCTCGCATTCAAAAACAAGTCAAATAAGAAGAAATGGTGCCGACGGCGTGATTTGAACACGCGACAACGGGATCTTCAGTCCCGCGCTTTCGGGCAGCAGCACACAACCCGCAGATTAGGCTACTCCCGGGCTAAGCTACGTCGGCATATGTGGTGGGCCGGCCGTGATTTGAACACGGGACCTCCGCCGTGTCAGGACGGCGTCATAACCAACTAGACCACCGGCCCAAAGCCAGGGATTATCCAGCAGGCTCTGTTTCCAGACACGCGCCTTAATATCTTTTTCCTTGGAAACTACCAGATCCCTCTACCGCAGGGTGCGAATCCACTCGTCATGTAATGACGGTTGTTCTGGTGCACCGGGAACAGCTTGAAATTCTGTTTCAAGTTCCTGCACAATTTTCGCTAGCGTCCCTTCAGTAGCCACGCAGTCAAGGACGCCTTCATCAAAATCAAAGTTCACTGGCGGAAAACTAATCCGGTGCATGAGGGTGATGAGGATCCCGTTAAGCTCTACTCCGATGGCGTAGATATGCAGCGCTCGGAGCCATTGTGCGGGATTCTCTGCTACATCGCCCTCAAAGGGGGCAACGTGGTAGACGGGCTCAAAGGTCACGATGGCTGCGCGACGGGCAAAATTGAGAAATTTTTGGTAATTGTGGACTTCCACAGGGGGGACATATTCCATTTGATCATTCTCCATGAGGCTCTACCTCCGATTAGGTGAGCTCTCCCACCCCATCGTTTCCATTGGAGCCTGTGGGGCTCCTGTTCTTGTGGGGTGAACGGGAAACATTGTTGACAAACTATACTTATAGTTAATCATTTATAAATATTACTATTACCTTAAAATTATAAACAAAAATTGATAAAAATAGGTTAAGAGATAGCCTAATGGTATTTCCGCCTTTTCCCTTTTACGTTTCAGTAGACTTGGGAAGAGAACTTGGAAAAGAAATGACAAAAGAAGTGGTGCGGTCGCCGGGACTTTCGGACAACCACGAGAGGTGTGTTGATATTCGAACCCGGGTATTCGGCGTGGAAGGCCGAAATCATAACCACTAGACCACGACCGCTACAACCCGCAGGGGAGACAGCTACTCGCTTAAGTCTTTCCATTTCTCCGCAATCCCAGTTTCAGAAGACTTGAGCGCGATAGCCAAAACCAATAAAAAGGGTGACGGATTCTACAAGCTCCGTGCGCTGTTGGTCTAGTGGCTAGGACTCCAGCCTGCCACGCTGGGTGCCCGGGTTCAAATCCCGGACAGCGCACCATTAATCCCTTTTTATGAGCCGGAGTTAAGATGCGAGTGCGTGGGAGTCGTCGATGGCGAGCAACAGTGACTCAACATCTTCGAACACTCTTCGAGCACGCCGAGGAGGTCGCACCACAGAATCCTGCTCTCGCAAAGCGTTACGTACAATCCGCCAGACGCATTGTGATGCGAACACGTGTCCGCCTACCTCCAGAGTTACGGCATCGGTTCTGCCATCGCTGCGAAACCTTTCTTCGTCCTGGATACAACGCGCGGATCCGGCTTCGCAATGCAGGTCGAATGAAATCTGTCGTCATCACGTGTCTGACCTGTGGCAATCGGCGGAAAATTCTATGGAAGGCAAATCGAGGAACTAAACATGCCAACAAAAGCTGATCTAGCCCGTATCTGGGCTGAAGAAAAACCTGCTGTCCGCATCGGGAAAGGTGGCTTGGACGCCGGGGTCATCGAAGAAGTCAATCGCCAACTGAAGAAACGTAAAGTCATCAAAGTCCGGTTTCTCAAATCTACATCAAGCTCGAGCACACTAAGTAATCTTATTACCCAACTGGCCAGTCAAACGTCTAGCGAGGTTTGGGGGCGCCGCGGGTTCGTTGTGATTCTTGCACGCAAATCAAAGTAAAACGACAAAGTAACTACGAAAGAATTTTAAGGCGCTCATCGACTATCTCAGCCGACTCGTCGGCGAGTCAGTTTCTCTATACGCCGTGAGGTCGTTATCGTGTCTACTGTATATGATGTTCCTGCAGATCAACTCATTCCTCGAATCGCCGAGGAGCTCAAGAAGGCAAAAGAAGTTACACCGCCGGAATGGGCACGTTACGTCAAGACAGGTGCCCACAAGGAGAAACCCCCCACTACCGATGATTGGTGGTATACTCGGTGTGCCTCCATCCTTCGCAGGCTCTATGTGAAGGGTCCCAGCGGAGTAGCACGGCTTCGCACTGCCTATGGTGGGCGAAAACGGCGTGGTTCACGCCCCAACCAATTTTCAAAGGGAAGTGGGTCCATTATTCGAACCGCACTCCAGCAGCTAGAAAAGGCAGGCCTTGTCGAACATGATAAAAGCACCGGTCGAATGCTCTCTAATAAGGGGCGGTCCTTTTTGGACAGATTAGCACATATGATGCGGAGTCAAGATGCAGGATAAACCAGTAGGGAGGTTGACGCTTTGAGCGATGAGGAGCTAAATGAACTGCGACGACGGAAAATGGCGCAACTACAACATCAAGCCCAAGCAGAGGAACAAGCAGTTCAAGAGGCTGAAATCCGTGCACAGCGTGCAGCCATTCTCAGGCAAATCCTGTCACCCGAAGCACGATCAAGACTCTCCAACCTTCGGATGGTCAAACCTAGCTTTGCTGAGCAGCTGGAAAATGATCTCATTCGTCTAGCTTCAGCGAAGCGATTACCCGAGCTTCCAATTACAGATAAAACACTGAAAAGAATGCTTGCCCAGCTAGCAGGTCGTCAGCGAGATACTAAAATCCAATTCAAATAAAATAGGTGGCAACGATGGCACGAAACAAACCCTTGGCCAAGAAATTACGGCTTGGTCACCAATTAAAATCAAATGTCGGGGTTCCCGCTTGGATTATGGTCAAGACCAACGGTCGTATCCGTACACATCCTAAGCGCCGGAATTGGCGACAATCTAAATTGAAACCCTAAAAGGAAAAGGAGTGAACCCAGGAAATGGCTGAAAAAGATGATACCCTAACCGAAGCGCTCGAGGCTCCTGAAGCGGCAGAAGAGATTGTAGTCGAACGACTTTACACCATCCCCCTGGGTAAAGCCTATAACGCTATCCGTAAGAAACGGACAAAAAGAGCCGTTAATCTTGTCAAAGCCTTCATTGTTCGACACATGAAAGTGGAAGATGAAGCTGACCTTTCCCTTGACACCACCCTAAATGAATACTTATGGACTCGAGGAATCGAAAAACCACCACGCCGAGTTCGCGTCCGTGCTACCAAAGATCGCGACGGGTTGGTCAAAGTCTTCTTAGTTGAAAGTTAATGCGCCTCTTTTTCAAAACAAACTGGGCTAATCATTCTGTGTGGCTTCTTCCATGAGTGGCAAAATTCAACGCTTCGATTTTGATGGCAGTTCAAATATCGGTGCGTTTTGCAGAGTCACTGATAATTGGATACTCCAAGCTCCAAGCAACGAACCCACCACCCGTGGATTAACAGAACTCTTTGAGAAGCAACCCCTCACCACCACCGTGGGACAAAGTACACTTGTTGGTATTCTCACTGCCGGAAATCAAAATGGGCTCTTGGTCCCCCACACCACCTTTGATGAAGAAGTCGAATCCCTTCAAGAAAGACTGAACATACCAATCATCCCCATGAAATCCAAACTCACCGCATTAGGCAACCTCATCCTCACCAATGATCACGCTGCTTTGGTCAGCACCGAATTCTCAAAAACCGATCTCAAGGTCATTCGTGACACCTTGGGCGTTGAAGTCGAAGCAAAAACCCTTGCGGGTTCAGATCTAGTTGGGTCATATTGTGTCGTTACCAACAAGGGATTATTAGCGCACACTGATATCTCCGAGGAAGAACTTGACTGGTTAGCTTCCTTCTTCTCTGTTGAATCGGAAATCGGGACAATCAATTGTGGGGTCCCCTATGTATCAATTGGGCTTTTGGCAACTTTCCAAGCCGCTGCTGCCGGGTTTGAGACAACCGGACCCGAACTGATGCGTATCACAGAAGCCTTCTTCTAAGAGTCCTCTTATCTGTGGAAAGAGTTAAAATAGACCTGACTATTCGATGGTTGACTGCACACCTCCACGAGGCTGGTAAATATGTCAGTGCAAATTTTCCGCTTAGATGGAACCTATATTCGCGATAAACGCAACTACCGCTTTTCTCAAGAAATACGGGCACTAACGGAAGAAAACGCCCGAGAACAACTCTATTCCCTTTTAGGGTCTTTTCATCGAGTGAAACGCGCGGCAATCAACATTGAGAATATCGTAGTTATTCCACCTGAAGAATCCGAAAAACCTCTTATCCGAAAACTGAGCGGAATTGACTAAAACGTGATGAGTCTTTCCAGCATCGCCTTAGGAGATGAACGATTATGACGCAAACACCACCCAATCCCGAGCAACTTGCTCAACAATTAATTATGTCTGTTCAAGCCCTCGAAGATGAAATTGCTCGGGGGCAAAGCAATCTCCAGATGATTGAGGTTCAGATGCAACGCCTGGCTGAAACCACCACCGCGGTCCAAGAATTAAAGAACCACAAAGTCGGCGACGAAATCATGGTCAATATCGGCTCTGGAGTTCACCTTTACGTTAAACTGATTGATCCCAAACATGTGGTAACCTCCTTTGGTGCTGGCTTCGCTGCCGAACGGACGGTGGACCAAGCCCTCAAACGATTCGAAGAGCAACAAAAACAACTTACAGATATTGCCCAACGACAACAAGAACAAATCCAGAACACCCAATCACGAATCGAAGAGTATCGGTCACAACTAAATCAGCTCATAGAAAGCACTCAACAGCAATCACAAAAAACCGACTGAAATGAGTAGTACTTGGGGAACTCGAGGTGTTTGAAAAACTTCGCAAGGCAGTGGATGGGTTCGTCCAGAAGGTTACCCACAAAACGATTAGCGAAAAGAATCTTGACGATGCCTATACAGACCTCCAAATGGCTCTTTTAGAAAATGATGTAGCTTACGAGGCCACTGAAAAAATCAGTGAGCGCTTAAAAGAAACCTTGGAAGGCGAACAACTGGGACTTCTACAAAGCAAAAAGGGTCTTATTCGCGAAGTCCTCTACCAAGCAATCCTTGATACACTGACACCCAAAGAACCTGTTGACCTGTTTGCACTTTTAGAGCAGCGCAAAAAAGAAGGAGAACCACTTACAATCATGTTCCTAGGTGTCAACGGAACCGGGAAAACCACAACCATTGCCAAATTAACCTACCTTTTTCAAAAGAAGGGCTACTCAGTCGTTCTTGCATGTGGGGACACTTTCCGTGCGGGAAGTGCAGAACAACTCCAAACACACGGCGATCGTCTAAAAGTCCGAGTTATCAGTCGACCCTATGGTTCGGATTCGGCTTCGGTTGGTTACGATGCAATCAGTCATGCCCGAGCCCGTGGCATCAACGTGGTGTTAATCGACACTGCTGGGCGAATGCAAACCGACAAGAACCTTATGGCTGAACTTCAGAAAATCCACCGAGTCGCAGACCCTGATCTGGTCATTTTTGTAGGCGACGCTCTCGCTGGAAACGATGCGATCGAACAAGCAAAAACATTCAATGAAAAAATTGGAATTGACGCCGCAATACTGACCAAAGTGGATGCGGATGCTAAAGGGGGAGCGGCGCTCTCAATTGTCATTGCTACTGGGAAACCGATTATCTTTGTTGGTGTGGGTCAAGAATATCCCGACCTCGAAGTCTTCAATCCCCAATGGTTTGCTGAAAAAATCGCACCAATCGACTAATTTTCTGTCTACCATCAACTGACGCAAAGGCTAAAAAGTAGCAGTGCAGGCAAGTTCATTCGATTACTTCACTCTGCGTGAGAAAAATGGAACTGAAAGGCCGTCATCTGTTAAGCTTGAAAGATTTCACACGGGAAGAAATTCAGCTCCTACTTGATACATCAGCGGATTTGAAGCGACTCCGGTATCGTAACGAATTAGGCACAAGCCTAGTTGGACAATCGGTGGGAATGGTCTTTGAACGTCCTTCTACACGAACCCGTGTTAGCTTTGAAGTAGCCATTAACGAATTATCTGGTGATCCACTCTTTCTGAGCTCACAGGAATTACAACTGAGCCGCGGTGAACCAATTGCCGACACAGCTCGTGTCCTTAGCCGCTATCTTCATGGAATTGTTATTCGAGCTACCAGCCATGAGCATGTGGTCGAACTTGCCAAGTATAGCACTATTCCAGTCATTAATGCACTAACCCCGATGTATCATCCCTGCCAAGGGTTGGCTGACCTTCTGACAATACGTGAAAAACTTCATGAACTGGATGGACTCAAACTCGTCTACGTCGGTGATGGCAACAATGTGTGTCATTCCCTAATGCTCGGGGGCGCCACCATGGGTTGTGAAGTCACCGTGGCGACACCACCTGGATATGAGCCTAACTCCAAAGTCACAAAGCTCTCTCGAGATCGAGCAGCTGAAAATATGGGTCAGGTCGAAGTCAGCAATGACCCCAAAGCTGCTGTTGAAGATGCTGATGTTATCTACACCGATGTTTTCGTTTCTATGGGGCAAGATAAAGAGCGCAAGAAACGGCTTACTGCCTTCCTCCCCGATTTCCAAGTCAACGAAGCCCTAGTAGACCGTGCCGCCCCCCACAGTATTGTCATGCATTGTCTTCCAGCTCATCGGGATGAAGAAATCACTGATGGAGTTATTGAAGGGCCCCACAGTGTCGTTTGGGACCAAGCAGAAAACCGGCTTCACACCGAAAAAGCTGTCCTCGCCATGCTTCTCTAACCCTCTTTGAGGCCAAATACTGTGTCTGTGATATGCTTCTGTTCGCAAAAAGACCTCGCAGCCCAACACATCAAACGCCAACTCCTCAACATATACCCTTTTACTGAAACCGACGAAACCTATGATACCTACCCAATTTACCAACTGGATCAACTATCTGTGGTCACCATCGAAAAAGATAGTATTCATGCAGATAACCTTGACAACCAGTTTTCTGCAGACCTCTTCATATTTGCTTCACGACACAAATCTGCTGCCTTCCAACCGGCTCTCCTAACTCATATACCTGGAAACTGGGCAGAGGCTGACTTGGGGGGAAAACCATCAACCTTATGCATTGCACCTCCCTCTGCGATGAAAATTGCGTTACAAACTCTTCTATCTGAAAGTGAACGCTTGGGATTCACTGATTGGGCGTGTGGATTAGAAGCGACCCATCACGGCCCGTTTATCGAATCCACCCCGGTCCTGTTTGTTGAAATCGGAAGTACCGAACAAGAATGGCAAAATCCC
>JBHLPR010000109.1:0-3542 GCA_048939245.1 Promethearchaeota archaeon | reverse complement strand
AGATGAAATTAGCTAGTCGGTATCCAAACCAAACTAGGATGAACCCGACTGCCGTTACTACACGAACTGCGATGACAGGGATGATAACTGGCGTGATGAATAGGAGTCCGAAATCGATGAGAATTGTCACTAGGATGATTAAAAGACCCACTAAAATCAATAGATCTTTAATGAAGACTTTTTGTCCCAATCCACGTCGCGTGCGCATGTAAAGCCATAGCGTGATGAGAGGAACAAGACCTAGATAGAAGATTGCATAGACTATAGCAAAGATTGTGAACCCAAGCCCATAATAAGTTGTAAGATTTGGTGCAAGCCAAGTGACAAATCCATGGACTACTGATTCGGAATGTGTGAGGGCGCTGAGGAATATTAGTGCAGCAAAACCACCTAGTCCGCTAATTGGAATCAAAGCACCCCAAGCCGAGCGTCCCGCAAAATATTCTTTGTTAAAAGTGCGGATTGCCCATAAGACCATGAAAAATCCAGCTACCGCGAGATACAAGCCCCATTGCACTGACCAGCCTTGAAGCATGACAGGAGTAGCGTTAGGAATCACAAGTAGGGCACGTAGCCCCACTGTAAGATATGCTAACGCGAAGAAGAAAAGCATCATAACTGCATAAAACATGAGAGAACGATCTTGTTCGGGTTTGCGGAGAAACTCGATGAAGAGTTGTAGTCCAAATAGAAATGTGATGACGAATATTGCTAAACTGACACCGGCGTCTAAAATGGTTGACAGGTGATAACCTCCGGAAGCAAGACTCCACGTTAGGATTTATAAAAATGTAGCTTTTGTGACGATTTTTCCCTTACTGGAAATATAACCTTTCATTTTTTATCCGAAAACTGGGAATGTTAATTAATTCTATGATTCGGAGTAGTTCTTATGGCATCGAATTTACACTTTGCGGTAGAATTCGTTCCTCAAGAGACGTATTGGCAAACCACCGCACTAGGTATTCTTGCTGAAAAATATGGATTCGATTTCTGTTGGATAACGGACCATTTCAATAATCGTTCTGTGTATGTGATTCTTAGTCTATTGGCTAATTATACCGATTTGATTAAAATCGGACCCGGTGTGACTAATCCGTATTTGATTAATCCTGTACAAACCGCTTCAACTTTGATGTCCTTAGACAATCTTTCTGGCGGCAGGACAGTCCTAGGTATTGGTGCTGGTGACAAGATTACCCTGAATTTGTTAGGAATTGAACGAATAAAACCACTTACTGCAGTGAAAGAGAGTACACAAATTTTCCGAACCATCTTCGATACAGGAAAGATCACGAATTTCAAGGGGGCTGTATTCACCGTCGAAAAGGCGAACGTTGCATTTGAAAAGACTGGGGATTTACCAATCTATATAGGTGCTCAAGGTCCGAAAATGCTTCAACTCGCGGGATCCATGGGACAAGGAGTATTGGTGAACGCTTCACATCCCGTTGATTTTAAATTTGCTGTCAAGCAAATTAAAAAAGGCATCAATGAAGCGAAACGAAAATCATCAGAAGTTGATATCGCCGCATATGCAAGTGTGTCTGTCGATCGGAAAATGGAAAAAGCTACAAAAGCAGCTACACCCGTCGTTGCGTTCATTGTAGCTGGCTCTCCACCAGTTGTCTTAGAACGCCATGGAATTTCCCCCGAATCAGTAGAACCTATTACCAAGGGACTTGGTAAAGGCGATTTTCCAGCAGCCTTTGGTGCTGTTACTGATGAGATGCTGGAGGCATTTTGCATACGTGGAACCCCAGATGAATGCACGGAGAAAATACGAGCCCTGCAGAAAGTGGGAATCACCCAGTTTGTCTTCGGCTCACCGATTGGACCGAAGAAACGGATTTCAATGGAGTTAGCGAGTAAAGAAATTTTACCCCACTTCAAATGACTCTTTTATCGTTAGTAAACGTATCTTCATTAAAAGAGTAGGAGGCCTGGTGAAGGCTGGTTCAGCTAAAGATCTTGTTCCATGTATGCTTGCCAAGAAAGCGTGGGAGCATCTGATTGATCAGCTGAAAGGGTCAAGGAAGCTATTTTCTTTCTAGTGACTCGACCCTCGACCAAGGTTTCCATAAAGACGGTGAGATAGTGAACATCTCGTTTATTCTTGTCTTTCCGTGTCTCGATTATCTTGACTAACCTGAAGGTGTGGTCAGGTAACCCAGGGATAGTGCTGGTTTGCGATTTGACCAAGGGTGAACTCATACTTAATCCCTCTTGTATATACACAATACTGCATAACATATATAGCTTGGGGCAATATGGAAAATACAGCCTTACTCTGACAGAATAATAATTACTATTATAATATGTATATACCCTTAAAAGCAACATTATACAAAAAATCAACAGAAGACGATTCTGTTTTAACAGGCACCACTAGAGCGTTTTAGCGATTGCTAATAAGCGATAGGTTGTAAGAGAAGCAAGATGCGTATGCGATTCAGCATCAAGATAACTACCAGCAGAACCATCGAAGAATAATTTGGTACGGGCAGGAAATTCATCGTCACCCCTCCATAGGACATATGTGTATGGAACTAAGGGTAGTGCTGAAATCGTGTATGCTACGTCTCCTATATTGGCAGAACGTCCCTTGAGCTGTTTTGCTGCAGCTTCGAATAATTTGGGGGTATCAGCAAGATGTTTTTCAATAGGTTTCACGGCACGGTCTTCAAATACTGATGCATATACGCGCCCACCTGATATTTGTTTGAAGTTAATGTGGTCATTGGTGAGAGGGATTTCTTTCGCCTTGGAATATTGGTTCAGTAGGAAAAAGATGTATTCGATTTTAGGATCAAATGGTTTATTGAGAGTAAGATCGGTAACAGTGCCGTCCTCAAGGCTGATCTCGAGGTCAAGAAAGCGGAGCTTGTCCTCTTGGGGGAAGCCTAGACGACCTGGTAAAGAGCGAATCGTGTCTTTGCACTTTTCCCAAGTCCATAAGTCAAATTGTCCCGTGTCTGTCATGTTTATAATCACTCCCGACTACTGAGCAGATTGAGAAGTGTTGGGTAGTTGAGGTTTTATGTCTACCCCTCTTCCAGATGTGCTTTTCGCAACAAATCTCGGTATTTTGACATATTTCCCAATACTTTTAAGACACCCCTTGGCGCGTTAGTAGTCTATCTGAGGTTCGAGATGTAAGCTGACATGGCGAGAACTACAGTCCATGATGCAAATCACGAGGAAATCCTCCGTGAAATTATCGCGGAGCTCGAACAGCACCATGGGATTAAAGGATGGGCAATAATCAGCCAAGAAGGTTTGCTAATCGAGCATCGAATGCCTGTCGGGATAAACCCACACCTTCTCGCCGGAAATGCTGCTGCTCTAGCACATTCTGCCCAGGTTGTCATCGGACAAACAGATTCAGGGCCCATGAATCACGTCATTCTCGATGGAGAACGCCATTTTCTCATATTAGTGGGAGGAGAGAATCAAATCATTTTTCTTGTCATGGCTGACCAAAAAACAGAACTTAAACCCCTAGGTGAATTCCTCGCCACCGCTGTTCTACGCTTTCAGGC
>JBHLPR010000108.1:0-3575 GCA_048939245.1 Promethearchaeota archaeon | reverse complement strand
ATTAATCATAGTAAGTCCCCACAGCGCGATTAGGCTTCAGGAAGATGAGATTTAAACTTTATGTCCTACGCCATTCGTTAAGAACAAGCTGTTTTTAGTTAATTAGCCCCGACGAATATGCGGGAATATAATCTATTCTTTTTCGGATAATCCTTATGAGCGCGCCCTTTATTTTTTCCTGATTTAGTGGTAAAACCCGAAAGAAGTTGTTTCGAAATCTCCTAATATTCCTTGTTAATGCTTCTGGAGCAATTACAATTAAATCACGATTTTGGACACCTTCGCTGGCTAGGATTTTTGGTTGTTCTTTCTCACCGTCAAAGAAATGGAGTGTAAGATGAAGATTAGGTAAAAAGAAGCCATATTGTGATGTCTCTTGATATTTCAGGTTTAATTCATTCAAGATTGCCTTGACAATATGCTCGAAATATGTCCCTAGACCCTTCTTCCTATCAAAGAAATACAGTGTGTCAGTTCCACATACTTCTCGTTGGATTCCAATTCGACTGGCGAGTTCTTGTATTTCTTTCGGAGGAATATTCAGGTATCTAGCGAAATATCGTTCAGTCCAATAGGTTTTGATTGCATTTCGTAGATGGACATGCAAGTCTTCCAGTTTTTGAGCAAGTGAACTATGATTTTCTTTGATCTTAGAAGTAGATGGAGGAAAGGATGTTCTTTTCTTTGGAAGTGGTCTTCCATTCGATTTTAGAACTGCCCAGTTTTCAAGAGAGTCTAGAAAATGCTGTATATTCTTGCCAGTTAAATCCTGAACAGATACTGCTTGATCGAAATTAGGAATTGTCAGACCTTCCTGTTTAAGGGTATCAATAGCATTCAACAATAGAAGTTTGATTTTCGATACATATGAGGAAAAAATTGTAATTCTAACCTTCAATGGGGTTCTTACTCGTAATAGCCATTGAATCGTAATGGTGTCAAAATTTTTTGTAGGGAATATAAGTAGCTGGTTTGCTTCTGTAATGTAAATTTCTGTGATGTCGCATCCAAGGACATCTTCAGATAAAACAAAATCGATATTTCGTTTTCTTAAACCTTCTATGAGTTGCGATGCATAATTTCCTATCGATATAGGTGGCATTGATTATCAGAAATTAGAGTGAGAAATAGTACATAAGGTCATAACTTGTGATTACCATTGAATTTTCAAGCACTCGTCAGCGTATTTCATTTGGAGAATTGACGTAAAACGTAACGAGATTTTTTGTGTTCAATCTGAAAATAGATACGCCCGTTCTTCATATCGCCGACCATCGATAATGGAACCAGGATCTTTCTTAATGATTTGTTTATTATTGAGATGGGCATTTAGCTGTTGATTCGCTTCCTTAATATCAGTTGTTTTCAGCCAGGAGAGAGGCACATTTGTGAATAGGGGTCGTGCTGGTACTACATGGCGTGTTGTTTTATGTACAAAGAGTATCCGTTTTAATGCATTTTCGATTACTTCTTTTTTCTTTAATGAGGGAACAATCAAAATTAGCCGCTTTTCAGATTGAAGACTCTGGAGCGCATCGTCTTCTGTACTATAGGTTATGCTATATCCAAGTTCCTTTGCAACGGTTTCAATTACAGCAACTTTGTCATAAACTTCTTTGATAGTTAATGAGGAGTGTGAAGCCAATATGAATACAGTATTCCTATTTACGAGAGCGGCGATTGCAGATCGTTGATTGACCATCTCTTGAGCGCGTATCGGAGATATTTGGACTTGATCGTATTTTATTGTGAAATCAAGTTTGTCTAATAGGCTCTTAATGGGTAACTGTCCATTAAATTCCCGATACCAAGCGTACAACTCTATAGCTGGATTCTGATAGTCAACAAGACATACTGGTACGATATTACAATCTAGACTTTTTAGGGCAGCGACCCGATGCATAC
This sequence comes from Promethearchaeota archaeon, assembly GCA_048939245.1. Taxonomy (GTDB): domain Archaea; phylum Asgardarchaeota; class Hermodarchaeia; order Hermodarchaeales; family Hermodarchaeaceae; genus Hermodarchaeum. The sequence continues at coordinate 1,670 of JBHLPR010000108.1, read as the reverse complement.
CATCTAGAACGACATGTGTTTCGGCATCTACGATGATTGGGTGTTTTAGAACTTGTTCTTCAACAAGTTCGTTTTTGAGTTGGTTAAGTGCTGTAGGTATTGTTTCTTCGTGAGTAAAAAGGGATTCAACTGAAAGGAACTTGATTTCCATTCGTAATTGTGGAGTCTCGATAATTACTCCCATCGATGAAGCCTCTATTAGCTCGTTCCAATTTCATTGGAGAAGTCAATCTACACTATTTGGCAATTAATTTATTCAAGCTATTATGACATCTTCGTCTTGGCGAAGTGTCATTAAGCGCGTAACGTATCCGGCGATTCGATTTCGCAGTCGTTTGGTGGTATTGGTGAGAAGTTCATCTACGACTTCTTTATTTTGATCAAAATCGGTAGAGAAGCTATCTGGATACCTTTCCACAAGTTCTCTTGATAAGCGCTTTACTAGTACAGTTCTAACTTTACCCAAGGTTTGTCCTCCAGTTAATTATAGCGATATCGCGATATTTTTGGTAGGCTATTAGGATTTTGTAGGTTTGAAAGTGAATGGAACTTTTCGTATCACATAAGTCGAAAGTTTAAAAAACCGATGCTAGAACTCATTCTTCAAAGCCGCGTTAGTGTAGCCAGGTCAATCATCTGAGGCTCTCGACCTTAGGACCGGGGTTCGAATCCTTTTGGGTTATTCTGGTTGGAGAAAATCCCCGACGCGGCACCACTCTCTTAAGACTAATGTTTTGAATCCAAAGTGACTCTGACAATCTTTGAGATTATTGATTTCAGAGATTTTTTACTGAAGTCTGTAGTTGAGAGCATAAATTGCTTTTCTAGTTCTTGGAGCATTTGTCTACATTTTCGTGTGAAGAATTTCCAGTTAGCTGATTGACCAAAGATGCCAAAAATCCGAATATACTGCGGATTTTCTGAAAGGAAAACCTGTAACTCTTCAATGACTCTTGAAGCGAATTCGAATAAATCGGACTTGGGAACCACATTTTGTGCTAGCGGATAATAGTTGGTCAATTCAAGTGGGATTAGCCCAAATACCGGAGAAATGAATACCGTGTCGAACGATTGGAGAGAATCGGGTGATATGTTTTGATATTCGGTCCTAAAGCGTTTGTACTCTTTGGTAGAATGATATGGGCCATTTGAGAAAGATGGATACAGAAGTAGAGTATTCCGCTTTGGTATTGGTGGACAATATTTTCTAATACGTTTTTTGTGTCGATAGATTTCAGGTTGAAAAAGCGACCAGGAACTTGTTATATAGAGTGCTCTCTTTTTTGTAACAGGTGAGAATTGCTCAAAGAGCGTCTGGTAGTGTCCAAGTCTGTTCATGGCATCTACTAAAGCAGGGTGATTAGCAAGTCTACTTTCAACCATTCGCCACAGACGCCCTTCTCGAATTGCACGTTTAATTCGTTTGATTTCAATTTGACAAATGTGCAAATTGTGCTCTGCTAAAACTTGAACCCGTTCCTTCTTCTCAAGCTGTTTCATTTCAGAAATCGTGTATTGCGAACAAGTTGGGCAGGTGCAAAAATCATCTTGGAGTTCTTTAAGTCGGTATGTTCCTTCCGAGGATAAAATACGATCTTGTTTTGCGAAGAGCGCGTAAGCTGCAGAGTCGAACATATCACAGCCCATTGCTACAATTAGTGGGAAAAGAA
>JBHLPR010000023.1:0-35266 GCA_048939245.1 Promethearchaeota archaeon | reverse complement strand
CTTCCAATGGGACCAGGAATCGTAAATGCTGTTCCTGCCCTTGCACAAGCCTATCAGATGGGTAGCCCCGTGGTAGCCATCACTTCAAGTATCCCACACAAATTAGCAGATATGGATGCCTTTGAGGACCTCGATTTGAAGGCTCTTGTTTCTTCTGTGACCAAATGGACACGACGATGCCTTTTTCCACATCGGATAGCTGAATATCTTCGAACCGCGTTTAAAGCCGCCCTTACTGGACGAATGGCTCCCGTGCTCCTTGATATTCCCAAGGACATCATAGCTTCTCCTACTAAAACAAGTGATGCAACACCATTAAAGCCCTCCCAATATCGCCCAACTGGACGCCTCCTTGGCGACCCTAATCTAGTAAAGAAAGCGGTTACGCTTTTATCCAAAGCCGAACGACCAGTGATCATTGCAGGAAGCGGTGTATACTGGTCTCAAGCCTGTAAAGACTTGGTCAAATTCGCAGAGTTCTTTGGAACTCCCGTAGCAGCCGAGTATTTAGGAACCGGTTGTTTCCCCCAAAATCATCCTCTCTCAATAGGCAATGCTATCGCTAATCCTTTCACACGACAAGCAGATGTGATCCTCACAATCGGGGCACGGCTTGACGAATTCTTAGGATTCGGACGCGACCCCTCTTTCTATTCAGAAGATGCAAAGTTCATTCATGTCGATATCGTAGCCGACGCTATCGGAAAAAACCGTCCTGTTGCCGTGGGGATACTTGGTGATGCAAAGGCAGTATTACAACAGATGCTACACACAGCAAGGGAATTAACCAAAAAGCGTGCTGCCGGAAGCTTCGCGAAACAATCCCGGGCTGCTTGGGAACAACTGTTTGCTGTTCTTGAAAAAGATGCAGATTCAGATGAAACGCCAATCAAGCCACAGCGTCTCATGCGAGAAATCCGTGAATTTGCTACACCAGATAGTCTATTCGTCTTAGATGGAGGCGATACAACTGCATGGGCCTACTTGTATCTCCGCGCCAATTATCCCGGTCAAATCATAGGGTCACAGGGACCACTCGGTCATCTTGGCGCAGGATTACCAATTAGCCTCGCTGCAAAGCTCGCTCGACCTGAAACCCCCGTCTATCTTATCTCTGGCGATGGGAGCTTCTTATTCAATGTCAGTGAATTAGATACCGCGGTCCGTCACAATATTCCGGTTGTTGCAATTGTCAACAACGATTGTGCCTGGGGGCTCGTATATCATACCCGACTCCTCAAAACGCGCTCAGAAGAGCAGGCATCCTGTGGAACCTTTCTCAATGAGCAGGCCCGATTAGATAAACTGGCTAAAGGTTTAGGAGCCAATGGCGAACTCGTCACAAAACCTGCTGAAATCCAACCTGCACTCAAACGCGCCACAGAATCCGGTCAACCCTATGTGTTAGATGTTCGCGTCTCAAGAAAGTACATGACCATGTTATCTCAAATCTTCACAACAAAGCGGGATTACTAATCTACATCGATTCTGATAGTAAGCCAATCTTCTGGAGTAACACAAGAAGGTCCTCCGCCCGTTTTTGTCGAAGCTCTTCAGGGGATTGATCTGGATATTCGTAGATGCCTTTTCCTGTCTTTATTCCCAAATGCCCTTGGTGAACTGTATCCTCTAGCCACTTAGGCAACTCGTATTGCGTATCGTTTAGGGCCCATGCCAAATACTTCGCTGCAAGAACGATGACATCTAGCCCAATATAGTCTAGGTTTCCAAAAGGACCGTACTGTAAGAATACAGGGCCTAAATGCTCTTTCCAGGCTTGATCAATTTCTTCATGTGTGGCAATGCCTTTTTCTATGAGAAGGGCTGCCTCGGTTAAAACTGCTCCTGCAAGCCGATTAACAATAAATCCTGGGGCATCATTGCAGGTTACCGTACGTTTTCCACATTCTTGCTCTAAGAAATCCTTCACTTGGTTTAAAGCGGTTTCAGCAGTTTTGGGCGCTCGAATGATTTCTACTAAGGGGAGGATGTAAGGGGGGTTCATCCAATGTGTACCAACTAGTCGTTCCGGGTTCTGGAGTGCTTCAGCAATTTCACCAACACGAATTACAGAGGTAGTCGATGTCAGAATAGCCTTTTTAGTGCACGCTGCTTCTACTTTAGCAAATACATCACGTTTAAGATCTAGCCGCTCAGGCACCGCTTCTAGAATCAAGTCGGCTTTAGAGACCGCAACATCAAAATCTGATACTGGGTCAATGCGTGCAAGAGTGAAAGGAATTGACTCGCGAGGGATAATCCGGTAAGAAGCTAATAAAAGCAAATTTGTGTTAACATGCTCCTTCGCTTGACACAAAACTGCGGAATCAATATCATACAGCCTCACATCACATCCCGCTTGGGCAAAGACTTGAGCTATACCATGACCCATAGCGCCTGCACCAAGCACTGCTGTTCGCTTGATTTTAGTCAATCTTTACATCTCCACTAAAATTCTGAATAGATTTCTTTATGCGCTTGTACAAATTTGATGAAATGTTTAACGATATCTGACACGGAGTCAAATTGCAGCTTCCACCCGATATCTTCAATTTCCCGATACAGCGTTTCTTTGCCTTGTTGCACAAGGAGGGTAGTAAGAAAAGACCACGTTTGAGCTACACGCTCGGCATCCGGATCAAGCTCAAACCTGACTTCGGCTTCAGGAATATGGGTCTTCACCGCTGCTATCAAGTCCTTAATAGGAATCGGAACACCGCCGGCAATGAATAATCGGCGTGATAGTTTTGGAGCTTTCCAAAGCGCCATCAGAAAATCGGCTGCATCCTCTACATAGATTATTGGGAGTATAGTACTCTCAGGAATATCGATAATCCCTGGTTTTCCGAGTGCCACACTTTCAATAAAACTAGAGTAAGTTACCGTAGCTCCAGCTCCTCGGCGACCAGGGCCAATAACTACGGCAAACCGTACTCCCCGAAAATCAAACTCATGTCGCAAATGATAGTAATTACCCAGCATTTCCCCAAAGGCCTTACTCACTCCATAAAAACTCCCGGGGTCTCGGAAACTTGTTTCATGAAAGGGAAAGGGTGTATTGGCTCCAAACACGGCAAGACTACTCAGGAACACAAGCCGCTGAATCTGGTGTGCCCGTCCTGCTTCAAGGATATTATATGTGCCTGATACATTACACGCATACGCTTTATCACAATCTTGTTCAGCTTCCACTGATAACGCCGCAGCAGTATGAAAGATATGTTTAATGTCATGTTCTTTCAACACGCTGATGATGCTTCCCGAATCAGCAACATCACCTTTTACTACGGTTACCTTGTCCCTAATTCCTCTAATTCGAGCGTAATTAGGTGTCTTATCGAATAGAATGACCTTATACCCTTCTCCGACAAGCCGTTTTGCCAAGTGTGATCCGATAAAACCAGTTCCCCCAGTCACTAAGACCGGTTCATTAGTGGAAGGCGACAACGTCAAGTGCGAATAACCTCTCTTCTCCTCGCCTTCTCCAATATATAAATTATCAAAGTGAGGAAGAAAGTGGTCATCAATCATACCTACGAACACAAAGGGTATGACTATTAAATCAAAGACCAACAATATTCTGCCCCCAAGAAACTCACACAATGTGGCTCAGTTGGTGTCCGAACAACCCTCTGTCTATGATTTGCATATTCACACTCAATTCAGCCCTGATTCTTCTACACCTTTAGATGCTTACGCACAAGTAGCAGAACACTCATCTATTCACATCGGATTTTTAGATCATCTCGAACTAGCTTTTTTTCACCGACAAGGGTTCCTCAATCATGATAACTTACCAGATTTGCTCGAAACTTTTGACCAAGTCCACAAACGGTACCCCCACACATCCTTAGGGCTGGAAGTCGATTTCTACTCTGACCAATCTTCCGCTGTTGCTGAATTCTGTGATCGATATCGGAAAGACTTCGATTATCTAATCGGTACCGTTCACACCATCGATAGGCTAGCCGTCACAGTTAAAGAAGAACTAGAGCTGCTAATAAATCGGATTGGGCTATCAGAATGCGTGCACCGGTACTTTGACGAAGTTGGTGGCGCAATTGAATCCCAGCTATTCGACGGAATTGCGCATATCGATGGCGTAATGCGCTTTGTCCCCCTTTTCCATCCAAACATCAAACTACTCGAACTTTGGCGCCAACGAACCCTTGAACTTGGAAAACAATGTCAGAAGAACGGTATATTAATCGAAATCAATCTAAGTGGACTCAATCGTCCCTGGAGACGAACGCATCCCTCAAAAGATCTTATTGAAGAATTAGTCCAAGCTGGTGCTCAATTTTTTGTTGGTTCAGATAGTCACAGCCTAATGGATTTTGAAAATGCTATTCCATATGTAAGACAATTTCACGAATTTCTCAAGAGGCAAAACGGGTTAGCACTCCCGATGTCCATCTAAAATCTCTTTAAATTGCTAAGACGAGTTCAAGGATAATGATTGCTGCCGCTGTACCAAGACCTGACGCTAGAGTCTGTAGACCATAAAGCCATTGGTTCTGCTCCGATACTCGGCCAAGAAAAATCCCTAACAGGAATAATAGAATAAACCCCGTTATCACAGATACGATCACACCAATATACCATAATGCTGGGTTAAACTCTACGAAGAAAAAGGGAATTAACAAAGCGAGACCGGTGATGAAGGGAGCGAATCCGTCGACAAAAGATGAAATAACGATGGCAAACCGTGAGGCTCGTTTATAGAGTGTCTGGTCGAGTTTTCTGAGCATGGCGTTTTCCATTTCTCGAAGTTCTCGTTCTCGTTCTGCTTTTTCGGCAAGATAAGTGCCTGCTAGCCCTGAAAACATCATAGCCAAGCAGGCTCCGATCCCCGCCGCTATAATTGCTCGCGCATCGAAATGCATCGCAAAATGTGAGGCTAAAATGATTCCTAAAACAGTAAGGGTGCCATCAAACGCGTTCATAGCGAAGTAGCGTCGAGCAATCGGCCCCAAATTAGAAATACGGGCTAATTGCTCAATTTCTTTGATCTTTGACATCGTTATCAACGACTTCCGTCGTAATCTGTTTAATCTATTTCCCCGAAAAGCCTTCCGACTCTGCAGATAAATCACTTCAACAGGTTCAATTTAGGGTAATCGTTTTCTCTTCGATAGACTTTTGTTGATGGTCTGATGAAGAACACACTATATGCGTCAGGAGCAGTATCCATGGAAACAAAAAACAGCAAAATTCTATTTGGTAAAGGTGAACTTGAAGGGCACCGGTTTCATCTCCGAAAAGATCCTAAGGGTGGCACTATTGTCGTTGATGCCTCTCGTCTCCTCTTTCTTAATGAAAGTGGTTATGATTATGCAATTGCCGCCGTAGAAGGAAAATCCGTCGACGAAATCATAGAAATCATCCGTACAAAGTATCGGGGCGTAAAACCTGACACGATCCGTACACACTACACTGAATTAAAAGACAAGATTCTCTCATTCGTTGCACAACCCGACGTCTCTCCGATAGAAACCTTTGATTTTGGAGAAGTAGAACCATTTTCCCATGAACCTCCAGCTCCCTACCGAGTGGATCTAGCTCTCACCTACCGGTGCAACAATACCTGTCCTCATTGTTACGTTCCCCCGAAACGACGCGGATGGGATGCGACCCACGAACTCGAAACTCAGAAATGGAAGAAAGTCCTTGACACTCTATTGCACCAAGCCATTCCCCATGTAACGTTTACTGGTGGGGAACCCACCCTCCGAGACGACTTAGTAGAATTAGTGCAATACGCTGAAGACATCGGAATCATTGCAGGACTTGTAACCAATGGCCGACGACTGACCCAACCCCTCGTTGATGCTCTGGTCAATGCAGGTATAGATTATGTACAAATCACCTTCGAATCACATCTTCCTGAAATTCACGACCAGATGGTCGGATTCAAAGGTGCCTGGAAAGAAACTCTCGCCGGGCTTAAACGATTCATTGATACTGACATCTATACAATCACTAATACTACCTTAACTCAGCTTAATCGTCCCACCATCACTGAAACTGTGGCTTTTCTTGCTAAGCTCGGGCAAACGCAATTTGCCATGAATGGACTCATTTACTCCGGCAGCGGAAAAGAAGTAGCAGATGAACAAGCAATCCCTGAAGAAGACCTTGACGAAATCATCACTGACGTTCTAGCGGAAGCTGCTGAACATGAGATCCGCTTGATCTGGTACAGTCCCACAATGTACTGCCATTTCGATCCGACCGAATACGGGCTGGGTCCCCGACGCTGTAGTGCAGCTTATTCTAGCTTAGCAATTGAGCCAAACGGCGATGTTCTTCCCTGCCAGAGTTATTTCGAACCTTTGGGAAATATTCTGACTGATTCCTGGGACACAATCTGGACTCATCCAACAGCTCTCGCACTTCGAGGGCATACCAAACTCGCAGACGAATGCCTGTCCTGCGAGCTCCTCAAAGAGTGTGGTGGAGGCTGTCCGCTCTTCACCGAATATAAGCAAGTCTGTTGCCACCACAATGTCGGTGGTTAATTATCTCCACTAAATACTTGGTTCCCTGACAGATAACGGGAGGCACAAACCCGTGCAACCCTATACGTCGCGATTTCTCTGTGATCAAGCTCAACGAACCGCCCCTACACGGCACTTCTTCTACCAACAAACCAACTGGACGCTCGCCCCTATATGCATCGACATCGGCTGCGGAACAGGAGTGATCTCTAACGAGCTGACTCACCTAGTAGCTCGGAGCACTGTGATTGGCTTTGATATCAATCCGGATTTGCTTGCGCACGCTGTGAATCACTATAAACAAAATGAGGTCCTCCACTTTTTACTCGCAGATGCCACAGCGCTGCCCTTTCGCACCCTTATCGCTGATTTTGCCTTCAGCCATTTCACTCTAATGTGGATTTCGAACCGAAAACAAGCACTCAAAGAAACCTATGCTGTCCTTCTCACCCACGGAAGTCTAGCTTGTATTGAGCCGGATTATGCTGGACGAATCGAAATCTTTGAAAGCAATTCAGGAATTCAATCTAAACCACCTTATCCCATTGTAACTGTTTTAACACGACTAGGTGCTGATCCATATACAGGAGGTCATCTCTCGGGTGAACTCGAAACATTGAACTTTGATAAGATTCAATTTGGCATAATGTCTTGGACTTTTGATTCCGAATCAATGCAGGCAGAAATTGTCTCAGAGGCTGCCTTGCTTAAAAGAAAAGGCATTGATTGGATCTTGCCTGATTTCATCTATACTCCAATCTTTTGGATTCTCGGCACCAAATAACCCTGAGAAAATCTACAACTACTAGGATTTCAAAAAAAGAAGAGAAGAAGGGAAGCCAATCACTGCGTTCCCTTCACCGTTTTACGGAAATATCAATAATAGCAGGCCTATTATGATGACTGCAAAAATACCAAGAACGATCAAAATGATGATCATGAAAATCAAGTAGAGTATTCCTACAGCCAAGGCTCCAAGAAACCCAGTATCGAAGAAGTGCATGATAAGTAGTATATACACTATCAAGACGGTAAGCAATGGAACTACTAAACCGATAATCATGCCAACCAACCCTAAGGGAGCAAGGAGTGAGGCCACGAAGTTATCCATAACCCATGATACTACCCAGTTAATGATTGCGCCGAGTAGAGAAATCGCTAGAGCATCAGTGAATTTTGCGTTATAACCTGAAACGAGTTTTCCTGCTAACCAGAGAATCAGTGATCCAAATAGCCAAACGATGATGAAGACGATAGCGGAGAAAATTAATTCTACTAACTGCATTATAATGAATCACCCGTTTTAGTGATTGTATTCTGTTACCAATTACTACCCTTTATAGTTTCGTTGAAATGTATGAACTCAGCTGGAAACGCTGATTCCCGATCTTTTCTTGTTTTTTGAGAGTTAGATCATATTTTGGATTTTTTTATTGCTCTTTAAAGCTGGGATTGCTTCCAAAGCAATTTTGGATGACTTTAGGGTTCATCTTTAACAATCGCAGGGTCTAATTAGGTTCTATTAACTTATCACCTCCTGTGGGTTAGGTTTAAAGGCGCAAATCCGGCATCTGTGACTCAGATAGTGGGGCGAAGGTATCATGCCACATTTTCTCGATCTATTCCTCTCCGAGTTACAAGAAAAACGCGACGCGTTTCGTCGTCGACTCACCGGTGAAGAATCTACAGATCTCGATGGGTTCTTAAAAACGGCTTTTCAAAGAGAATGGCGCGAGCTTCCTTCTGAGAAAAAACCCGAACTACAAGTGATTGCGGTAGACAGTGGTCGTTCAACTCGGGAGTATGCCTCAGGTTCCTTTATGTATATTTGCCGAGCAAGTGCCATCACTTCGTGGGGATCAACATACCGTAAAGTCTCCTCAAATGCTCACATGATTGCTTCTCCGCGAGAACAACTCATCGACCTCGCGAGCATCCGATCCGAACATATAGAACACCAAGTAGCGCTGGAAGCAGTACAAGAAGCTTCGGATGTAGATTTGATTCTATTGGACGGTTCCTTGTATGGTCGTATAACCCATGTACCAATCGCATTCAATTACCCCGGGGAAAGAGACCTCTATCTACGCTATATGCAAACCTTCATGCGGCTCCTCGAGGAATGTCGGAAACGTAAAATTTTGATTCTTGGAATCAGCAAGGATTCTGTTGCTCGGCATCTCACCCGCATTTTATTGGAATCGGTAAAGAATAAAATATTACAGGAACTTACTCCCGCTCTCAAGCCAGACGAGTTAGACCAACTCGCTCAATTATTTAATATTGAGAAGAAGCAGTCCATTTCTACAAGATCCATCCTTAAAGCACTCCCCCTCAGCAATAAGCAATCTGAGTTAATCTGGGACCTCCTTTATGAGCTTCGCCGACCTCGCCCTGATTTTTCCCTTATTCAAGCCTGGACAGAAACTGCGGGATATACTACACCAATTGAGCCGTACCCCGATGTTCCGCTCTTCAAATACGAATCCAAAGACCCCGCGGCATACGTAAGACGACGCTTTGTGAACGCGTATAATGACTATGATCATGAAGACGAATTTGAAAAATGGGCCGTTCCGGTTATGCAAAATGTCTTCCAAATTCCCACGTTCGTGACATTCTGTACGAAATTCGCTTACAATGACACCCCTCTGCGTATCGATTTACCTGCATTTAATGCGGGGCTCCCAACACGAATATCTCAAATATCTTCCTCGCGCTTGCTTGACCCTCCCCCGGCTCGAGTAATCGAGATTTTGAGGATATTACGTGGTGAATATGGTGGATTAGAATTGTATAATGCTTATCTGGTGAACGCTGACCAAGAAGCCCGATTGCCCACGAGGGATGTGAGAACATTATATGAACCATTAATCGAAAAAGAATTGAAAATCCCATTAATACCCAAACGCCGTGAAAGGAGGGTCCGTCGTGCCTAATACCCAAGAAGATCAACCCGTAGGCTTCATCGTCGAAGAAGCCAAAGCCACCGAATTTTACTTTGCGAGTGAACGGAAACGCTATCCCCCCAAATTTGAATATCTTACCGTTCAATCCGAAGAACTCGTCGATGGCGTTCTCAAACCCGTTAAAGTCCTTGCACAGGTTGAACGCATCACCTCTCAAAGCCTCGCTTTGCGTCGCGATCTCGATTATGATGCAATCACGCGAATCAAAGAAGCCCACATCGATGATGTAAAAACTTGGGGTGTTGCACGAGTTCTAGGATACCTTACTCCAACGAAGAAAGGGCATCCTCCACGTATACTACTTCCCCGCCGCGCAGTGACGCCTGGAAACCCCATATACATCGCACCAAATCATCTACTCGCACAATTTTACGCCTACCCCAATGATGCAAGTCTTTACATCGGTAATCTTATCTCTCGACCACAAATCCCGGTCAACATCCGAATCAATGGATTCCGACGGCATGTAGCGATTCTAGCTCAAACAGGGGCAGGTAAAAGCTATCTTACAGGAGTGCTCATCGAAGAGTTAATGAAACGGGGTGCCACAGTCATTGTCATCGACCCTCACGCTGACTATGTATTTCTGAGTCAAACCGAAAAAGGGACTAGCCATACTTTCTCAGAACATGTTACTGTCTTTCAAAATCCTGAAAGCACCGGTCGTTATAGTAAAAAGGATATTGGCCAAGTTGAAGAATATACAGTTCGATTAGCTGATTTAGATTTTGATGAACTTTGTGGCATTTGTGGAATCGGGGAGAGTTTTACAATCATTCGGGCCGGACTAGAAGCGGCATTGAATCGTTTGAAAGAACGGAACATCGTTTATCTCATGGAAGATATCGTTAAGGAATTGAATACAGTTGCCGAAGATGAACAGATAAGCAAAGATACTCGTGCTGGTGCACGAAACGCAGTCAAATATGTCAATCGCCTAAGGCGCCTTCGCGTGTTCTCGAGAAGTGGGGTACCTGTGACAAAAATCATAAGGCCCTACCATGCTGCAGTAATGGACCTCTCAGGACTCGGCAACCGAAGCACCGACTATATCGTCAGCCGGCTGCTTCGAGATGTTTTCGAAGCGGTCGTAACCGATGAATTTGCCTATCCAGTATTCGTTGTAGTAGAAGAAGCCCATAATTTTGTCCCACCCGAAGTCTTCACCTATTCCGCCTCTATAATCCGAAGAATCGCCCAAGAAGGACGAAAATTTGGTGTCTTCTTACTCCTCATCAGCCAACGACCTGGGCGCATCCATCCTGATAGCCTTAGCCAGTGCAACAGTCAAATTGTCCTCAAAATTACAAATCCCCGAGATCAGAACGCCATTGCCCAATCCTCAGAACGACTAAGTGAAGACCTCATAAATGACCTTCCTGGTCTCAACGTTGGAGAAGCTGTTGTAGTAGGCGATATCACACGAACACCTGTGATGATCAAAGTCCGTTCACGCCTCACAAAAGAAGGCGGAGCTGACATTGACGTGGTGGCAAAACTCAAACAAGCACGAAAAGCAGTTGGAATAGATCAAAAGCTTAAGAAAGACCGCAAAGAAGAAACAAAACTCAAAGGATCCTTCTCCGAGGTTTGATTACCGGTGCCAATCACGATTCTGCACACATCAGACACCCACCTAGATATTCCCGCTGTGAAATTCCAGGCACGACGCTATGAACGCAAGAAAGATTTTCTCAAATCCTTTGACACAGTGATTGAATACGCCCTCGAAAAGAAACCTGATCTTTTCCTCCATTCAGGCGATTTATTTGATGGACTCAATCCCCGCAACCCCGTCCGAGCACATGTGATGGACGCTTTTCGCAAACTCTATGAAAAACAGATCCCAATCTATATCATAAGCGGTAATCATGATGTTCCTCGGGCACGTCGACACGGAGTGGCTCCCTTACTTGAATATGCACGAGCCGGATTCGTCAATTTCTTCCAGGATTGGGAACGCATCCAAACTCAATCTCTTGCTATTAAAAACATGGAAATCGAAATCTCTGGAATTTCATTCAATCCCACACTTCTCCCCTCCGAAGATCCTCTTCACCAATTATCAATCCCCGGGAAAGGTGATGTGAATCTACTTCTCGCCCACTATAATGTGGAAGGGCTACGGGGAACCTTTCCCCATGAGCCGGATATTTTGCTCAAATCCGTTCCGAAAAATCTTACCTATCTTGCAGCAGGTCATAACCATGAATTCCAAAAACAAAGGGCAGGTAACACTACCATCTGTACCCCAGGAAGTACTGAACATGTTACCTTCACTGAAGAGGGGCAAAAGAAAGGGTTTGTCTGGTTAGAGGTTGACACGGATGGCGTTCAAATCCTCAAACATATTCCCATAGAGACCCGGGCTATGAAAACTATTGCTGTTACAATACCTAAGGATGCAAACATCAATCAGCTGCTCATCAAGGAAATCACCCGTCTTCGTAACCCCCAACTCATCCTGCGGTTCCGATTGAAGGGCGTTATGACCATAAAATCCGCAGAACAATATCGACGGGCTGAAGTCGTGCGTCACGGATTCGCGAAATGTTTTTCGACAGAAATCATTGATGAGCTCGAATATATCAGTCCAGATCCTGAATTTCTCGCTACTGATACTGATTTGAAATCACCGACGACCGAATACCGCGAATACGTGCTGGAACGGATTAAACGGGAAAAAGACCCTGAAATGAAGAAACTTCTTCAAAATGCCTTAGAGCAAGGACTTGCACTCCTTGAAGAATCCGGAGGTTGGTAAGGATGGTGGTTCTTCGCCAAATAATGACTCGGGATTTCAAACATCTTGATGTGGACATCACCTTTCCCCAAGGCATTCTCGCAGTCAGTGGACCCAACGAATCCGGGAAATCCAGCATATTTGAAGCAATTCTCTTTGCGTTCTTTGGGCGTACACACAAGGCTCCACTGGGACAAAAAGACCGACTCATCAATTATGACGCCAATGAATCACTAGTACAGCTCCACTTTGAAATTGATGGAACCAACTATCGAATCACTCGACGAATAAATCGGAAACGCCCCACCCAAGCGTCATTACATAAACTTGGAGCATCGGGGCAATCCACCCGAATTGCTACCGGTGTCACAAACGTCGACAAAGAAATCAGTAGTCTACTGAATGGAATTGCACTCAGCGACCTGCTCGCAAGCAATATTGTCCTTCAGAAAGATCTAGATCGATTAGCCCAGATGCCAAAGATGGAACGACGGCATGTTATCAATGCCATGATGGGACGCGAGTGCTTTACACGGGCTGATGATAAACTTCTTTCAGACCTCCGCCCATTAAAGAAGACCATAGAACCCGAACAAAAAACGCTAGAACAGCTCAAACATCGTAAAGAAGACTTTCTGAAACATGCGGAGGAGCACAAAGCCAAGCAACAAGTGCTTACTCAGCTTGAAGAGCAACTTAAACAAGTGAGTCAATCTCTTGCTCAAACTGAGAAAAACTATACGGCCGTCAAGGCCTATAAGGAAATCCAAGATAGACAAGAAGAACTCCAACGAGAAATACAGCACCAAATCGAAACAAAGGATCGACTAACCAAACAATTGGCAAGTACTTCCAAACTCCAATCCCAACAAAAACGGCTTAAAAAGCAACAAAAACAACTTGAATATTTACCAATTGAGATTGAAAAGGTCCAAAATTTACGAACCACTTCAGATCAACTACGAACCAAAATTGATGAACAACAGATGGTGGATGAACACATCACCAGACTGGAAGCGCAACTGGACGAATTAGAACCAATGGAGGATATTCTTGCTGAATTTGAATATGTTAAGGCTCAACGCCAAAAGGTCGAAGCTAGTCAGAAACAGATTTTCTCTCCGATGCTTTACATTCCCTCCATTGGATTATTAGCCGCAGGACTAAGTATCCTTTTCTTTAATCCTCTTTTCGGGATAATTCTCGTTGTGGCCGCGATTCCCTTCTTACTCTATCTGGCCAGGATCTATTTCATTTACAGTAAAGCACTTCCTGAACTAGATCAACTTATGACACGTGAAGAATCGCTAGGTGAACAAGTTGCCCAATATCGGGTTAGAGAAGAACAACAAAGCCAACTACAAGATCAAATACAACGAAAATCTATCCTATCTGAAGAGATAGACGGTGTTTCTCAACAACTCCATTCGCAGTTAAATCAAGTTTCTTCCTCTATGCTCGAAGGCATTGAAATGCCGGGTGCATCTGATAGCGAAGCTTTGCAAGTCGCTGTGAGGGAAGTGGATCGGAAATTAATGGAGCTCAAGGCTGGCGCAAATTCACTAATAGAGCAATTAGAGTCGATAGAAGAACAGCTAGCTGAAATGGCAGAATCAGAAGAGGATTTAGCACAAACTGAATCTGAAATTACAGAATTGAACGAAAAACTATCAACCTTAACCTTTCCTACTCTTTCAGAGGCGCTGGGAAAATATTCAGCTGAGTTATATGAGGAACTTGAGCAACAAGTGAGGGAAAAGCGCGAAAAGAAGGTTCGCTTACAAGCAAATCGAACAACGACAACTGAGCGATTAGAGGAATTAGCTTCCCTTTTGAAAGAAAATGAAAGTGTGGTTGAAGAATATTCAGCAAAAGAACGTGAAATCGCCACATTGAATGAGAATATCAAAACCGGTCAGTTAATCATCGACCTTCTTCGTGAAGTCGCAGAGCGGGGACGTGAACAGGTCCGCCCTCGTGTTGTAAATGTTATGGAGCGCCTTTTGGCCACAATTACGGATGGTAAGTACCGGTTTCCGAAGCTGAGTGAAGACTATAGCCTGAAAGTATATTCTTCGGAGGCTGGCGAATATGTCCAAGCAGACTTGTATAGTGGTGGAACCGAAGATCAGTTTCTCCTTGCGTTACGTCTCGGCTTTGCGATTGCACTCCTCCCCCAAGGTCGAGGTACTGCGCCTCAGTTTCTTTTGCTGGATGAACCGTTTGGAGGGTCAGATATTCAACGGCGTGATAACATTATTCGGTTGCTACAAGACGAATTATCACGAACGTTCCAACAAATAATCGTTGTTAGCCATCAGAATGCTGTACTGTCCGCTTCTGAACATCAATATCGCATGGCAAATGGGCGTATCATTCACTCTGAATAGTTATAATGACAAGGATAGGAATGGGCGTTCGTGTTTTAACTGGTATCCTTGTTCTTTCAGGAACTCGTACTGATTTTGGTGTGAAAAGACAGAAAGTTGGGTGACACCATTTTTCCAACTGAGATACTCGGTGATATCAAATACAGATTTAAGGAAGTCCAAGTCTTTAGCGTTTGATTCAGCCAACCATATCCGCAGAAATGGATAATCTACGGTTAAGGCTTCCTTCTCCTTTTGACGTAATAACCATAATTGTGGTCGAGGAACATCGACTGCTAACATGTTGTATAAATGATCAGTGGCTCTCAGGTAACTCCAAATATATTCTGAAGTATAGTTAATTCCGATACTGGGCACAAACCCCATAGGTGTATGTTTCCGGTCTTTCCATTGCAACGATATCTGTTGAATTCCTGTGGATGGCGGTTTGCGAAAGGGTTTCAAGGTTTTGAGGAATTGTGCCTCTTGGTTAACCATCTGGAAGTCATTTGCTTCGAAAAATTGTACTGCGCTAGGATTTTCAGCTGTTGTAAAGAGCCGTTTGCAGCCTTGTTCTTTAGTTATTTGGGCTGCAAAGTCAATCAGCTGAGTTCCTATTCCCTGATGACGAAATCCAGGGTGAACAACCATCCATGTAATAAAAGCTTGCCGCGTCTTTCTAGCTGAGGTTTCAAAAAGAAGTTCCAGTTCACCAACAAGTAGCTTTGGGGTTCGTGCTATTAAAACGATGCCTCCGGCTTCTTCCATTACAGATAAATGCAAAACTAGCGTTTGCCTATCAAGCCATGGGCCTCCCTGTTGCCAACGTTCCATGCGTGAAAGGTGCTGCCATTCATCGGGTTTGATGATTTCACTTGTTTCTGTATCTTTACGGTTAAGCGATACAAGGTCTGGAACATCAGCGCTGGGATTTATCCGTTCGATAGTGATATCATTCACAGATTCTGTTATCGATATAAGTTAAAATAAAATCTTCTCTATATCAGTCAAGAATCGGTTAAAGGTGACCCAAAAGTAGATAATAACTTGTTTCCATGCTATTCACGGCTGGAGATCTCGGAGATTCCAATCATGAAATTATCCGAAGAAATACTTAACCGCTGGAAAAAGGCATTTCCCTTGGCTGGTTTTAAACCCGCTCTAAATACGCCAACCGCGGAAGAACACCGCCTCGCTCAACAATTTTGTCCTAAACTATTTACCGATAAACGAATTATCGAAGAAGAAAAAAATGATATTGCAAAGAATCTCGGTTTGAAGCCACCTGGAGGAAGATTGGCGGCATTTAGGAGGCGTGTTCAAGGGGATGACTTTGCAGGAATCGCAGATACACTTTTCCTTTTTTGTCTCGGTGAATTCCCAAATAATCTAAATGGGGCAAAGCTCGCAATTTTAGGAGTCGAACTCCCCGAAAGTGATGTTCCATGGGATAGGGAAATGTACGGGGTATTGGCCAAGATTCGTCAACGTCTTCGAAGCGATTATTCGACGCAATTTAAAGAGTATCTCCAATCCCTATTCGCGACGATCTTTCCGACCGAAGATACACCCACTTGTGTAATTAAATATCGGGTTAGTCGGGACCCGGCAGATAAGAACGTGCATTGCATCCAATATTTTGCTTATTGGCCGATTCAATTGCTTCCACGCCACCTGTATGATTACGAGCCGGTCTATGTTATTGTCCGAAAGGACGGTAAAAACTATGAGCCCCTCCTCATCACATTCAATGCTGATTATGGGGCTCGACCAATTCTCAAAGGTAAACGCCCCGGTCACATCATCCGCTCTTTCATTAATTGGGATAGCTCAGGTTTGCAGATCACCCCTGCTGACTTCAACCCCATGGCAGATTATATGACAAAGGCGTTCGGAGGCAGCTATCATTATCAAGAAGTTCCTAGCGACCGTCGGATTAGTCATGTAGATAATCTGCGAAGCGCTGATTCTCCAATCGCGTTGCACGTGCCTAAAAAATGGCATTCCTACGATCTTACCACAGCTGAAGTTCGCCGAGATAACTGGATGCTACCATGTAAGTTACATCCGCTCAAAACCCAGGATTTACTGCATATTGAATGGAATGTTTTACATCCATTTCAAGCCCCATTTCTTTTCCCCAATGTTGGCAAGAAGAATGCCTTAATGCACTTTCCACTTGATGCTGCGACACTATGGAAGAACGAAGTCTACCGTCGGTGGAGTGATTATGCATTAGTCGAATTCCACATCAAGCATGGACGCCCCTCGCAAACGGTTTCAAATATGTACGCATATCAGGTGGGACTTTTCATTGATTTATTCGCAGAAATTTCTGGCGAAAGCATCGGTTTGAGCATGTGGCCCCTTATCGAAGCGCGGGAACGGGAAATCGAAGAGACCCTCTCCTTCATACAACGCATGCGCAAACCTAAAAAATAAAATCCAAGTTTCAGGGTATTCGTCGAAATAAAAATAACTGGATTTAGACCAGAAATCATGATATACTCCTTGGGTGCTCTCAAAATGAAACAAAATCAGGATACTGGTGAACCTGGCCCTGAATTAACTGTAGGAAGTCCAGGCCAACGCTTTTGGTGGGCCTGCCTTATTACACTAATATTCGTCTTTTTGGTTTGGGGTTTTCTATACGGTCCGCCGTTCAATCTAATTCTTTGGGGGGTAGGCATTGCTCTTCTTGCCCTTTTTCTAGTTCTCATCTATCGTCGAACTCGGGCACCAGCAAAACTCGAATTCCCAGAAGTTCGACGCCTAGTTGCCTGCGATAAATGCGGCGTTGAAACTGAAGGACCATTAGAATCAGGTGACCATATCTTCCGAGAAATCGGTCCTTGTCCACGATGTGATGGACTTCTTTACATAAAAGCAATCTACAGCATCGATACTAAGAAGCCCTTGAAACGCCAACAGCCAAAAGAAAAGCACCCAGAAAAGGAACATGATGAATAGTGTCATTTCTCACCCATAATCGAGAGGATGTTCTCGGAGAAAATCCTGCGTAGATCCTCATCAGACACTTTGAGCCCCTTTAGAGTACGTAATTGCTTTTCAAGGATATCGTATCGAAATCCACGTGGGAACATTGAGCTATCCGTACCAAAGATAATACGTTCTGGTCCTCCAGCTTCAAGCACTTTTTCCATAACCCCTTTCAAATCTGAGGGATAGGGAATATACCGCATCCAGATATTCGACCCTGAAGTATCAACGTAAATGTTGTCTTGCTGATAGAAGAGCAATAACGTTTCTCGAAACATTCCTGCACCCAGGTGTGCAATGCCAAAGTTAACGTTTGGAAAATCTCGAGCGGCTGGCTGCAAGTCTAGCGGGTTGCCGTATCGCAGATTGACTCCTGCCCCAATTGAAATTCCAAAGTGATGAAGCACTGGAACATTATGTTCGTCAGCGATCTGGTAAATTGTGTATGCTTCTTTGTCATAGGTATGAAAGTTGTGCAGGACAGGGTAGAGTTTGTATCCATGGAAGCCAAGTTCACGAATGACGTAATGTGCTTGTTCCTCGGCATCTGGTAAAAGTGGGTTGATATTAGCATAACCGTAAAACCGATCAGGAAACCTTCTGAGAGCCTCTGCGAATTCCTGCCACGATTCAGGACCCACCATCATACCGATTCGGGCAATTCCGTATCGATCCATTTCATTAATCCACCGAAAAGCAAAATCTTCATCCACTTTTGGGGGATCAACTTCTTTCATATCAGTACGGGTGCGGATGCGGCGTTTAATCGTCTTTGAGCTCACTTGCCATGACTGAAAGGTTGCATAAGAGAGATAATGAGAATGGCTGTCAATAACTTTCAACCCAAGCTGCTCATGGTAAAGTGTTGATTTTTTCAACCCAGAATTTCCTCCGACATGCGCTCCTGCGAATCAGACCTTAATAATATGGCGCAGTTGCGTATTCAAAATCACCTCAGAATTGATTCAAAGTAAGGACGCATGGCACGCAGGTTTAAAAGGGCGAGATAACTCCGAATGCATGGCAGCCTATGACTTCAGGAGAAGTGCCTTAGAGTGTTCGGTTCACAGGAGGACAAAAAATCTATCAGAGCAAAAGAACAAGAAATTTTCATCGCAACTCCGCAACTCTCTCTGGAAGGGCTTTTAACATTAACAAAAAGATCGAATCAGCCTGGATTAGTGCTCTGTCACCCACATCCTCTATTTGGAGGTTCTATGGACGACAGTCGTATCATTGCAATTCAAGAAGCTGCAGTCGCAAAAGGGTTCAATACACTCCGATTTAACTATCGGGGGGTAGGAAAAAGTCAAGGCTACTTCGGACAAGGAATCGGTGAAATTCAAGACACAATCGCTGCAGTAAATTACCTTCGCAACCACAGACATACTGATGATTCGCGTATTGCACTTTTGGGCTACAGCTTCGGAGGAAGTATGAGTCTAGCGGCAGCAATGGATGCAACACCTGCAGCATTGGTCACCATCAGTGCACCACTTCGTATCACAGATTTGGAATCCGAACTCATCAAGGACGCGATTCGATACGTCCCTTGTCCCACTTACGTGCTTCACGGGCAAAATGATGATGCTGTCAACATTGTTGAAGCAGAGACCATCTATGCCCTACTGCAAATACAAGACAAATATCTTCGAATCATTAAAGGAGCGAATCATTTCTGGACCCGACGTCTCAATCACATCATACCGATGATTATGGCATTTCTTACTGACAAGCTCAGTCTAAAAAGAACCTAATACCCTGCTTTTTTACTCCCGCATGAAAAGTTTGTTAACAATAATGCTTAAGTGCGGGATTGCTTTGCATAGTGCGCGAGGTTGCCCGGATGGTTAAAGTATATGGGAAATCAGCAGCGGCGGTTACACGAGCAATCCGCAAAGGTGAGGTTACCGTAGATTTAGTCGGTATCGGGAATATGGGACTCCCAGTGGCTATTGCATTCGCAAATGAAGGGGCTAACGTTGTAGGCGTGCGCACGAATCAGACACTTGTTGAACAGATAAATCAAGGAAAATCCCCACTTATTGGCGAACCCAAGATTCCCGAACTCCTTGAGAAAATGGTGAAAACCGGTAAATTCCGTGCAACCACTGATGGCACCGCTGCAGCTGAGGAATCGGACGTCATCATCCTTCTCGTGCCCCTTTTGGTCAACTCAACAGGCCAGGAAGATTATTCAATTATTCGTAGGGCAACAGAGGTGGCAGGAAAAGGCTTACAAAAAGGCGATCTGGTGATAACTTCCACTACAATGCCACCAGGCGCTACAGAACAGGTAATCAAACCGATTCTGGAAGTCACCAGTGGCTTAGTTGCTGGTAAGGATTTTGGCCTCGCTCATAGCCCGGAACGACTTATGGTTGGTCGTGTCGTTCGCAATCTTTACAAATTCCCCAAAGTCGTCGGCGGCATTGATGCAGCAAGCACCAAAGCAGCTGCTGGGGTGTATGCGGTCTTTGGTGAGGTAGTTCAAACCTCCTCACTCCTTGCCGCTGAACTGGTAAAAGTTGCAGAAGGCACGTTTCGGGATCTCAATATCGGGTATGCAAACTTTCTAGCCATGCTCTGTGAATCCATAGGAGTTGATGTCTGGGAAGTTATCGCTGCAGCTAATGAGGGGACTCGTGAACATTGTATGATCCATCGTCCTAGTGCTGGTGTCGGAGGCCATTGCATCCCTGTCTATCCCTGGTTCCTCATTAACAAAGCTAAAGAGACCGGTGTTAACCCAGCCCTGCTCCGACAAGCCCGCTATATCAACGATAGTATGCCTTATCACACCGTTGACCTAATAATTCGCTGTCTAAACGCCCACAAAAAATCAGTTAAGGGATCAAAGATAAGCCTGTTGGGTATCTCCTTCAGAGCTGATGTTAAGGAAACTCGTTTTGCTCCCAGTCTCCGGATACTCAAATTACTCCAGGAACTCAGCCCTAAAGCAGTTTTAGCCCACGACCCCCATTTCACTACTAATGAAATTACCACGTTAGGATTCACACCCGTGTCCTTTGATGAAGCGTTGGACGCTGATTGTGTTGTACTTATTGCCCAACATTCAGCCTATGAAAAAGCTAAATCTCAGCTTCTTATCATTGAAGACCGGTTGATTGATACCACCAATATGCTATCTCAGGCAAAATGGAAAATTGGTCATATTTCTCATCAAGACTCATGAAGCCGAGATGATAAACGTTGGATGCAATTGATAAAGGCATTCTTAATGATCTTGTTGAAAATTGTCGGATCACCTATCGAGAACTTGCTACCAAATATACCATCTCTTCTAGTGCCATCAAAAAACGAGTAAAAAAACTCGAGGAAACGGGAATCATTACAGGTTATAGACTCCAAGTCTCATCTGGAATGGTCGGCGTGAACCTCTTGTATGGCATGCTGACAACCGATGGTTCACAAGATGAAGCTGAGTTCGTTAACACACTTGGCGGGAACAACAAAATCATCGCCGCCGCATCTTATACCGGAGGAAACTATGCCCTAATCGCTGAATTCCGCAATTCGCAAGACCTCTGGGAAGTTGGGGCTTTTCTTCGAAGCTTCGACTGCGTTCATACCATCGAGACCCACCAACTGTTAAGCCAACCAGGCTACAGTATGGACTTCTCGAAACTCCATCTTCGCGTATTGAAGACACTAAAAGATGACCCCCGAATGTCCATTGTTGATATTGCCGATCAATCCGGATTAACTGCTCGTCGGGTCCGGAAGCTAATCGATGAAATCCTGGAAGGGAAAGCAATTAAGTTCAGTGCACTCATTGAACTCGGAGCAGCAGGAAGTATTCCTTTCTTAATGCGGTTAACATGGGATGAGCGAGCAACCGATCATACATCTATTATCTCGTGGCTTCAAGAGACCTTCTCCCTTTCTTTATGGGAGACCTATATTTCGGTGGAAGCGCCTATTATCGTCAGCCTTCTTACAGCAGAGACTCTCACAGAAGTGGATACTATTTCTCGAACCACTCGTCGACACGAACATATTCCGACCGTCACTGTTCAGATAGCAAAACATCACAGCTATTTCCCTGGCATCAGAGAAGGGCTACTATCACAGCTACTCGAAAGCACCTAATTAAAAAGAAGAATTAGCGACGAGTTATTTTTCTCCTTGAAAAGCAGTTCATCGGTATCTCAAAATCATCAAAAAGTCCTACATTTATAAGCGTTAGTTGATGTTTTTGGTGCTATTATTGCGGAGTTATAAAAAGACGCTTACGCCTTTTGGATTTTGAGGTTAAAGGCTTCTTGACTGTAGAGTATTCAAAAAATGCAGCAGTCACTACAAAGCATTCTGATGTAACCCGCTGTCAAGAATGTGGGTCACAGGATATTGTACACGACCCCCAACGGGGTGAACTCATTTGCACTGGATGCGGAATGGTCCTCTCAGAGGCGTTGATTGATCATCGTGCTGGCGTCCGTGCGTTCACACCGGAAGAGAAGGCTCAACGGAGCACTAATGGGTTACCTCTTTCTCAGATGCTTCCGGATTTTGGTCTATCAACGAAGGTTTCGACTCGGTTAAACGGAAATGGGATTTCCGCTGCTCGTGCTAGTCGACTTGAACGGATTATGCGATGGAACTCTCGTTCGACTTGGCGTCGACGAAACTTTACTATTGCTTTTACTGAAATTCGTCGAATAGCAGAAAAACTCAGTGTTCCTGGACATATCCGTGAAACTGCTGCGATTTATTATCGAAAGGCCTACAAACATGATCTTCTGCGAGGGCATAGCATCAAAGCAATGGTTGCCGCGTGTGTGTTTGCTGCCGCAAAGACATGCGGTTTTCCGCTAACGTTAGATAGTGTTTTGAAAACTTCAGGTGAAGAAGACCGGGTCATTAAACGGTGTTATGTGCTATTAGTCAAAACGCTGGCTTTGAAACCGAAACAGCAAAATCTAGCTACAATTGTTCCCCGGTTTGCCAACGCTTTGGGCTTATCAGCTTCTGTTGAACAGAGAGCAATTGAAATTCTAGGAATCACATCACAGAAGCTACGACTTTCTGGAAAAGATCCAAAGGGCTATGTTGCTGCAGCCATTTACTTAGCTGCCAAGCAATTGGGTGAAACCCGTTCACAACAAGTGGTTGCCACAACCTTAGGCATTACCGAAGTTACCCTACGTTCTCGACAACGGGAGATTGCTAAGGTTATTCAGTTCGTTTAGCAAGGCTTCAAAGGTTCAATCCAATCAATTAGCTGGCTTCCAACAAATCTTTTAACACTCAGGACTATTCCTGTCCATAACTGTCCACGAGCTGAATATTGATTACACCCTGAAACTGTGGTGTCTTCTGTGTCACAAAGAGCTCTAAGTTCGTTATTTCAACCTAAGTCCATCGCTGTGATAGGTGCAACTGATAAACCTAGCCGGATTGGCTACCAAGTTGTAAGAAGCTTGCTTTTGGGGAAATTCAAAGGTTTAATTTATCCCATTAACCCCCGATTCAAGACTCTCTTAGAACTCTCCGTATATCCTTCAATATCAGCTGTTCCAACCGAGATTGATCTAGCAATCATCGTCTTACGTAAAGACCGTGTGCTTGATGCAGTTGATGAATGTGGACGTAAAGATGTCAAAAATATCATTGTAATGAGCTCTGGATTTAGTGAACTAGGTGATGTGACTACAGAGAAAGAGCTCGAGAAACGTGTAACAAAATATGGTATGAGAATGCTGGGACCCAATTGTGCTGGATTTGCAGCCACCAAGGAACGGATCTATGCGAGTTTTGAAAATCGGCTACAATCCGGTCCTTTGGCATTCATCTCCCAGAGCGGCGCTATGTGTGCTGTTATCCTTGCCATGGCTCGCGCTGTCGGTCTTGGCTTTAGTATGTTTGTAAGTTATGGGAATGCTACCGATATCGGGCCCGAAGAGATCCTTCGTTATCTCAGTGGTCACGTCCCCACCAAATTAATTGGTTGCTATCTTGAAGGCATCAAAAATGCCCGGGACTTTCTTTCAGTAGCACAAACGGTAACACCAAAAAAACCCATTATAATTTTAAAGCCCGGAGAAACGCAAGAAGCTACTCAGGCAATTGAGTCTCATACAGGTGCAATGGCAGGCGTGCAAGCTTTATATGCAGGGGCTTTTCGCCAAGCAGGGATTCTCCAAGTGTCTTCACTTGACGAGTTCATTGATGCTTGTTCCATTTTGTCAACTTCAAAACTTGCTCATGGAAAGCGCGTTGGTATCATTACGAATAGTGGTGGTCCTGGGGTTCTTGCTGTTGATGCCTGTGTAAGGTCAAATCTCGACGTCATACCTTTTCCGACACGATTAATCCAGGAATTTGAGTCCTTCCTACCACCCGTTTCTCCGATGAATAATCCCGTTGACCTGGGACCAGAAGGGTCACCATCAACCTATCAGCGAACCACAGAACTCCTTCTTCAGGATCCGATTGTCGATATGGTTCTTCTTTTGTGTGTTCCCACAGCGTTCTCCGATATTGAAGCAATATCAAAGGGCATTGTCAGGGCTCAGAAAACCAATCCACAGAAGCCTCTTGTTACCTGTTGGCTAGCAGAGGATATTGTGAAATCAGGTATTCCAATTCTCAACGCAGCTGGAATCCCAAATTTTGCCACTCCACAGCGAGCTGCAAATGCTCTGAAGTTTCTCAGGCACCGCGCAATATGGCTTGATTCACAATAAGGTGGAGGTCATCTATTAGCATACCCATAACACTAAAAACTGGAATTGTTGTCGGTGAATCAGGAGTGTATACCTAATGCGAATCGCTGTCTTAGATCCCCGTGCCTGTAATCCTTCCAAGTGCACAAAAGAATGTCAGCGATTCTGTCCTCCTCAACGAATGGGTGATGAAGTCATCGTCTTTGAACAAAAAAAGGATGCCCAACCTCGGATAGTTGAAATCCTGTGTACCGGTTGTGGAATTTGTACGCGAAAATGTCCTTTTAGGGCCTTAAGCATCATTAATCTGGCCGATGAACTGGAAACTGATACGTCTCATCGATACGGACCCAATAGCTTCAAATTATTCCGCTTACCTGTTCCTGCCCCCGGCTCAGTAACTGGACTCGTTGGAGCTAATGGGACTGGAAAATCAACTGCGTTACAAATTCTAGCGCTCCAATTACAGCCAAACCTAGGAAACTTTGAAGAACCACCTGACTGGTCGGAAATCATTCGCCACTATCGTGGGTCTGGTCTCCAACCCTATTTTGAAAAAGCTGCTAAAAATGAACTCACCGTTGCGTATAAACCCCAAATAGTCACCGCAATTCCCGAAGCGTACAAAGGATCGGTTCAATCTCTCCTCGAGTCAACCGATGAGCGAGGAACACTATCTACTCTAACTAAACAGCTTGAACTCGAAAATATACTTCATCGCGATGTGTCCGTCCTGAGTGGAGGCGAATTGCAACGCGTCGCAATTGGTGCTGTCATGGCTCGCGATGTGGATGTCTACCTTATTGACGAACCCACCTCTTATCTTGATGTGTATCAACGGGTTCGCACAGCTCGTGCTATACGTTCCCTGGCTTTGGAAGGCAAAACGGTCGTTTGCGTTGTTCATGACTTAGCCGTTGCAGATTACATTTCAGATTATGTCTGTATTTTTTATGGAGAACCGGGGGTCTATGGAATTGTTTCGAATCCCCATGGGGTTCGGGAGGGAATTAATATCTACCTTAATGGGTTTCTGCCTGATAGTAATGTGCGCTTTCGGAACGAAGAAATTCGATTTGAAACTCGACCTCCTACCGAAGAATTCTGGGCCACTGTTGAGCTCCTTTTCGAATATAATGCAATGGTAAAACGGTTTGAGGATTTCAATCTTCAAGTAATGCCTGGTAAGGTCCATCAGGGTGAGGTAATCGGTGTCCTCGGTCCGAATGGTATTGGGAAGACGACATTCGTTCGCCTCCTTGCTCAGGACTTGGAACCTGATGAGGGCTCCATTCCAGAAACTGATATCAAAGTTAGCTACAAACCTCAGTATCTCCGTGCAGAAAGTGAGAAGACTGTCATCGAGGCACTGCACGAGGTCGGTGGTGCTTCGGTTTTAACCAGTATATTCAGATCAGAAGTTATTCGCCCATTATCACTCGATAAAATAGAAGATCGCTTGATTACCGAACTGAGTGGAGGTGAACTTCAACGTATAGCTATTGCGGCGTGTCTAGCCCGAAGCGCTGATCTCTACCTTTTCGACGAACCTTCTGCATTTTTAGATATTGAACAACGGTTAGCTGCTGCCAAAGTCATTCGCTCTATTGTCCATGATAAGGGGAAAGCTGCCTTTGTAGTCGAACATGATATGGTAACGATTTCTGCCTTCGCTGATACGATATCAGTTTTTTCAGGAGAACCAGGGACTACTGGGCTATGCCACGCACCTGTTGACCTCCGAACAGGGATGAATATTTTTCTCAAAGAGATGGGTGTAACCTTCCGGCGGGATCATGCTACAGGCCGACCTCGGGTCAATAAAGAAGACAGTCGATTAGATCGGGAACAGAAACAACGTGGTGAATATTACTACATTAGTACTGATGAAGTATAACAGATATTCTCTACTTTTGGAGCGGACCTAGTGGTCCTTTGTGATCAATTAGCAGCTTCACAATATTTCGATCCTTCGGAACATTTAGGGACCGGGCTATTGGTTGACATTTTGTACGGAGTAGGTGTGCAGTGGGTTTAGGCAAATTAAATTCGGGTAAACTTTCATGGTGTCCCATCCCCTTAGCAATCACCAAATCAACCTCCTTAAAAGTATCAAGAAATGCATCTGAACACCATTGTGGTAAGACCCCGACCGCACCACCACCAGTTGTAATTATTTCTGCAATTTCTGTTAAGCCCGCTACTTTTGCATCTTCAAGCATCGCGTCATTTAACACAGGGGCTCCTTTCACCGCCACAGTGACCCGAGAACCCAGTTTCGCAAGTGCTGATATTAGTAGTTTATCAAACACGACCTCTCCTGCGTTATCTGTCAGATAAAGAGTCCGCTTCGCTTTTTGAGCTAACTTGTAAAGTTGTGGTATTTGATCGATAGCCAACTCAGTTTCAGCCTGCGTGATTAGTGACGCCATATTTTCCCATGGAATTTCATGTCCCGCGACCCCGTATTCGATGACATTGCCAAGGGAGGCGGCAATACAGGCTCGCCGGAAACATTGTTGCGAATCTTTAGCTTTCCAAACAAAATCTTCCAAAGGATGGATTAGCTTCAATGCCGATTCATTGGATTTCTGTTTCAATTGCGCATATGGATCTGCACAACCTGTGATACGGTGGATTGCCTGATCACGACGAGTACCAACATATGCTGGGATTTTTTCCAGACGCCCTCCCTGATTAAGGGAGAGGTGCAGAATATTCACAACCTCGTTCATTGCTTCTAATTGAATATCGAGGTCAGTGGTTGCTAATTGGACTTCTTGAAATGCTCGTGAAATTAGGCAGCTAATGCATTGTGAAGCCATTTGCACCAGTGTATACCTCCAAAGGCAGTGCGTAGGTGTTGCTGGAGTGACCTTTAAGGATTATAGATATGCCAGGAGCCACATACTAAATAGGTATAGAAGTGGCGGGCCCTCCGCGATTTGAACGCGGGATCTACAGGTCCGGAACCTGTCGCCCTATCCATACTAGGCCAAGGGCCCACGAGCTTATCCTTCCACAAGAATCAGTTTCAGTATATAAAGAAGCTTCCGAATATTCTGAAAGAAAATAGGGGGCAAGGGATAGAGATATAATCTCACTTCATAGGATGATACAGCGGTGTTCCACCTATGCGTTTGGATCGGGCTCAATTGATAATGTCCCGTGAAGAAATCAATAGTATTCTCCTATTTGATCCGTTCAATATCCGGTATCTCACAGGCTACAAACCCGCAGGGATACTAGGTAGTTCTGTTGCCGTTCTCATCCGAGACAAAGATCCTCTTCTGATTGTACCTCAGGGAGAATGTGATTTTGCCCAAGCAGAATCTTGGTTTCGTAATGTCCAACCCTATCAGCCCCAAACTAGCGATATTAACCCTTCTCCTCTTTTAAAATCCATCCAGACCTCCATCGAGGAACATGATCTCCGATCTGTTGATATTGGAATCGAACTGGATTTCATATCTGCACGTCAGTTTGAAGACATTAAGCGTCTATTACCTGATGCGGGATTCAAGAATATCTCCACATCAATGACTGAGTTACGAATGATTAAAGATGAGGCTGAACTTGAAAAAATCAAAACTGCTTTTCAAATCGCTGAAAATGGGTTACGTGCTGCTATCGAATTCATTCGTCCAGGAATCTCAGAAATCGAAGTTGCAGCAGAAGTTGAAAGAACCCTCCGCAAAGCTGGTGCTACACAGACCGGTTATCCCACGGTGATCGCTTCAGGACCCCGTGCAGGATGTCCTTTCGTTCCTGCAAGTCGTCGCGAGATAGGTAAAGCCGAGTTTGTAGTAATTTCAATTTCTGCAGTAAATAACGATTATTGCTCCAATTTAACACGTTCAATATTGACTGGAAAACCCACCAAGAAACAACGGGCAATCTTCGAATGTGCACGAGATTCGGTGACAACCGCCCAAAACGTGCTCAACCCTGAAACCTTAATCCGAGATATTGCGTTATGTATCCGACGTATTGCAGACGATCGTGGTTATCTCCCCTACCTCCATTCTCAACTTGGAAGTGGAGTCGGACTACAACCCCTGGAACCTCCACATATCTCTCCAATAGAAGAGACCCCTATAATACCGGGAATGGTTTTCACAATAGAAGCGGGTCTCACTATGCCCAAGGCTGAAAGTGTTCGTGTTGGCGATACTATCATTTGTAAAAAAGAAGGGGAATTTGAAACCTTAAACCAAATACCTCTTGAAACCGTTTGAATTTATCTATCTAATTTTCACTTAAAAATCACAGATAACTCTTGTTTGAACAAGAAAATGTTATATCACCTCTACTTAATATTCTTGTAGACGCCCAGACATCCTCTATTTCCCTCCAATAAGGTCGAAATACATGTCTTACGAAAAAGATGTTCGTGCCCATCGGAAAACCATTGAAAAACTTCTTCAGAACTGTAATAAGACAAAGGAACTGTCACCAAACGTTATCGCGCAAAACGATGTCATTGTACTCGCATCAATTCTTGAGAAAGCAATGATGGTCGCTGATGAAGCTCTCCGAGCTGCAAACCTGACACCTAAAGAAGTAGAATCCATTCTAGACCGGTTCTCAGAAAATTCGGATCAATATGGCACAAATCCAGTCTTAGATGAAGTGGATGCAATGAAACGGGAAATTGAGCGATTTTCTCGTGCGGTTGACATTTTAATGGCTATGCGTAAACGACGGGAACTTTCACATCGCTTAGTGGGACACGATCCCCGGTTAATGGGCCCATGGGCACGCTGGATACGAACTCTTGAAGAATATAAAATCAATCAAGATTTAAGTCCCAAACACCGCGAGAGCCTACTCGAAGATATTGACGAATGGCGCAAGATCCTGGCAGGAACTTAAAATTCTTAATTGTAAAAAGAACCTTGCTTTTTTTGGGAGAAGCCTTTAAAAGTTATTCATCTACCCTACAAGAGTTACAATACAGAAGGGCCCGTGGCCTAGTAGGATATGGCGCCGGATTGCGGATCCGGAGATCCGGGGTTCAAATCCCTGCGGGCCCGCCATAGTCCTTTTTTATTCGATACATATGAGCTCTGTCTGTGGTCTAGATAAAAATTTACATCCCTTTTTCGTTACTAGAACATCTTCTTCTAGGCTAACTTGCCCATAGTCTTTTGTGGTCACATAAAGTTCTAAGGTGAATATATTACCTGCTTCAATAATTCCTTTAGGGCTAGAACCATATCTGTCCCATAATGGTCCAAGGAGTGTTCCCCCATCATGCGCCTCTTGACCCACTTGGTGACCTAGAGCGTGTTGGTATTCTTGGTAACCTTGCGTCTGAACAAATTCTCGTGCAATACTATCGGCTTCAAATCCCCGAATACCCGGTTTGATAAACGCAGCTGCTAGTTGAATCGCGTCGCGAACTGTATTGAATGCGGTCTGTACTTCTTCAGGAATTTCTGAAGGTTTACCAAAGAAAAACATGCGTTGCAAGTCTGAACAATAACCCTGGTAACGCACACCAAAGTCAAAATGTAACAGATGTCCCGCTTTGGTTTGGTTCTCGGTAGGTCCCGCATGACCAAATTCCTTGTTGGGGCCTGCATCGACTGCGGGATTATGATCTGCACCCCAAGCAAAAGTAACGCCATGCTCCTTCATGCGCTCGTGGAAGAAATGATAGATTTCTAATTCACTTTGCCCAACATTGACGAACTTGGTCGCTTCTGCATAAATTTGTTCTGTGATTTCTACGGCTTTCTGAATGCGCTGAATCTCTGTGGGAGTTTTTCTACTTCGGAGCTTTGTTAGCACCGGTTCAGCGCTCACAAAACGACTAGGATAGGGAGTTCCCTCAAGGTATTCGGTAAGAAGGTTATACATACCATGTGTGAGTCCATCCGCGGCCACATCATCACGGCTGAAATTTAGACCAATTTTAGTTGGATTTAGTTTCTCAAGTTCTTCTCGAAGTTTCTCACGGATACTCTTTGTGTACGGGATGACTTCATCAAATACTCCTATCGGACTAATCCCCGCAGCATCAAAATTACCAACAATTGCAATTCGTTTCCCGGCTTTTGTAAAAATAAATGCCGATTGCCATACGACATCACTTCCTAAAATCAAGGATAATACAGGGTCAGCCATCTGTTTAGTTTCTCGGACCCAAATCATCCAGGCATCAAAATCTAATTCTTTACATAATTTACTGGCTTGTTGACTTTTTTCTTGAATGAGGCTTAACTTCATGGAGCTATCACCTTTTGAATCTCTCGTTGCTTATGGAAACTTTTATCCCTATTGAAACGAGATTTTCCGAGTATAACTGAAATTGTATGGGATGGCGCTAGCTTTGGCTAAGTATTTACTTATCGATGCAGAAGGTGTTGAAAAATCTCTAGACTTGGACGATTTAGATAGTTATGAAGCTATCAAAGGTGAACTTCGCACCTTTATTGAGACAGAAGAACTTGGTCGTGCTGCAAAAGGAGAACCACCGCATATTCGTCTGATGCGTCAATTAGAGCTTATTGACTATGAACCAGCCTCCGATGTTGGACATTTCAAGTATTATCCCAAAGGATCCTTGTTGAAAGAGCTGTTGGAAGAATATGTTCACATGATTGCTGTAGACCTGATTGGTGCCATGCGAATCGAAACTCCACTGATGTATCGGATTAGCCAGAAAGATATCGCAGAGCAAGCTGAAAAGTTCCTTGAAAAAGACTATCGTATTAAACTGAGTAAAGATAAAGAACTGCTGCTCCGGTTTGCAGGAGATTTCGGCCTGTTTTCCACAATGAAAAACGTACAAATGTCTTATCGACAACTACCCATCCGGGTTTTTGAATTATCGCCTTCATTTCGGTTAGAAAAGCGTGGAGAATGCGTTGGGCTCCGACGCCTTCGTGCATTCACCATGCCTGATATTCATTGCTTCTGTGCAGACTATGAACAAGGCAAACAGGAATTCGCGATGATTACGAAGCAATATGATCATCTCATTCACGGCCTAGGCATCGAGTACTTGCTTATCTTTCGTCTTGTTGAAGAATATTATGAGCAGACCAAAGATTTGCTGGTCGATCTCGCTCGAGATTTGACGCGCCCTATACTTGTTGAATTATTACCTGAGATGAGCCACTATTGGAACGTGAAAAATGAATTCCAATTCGTGGATGCCGCTGAAGGCTCAGGACAATTAAGCACGGTTCAACTCGATGTAAGTGATGCTGAACGCTATGGCATCACCTATGTCAATGAGGCAGGGGAAGATGTTGGATGTATTATTGTCCACACCAGTATTGGCAGCCTTGAACGCTTAATTTATGGGCTCTTGGAAAGTGCTGCTAAACGCCAACAAAAAGGACAGTTGCCCATGTTGCCGATTTGGCTCTCACCTGTGCAGGTCCTAGTCATCCCAGTTGCTGATCGACATAAGGAGCAGGCTAGTAAAATCGTCGATGAGCTACGCTCAAAAAATATACGAGCAGTATTAGATGATCGTGGAAAAACCGTTGGATGGAAAGTCAGAACTGCTGGTAAGCAATGGATTCCTTTTACTGCGGTGATTGGAGATAAGGAAATCGAAGCCGACGAATTTCCAGTCACAATTCGAGAAAAGTCCACAAAGAAACAGGGATATACCGAGTCCATGACTGTAATTACTTTAGTCCAACTCATCATCGAAGCCAGCAAGGACAAACCTTTCCGACAATTATCACTACCAAAGAATATTTCCATGTGGCCTATTTTCATCTAACCGCTAATGGCTCTAACCTTTAGACGCTCGTTGTACCCGTTGCATTTTTGCAATGAAGAATCCCTCCGTGTCATTTCGATGGGGGAACAATCGTTGGCAATGTGCAAATCCTTCAAAACCTCTTGAGCCAAGATGGGGGTTCGTTGGCACTAACTCAAAACTGGGATTGCTATCTAGAAAATCGCGAATCAAATGCTCGTTTTCATCTAAGGTTACCGAACACGTGGAATAAACTATAAACCCGCCTGGCGAAACATACCTGCTCCCTTCATTGAGCAGGCTTGATTGTACCCTGCTTAGAACACGGATCTTACTCGGGGTCATCGTCCATTTGACTTCGGGTCGGGTCTGAATTACACCTGTATTGCTGCAAGGCGGATCAACGAGTAGATACTTCGCTTGGAAACCCTCCCGGAAGGGAACTTCGAAGCTATTGGCTAGAATCACATGAGTGTTACGCACGCCTAATCGATGAAGGTTACGACACATCTCTTGGACACGGCTTGGTATATTATCGAGAGTAAGAATACTTCCCCTGTTCCCCATTAATTGTGCAAGATGTGACGTTTTGCTACCAGGTGCCGCACATAAATCTATAACAATCTCAGTTGGGTTTGGACTCAATATTCGGGAAACTAGCATACTAGCCAGACTCTGAAGGTATATGGAGCTTTGAGCATACGCTTCGGTTTGGGTTATTGGGCTCGTACCTCGTTGGATTTTAAATGCCTCTGGGACTTCTGAGGTTGGGATGCAAAGAAATTGATCCCCTTCAAGCTGTTTTAGTGTTTTACTAGCCTTCTGATTAAGAGTATTAACGCGGATGTACACTGAGGGGTTTTGGAGACTTGAAAATAAGAAGGCTTCCGCTTCTTCTGGTCCTAGAAGACGGTTAAGGTATTTGAAGAACCATCGGGGAACGGAATATTCGAGCTCCTGCCAGTCTTTTTCTTGATACGATTTGATAAGTTTATCACGGTTTATCTTTTGGACCTTGCGTAGGACCGCATTTACTAGACCTGCTAATCGTTTCGTTTTTTGTCGCTTGATTATTGAAACAGCCTCATTTGTTGCGAGCGCCGCAGCAGTATCCGTGTAATGAATCAGATATGAGGCAACTCTTAGAGTGTTCCTTGTCAAAGGATCCAAGTCAGTAACTTGACTTTTTCTAAGCACATGGTTGAGAAAGAAATCGATTGTGTTTAATCTCCGAGCGGTTTCGAACACAAGACTATGGATTGCAGTTCGGATTCGCCAATCCTGAATTTCCCAGTCATCAGCTAATTGTCTCATGGCGCCACGAAGTGACTGTGATTGCTCTTCCCAAAGGGAAAGCACCTCAGCAGCAGCTTCTTCACGACTGATGTTCATTTGGGAATTCTCTCGGGGCACTTTCCTGCTTCTCCTCGAGTTGCCTAGCATAGCTGAATTATAAAGCCTTTCAAATTATGGTATCGGTACCCCCACAAAAGACTAAAAATCTAGATAACAACTCGTGGTTACAATCGCTCGATAGGTTGAATTTCGATGACAACATTATGGGAGGTAATTTTAAATTTACGAAAATTGGCTCCTGCTTTATATGTGCCTCAAAATGATGTTGATGGAATAATTCTTGGCGTCGGTGATGAATCGAAACTGCGGCGAGTTCGAATTTCTACTGTAGACGTTTGTGTCGATATCACGCTCCCTGTAATAGTGCAAGCTGACGAACATAAAGCTACACTCCTCATAGCCCATCGCTCCCCATTTCTGCCATCCGCCAAAACTTTCACTGGCTTGCCTCAGCTTCTTCTTCAACAGCTGTTAAAACGCAACATCACAGTCTATATTACCCATTACAACTGGGCAATGGTGGACGGAGGAATGAACGATGTGTTAGCTCACGCCTTAGGCTTCAAAGTTAATGACGTTTTCAAAGTTCCTCTTCACGGTGAGTTACATCCCTTAGGCCGGGTGTGTGAAGTGCCAAAAGAGACGAACCTCAAGATGTTCATCCAATATGTCTCAAAACGACTGAACATTCCATCCATTAACTATGTAGGGAACGCAGAAGACGAGGTTGAACAACTCGTAATGGTTACAGGGAAAGGTATAACTCCTGAGTGGCTCCATCTCGCTTGGGAACTGGGTTATGATACATATCTTACAGGGCATCTAACTCATGAGCTTGCAATCCAGGCTAATCAATTGAAAATTAAATTGGTTGCACTTCCTCAAACAACTACTGAAATCCCAGGAATGAGCCGATTAACCCAAATTCTACGTGTCGAACTCCCCAAAGTTACATTTAATTTCATTGAGCCAACATTACCTTATTCCACACTACTCACTCAACCATAATCACTTTCTTCTGTTGAAGATCTGAGGAGAATCCATGCAAAATCCCCTGATTATTGATTTAGGCACCGGGTTTCTCAAATATGGCTACCCCGACAAGACAAGACCTAAAATAATCCCTGCTTATGTGAAAAGCCAAGGAAAAAAGGCAGGAGATTCTTACCTTAACACTTTGGATCCAACTCGAATTGGAAAATTCTTTCCGATGGAAAATGGAAATCTTCCTGATGCTTCGGTCTTAAAACCGCTAATTCTTGGTGTCTTTGATAAGATGGCTATCGGGGGTTTTCAACGAGTTGCTACCGAACTTCAGCTCCTTATTTTTTCAACCGTTAATCAAAATCGTGTTTATGATGTATGTGATGAACTCCGAGATCAGTTGGGCTGCCGAAAGCTCCTTGCAGCTTATCAGCAAGTGCTCACTCTCCTTTTTCTAGGAAAACATACCGGAATGGTTGTCGATATCGGTCATACGCTTTCAATGATCACTCCGATTTATCAGGGCTTTTTACTTCGAGAACATGTTGTAGATACGGCCACGGGAAGTCTCTACGTCACCGCTGCACTACGACGGTTATATGAAGAAACTGCAAATAATTCAGCACGGTATTCAGATTATGCAAAAATTGCAACTGACCCTATAGCTATCGAATACATCAAACGGAACTACTGCCAAGTGCGACCTAATCCTAAAGACAAAAAAACTCCCCGAGAATGGCAATACCGACGTAAGGGTATTAACGTCTCCTTGGGAACAGTACCGTGGAGAGCCCCTGAAGTTCTTTTCGACCCTTCGCTAATAGGAATCGGGGACAAAGGTTTAATTGATGCGGTAATTGACTCCATCGAACAAACAGATTTTACAATACGGCGAGAACTATCAAATGATATCGTGCTAACAGGAGGAGG